>JAJPJF010000282.1 GCA_021324415.1 Nostocales cyanobacterium Centralia_MAG_434
CCCCACTTTCCCCCAACTGGCTGAGCCTGCACCATCTGCAACAGCTAGAACCAAAACATTGTCAGGTAACGACAGCCAATGGTGAGCATCCTGACAAAGTTGTTTGTTTTTCAAATGGCTTGTACCGCATACTGATGCGGCTACGACTTGCCAGTGTGATGTCTGTTCTGAAGTGTTCATACATCGAGCGGTGTAGGCATAGGCTATTAAACAGATCCCCAACCAATTGGTGGTAGTGCGACCTGCTCATCTACTCTGGAATGAGAGACAGCTGACATACTAGCAGACAGCCAGACAAACATCTCTACAAAGTTAAGTCCCTGAAGCTTTAAAGGAGTACGTACAGCTATTTGACCTAAGCGCGCCATATTCGCATTTTCCACTCCAACAGGGAAGAAAGCCACACGCTTGCTTGCCTCATCTCCTTGCAGACGCCTTGTTGCTTGCTCGAGAACATCCTCAAATTCACCTTGTGGCTCCCCATCGGTGATCATAAATACCCAAGGACGATAGTAGGCAATGCCATTAGCACGATATTGAGCTTTACGGTCTTGAATCAGATCTAGAGCTTTATGAATTCCAGCCCCCATTGTAGTTAGACCTTGTGCTGTTAACGTTGGAGGATTCAGTTGGTCAGCAGTCACAAAGTCTTGTACGATGCTGACATTAGTGTCAAAGGTAATTATTGCTACTTCAACTCTCCGGGATGCTAGGGAGTTTTTTCTTAGTTCATTTTTAAATGCTACCAATCCTTCATTGAGAGCATCAATTGGCATTCCCTGCATGGAGCCAGAAGTATCCAGTAGTAGCACACAAGGACAACGTGGCTCTGGGTTTTCAGCAAACTCCACGACTTCATCAAGTTTTAATGTATCAGCCATAACTTTTTGTGTTATGTTAATGGTCAAAGCTTTAATTTCCCTTATCTCAAAGTATATAGTTTAAACCGCTGGCAAAACTGCATAAGTGCTGTTTGGTTTAACTAAACTACCACTTATTGAGCACCCTACTGCTGTTAAATCACTCACAAATTTCCAGCCTTTTTGTCTGGAAATAAAGTTGAGTAAAAAGAACTGTTGTGGAATTTAGCATCACCGATAACAGTGTCTTTCGCAAAATGTATACCTAATCATGTATTAGAATACTATGAATACGTATCTTCGCTGAGCTAGAATTTTAAAGATTCTATGTAGAAAACCCATTTTTTATATGAAATAAATCAAGGAGAATCATTATTATCTACATATTAACCATACCCGTGTTCTGTACAACTATCTAAGTTAATTAAAATTTCAAATTTAAGCGACAACTTCCTTTATTTAGAGATTATCTCCTTCAGTAGGTACCTAATAAGCTATAATCATAAAATTTTGTTACTTATTATAGGAAAGAGAGTCATTTAAGCTAAACAATCTGGTCAAACGACAAATACTTAGGATGAATAACATACCTCTATTTACGGGAATTTTAAGTTTATCAACCAATGAATAACTTTGGCACATTTATAAACCTGCGTCCTTCAAGCTTGTTAAGACACCTATCTAGTTGTGGTGATAGTGTTTGTTTGCAAGTATTGAGCAACTCAGTGTCTTGGTTGATATATCTGGAGCAAGGAAAAATTACCTATGCAACCCATTCAGTCGAGCCTTTTGATCGACTAGAACGTCACTTACGTCGCCTTAGCTATCAAATCCCGACCTTAACTAGTGAAGTTCGTGTTCAATTGCGCTTGATGTTTGAGCCTGACTTGCAAACTCAGTCAACAGAACCCCATAACAGTGTAGCTGCCGACTACCAGGCTATTTGTTGGTTAACTAGCCAACGATATCTGCAATCAACACAAGCTGCTATCTTGCTGCAAGAATTAGTGAAAGAAGTTATTGAATCATTTTTATTAATTAAACAAGGAACTTATGAATTTAAAGATCCTCCACAGAAAATGCCAAAGATTTGCAGACTTGATGTAGAAAAAATAGTAGAAAAATGTCAAGAAAGATTGCAAAACTGGAAGTCTTTTACACCACATATTTCTTCTCCATACCAACGTCCATATTTATATGGAAGTAAGCCAAAAGTACTGCCACCCATACAACAAAACTTAGCTTACTGGATGAAGGGGTTCAGTCTGCGTCATTTGGCAGTCATTCTTAATCAAGATGAATTACAACTGGCTAAAAACTTATATCCTTACATACTAAGTGGCGCGATTTTATTACACGAGCCAGATCCACCCTTCGACAAGTTGCCAAAGATATTTGAAAAATTAGCTCCAGACCCATCTCCGATAGAAGATCTAGTTGATAAAAAAGCATCAGATGCATCAGATACAGTAGCACAAAAGAACACTGCACCAACAGATCTTAAAGAGCAACGCCAACAACTTTCTACTTCTCGTCGAGAAAAATCTCGGGAATTAAAGACTGTAAAAAATACAAAACAAGAACCTCAGAGAATTGTCCCTTCAACAACACCTTCTCAAAAAGTTTACAAAATTGTCTCTGTAGATGATAGTCCCACAGTTTTAAAAGAAATCAGCCGCTTCTTAGAAGATGAAAGTTTTTTTGTGGTGACTATTAGTGATCCTCTTAAAGCAGTCATGTTAATTATTAGACATAAACCAGACCTAATTTTATTAGACTTGAACATGGAAGGAATTGACGGGTACGAGTTATGTCGGATTATCAGAAATAATTCAATGTTTAAGAATACACCAATTATTATGGTAACAGGTAGCAAAGGACTTATCGATAAAGTAAGAGCAAGATTAGTGGGAGCTTCAGGATATTTAACTAAACCTTTTACTCGTACAGAGTTACTTAAAATGGTATTTATGCATGTGACTTAATTAATTTAGCCCTCCTGTCCCTGATACCATTTCATTTCTTGCTCAGGTTTCTCCCAGCATCCACGCCTCAAAATAATAAGGATGACTGTACAATCCCACTTTGTCTCACTGTAGGCTAGCCAGTATCTAATTCAGGGTGATGTTGAAACAAATGAATTGCTATCGGTAGTAGAGTAGTATTGTTCAAGTTGGAGGGTACGCCTTGCAAGGCACATGGTAGCCATCGCTGGGTTGTAAAAACCATAGAATTAGATCAATATCAATAGACGAAAGGGACAAGCAAACACATTCCATGCGTATTTCTCTTAAATGGCTACAAGAACTAGTCGAGCTAAAACTTAGCCCAGAAGAATTGGCAGAAACACTGACAATGGCTGGGTTTGAGGTGGAGGATATTGAAGACCGCCGCGCTTGGGCAGATGGTGTTGTTATCGGAAAAGTCGTTGAACGCCAACCACACCCTAATGCAGATAAATTAAGTGTTTGTCAAGTTGATATTGGTGCTGAAGAGACGTTAAACATCGTCTGTGGCGCTTCTAATGTCCGGGCAGATATTTATGTACCCGTAGCTACTGTGGGTACGTATCTACCCAATATCGATTTAAAAATAAAGCCTGCGAAACTCAGAGGCATTCCATCTCAAGGTATGATCTGCTCCTTAAGAGAACTAGGATTACCTAACGATGTAGATGGGATTCATATTTTTACTCAAGACAATCTGCAGTTGGGTAGCGATGTTCGCCCACTGTTGGGCCTAGATGATGTCATTTTAGACGTAACTGCCACTGCCAACCGTGCCGATGCTTTAAGTATGGTGGGTATAGCGCGAGAAGTTGCAGCTTTGACAGGCGCAAAGCTATCAATACCTGAGCCAGATGAAGTATCAGTTAATAAAGAGGCTCATAGTTTAACGCTAAAAATATCTGATACACAAGCTTGCCCTGCTTACATAGGCACAGTCATTTCACGAGTGAAAATTTCACCGTCTCCTGAGTGGCTTCAACAGCGCTTGCGCTCTGCAGGAGTGCGACCAATAAATAATGTCGTAGATATTACTAACTATGTTTTGTTAGAGTGGGGACAGCCATTACATGCCTTTGACAGCGATCGCTTACAAGCTGTTGCTGGTATAAAAACAACGGATGCACAGTCGCTGGAGATCGGCGTCCGGTTTGCCAAAGCTGGAGAATCCCTGAAAACTCTAGATGGACAAACCCGTAACCTATCAACTCAAAATTTATTAATCACTGCTAATAACCAACCTGTTGCACTGGCTGGAGTCATGGGTGGTGAAGAAACCGAAGTCTATGAAGGTACGCAAAATATAGTTTTAGAAGCCGCATTATTTGATTCGGTGACAATTCGCCGTTCTGCTCGCAATGTGGGATTAAGAAGCGAGGCGTCGAATAGATACGAACGAGGAGTGAATCGTGCGGAATTGGAAGTTGCCTGTCGCCGTGCTTTGTCGTTGATTTGCTCTGTTGCTTCTGCAAGCATAATTCAACAAGAAATTGCTGACACACGTTCCGACCCCTCCACTTGGACACGTTCCATAGAACTCCGCTTAGACCGAGTCAACCAGCTGCTTGGACCAGTAGATTTGAAAGGGGAGACAGGAGAACTGCAAGGTGCAGACATTGAGCGTATTCTCACTGCACTCGGCTGTCAGGTTAATCTCTCAGGAGACCGTACGTGGACTGTTGTCGTACCACCTTATCGTTACCGAGACTTAGAACGGGAAATTGATTTGATTGAAGAAATTGCCCGTCTCTACGGCTACGACAATTTTTGTGATACACTACCCGACCAAGCAGAAGCTGGCTACCTACCTTTAGATCATGAGCTCATCCGTAAGCTAAGAGCTAGCTTTAGAGCAGAAGGTCTAACAGAATTAATGCACTACTCTTTAGTTAAATCAGGGGAAAGTAGACAGGTTGTGCTATCAAATCCTCTGTTTGCAGAGTATTCAGCATTGCGAACCGATTTAATCTCTGGCTTGATAGATGCCTTCCAGTACAACTTAGAACAGGGAAATGGTGAGCTAAACGGCTTTGAAATAGGGCGGATTTTTTGGCAAGAGGAAGAGGGCTTGCAAGAAGCCGATGCGATCGCTGGGATTATGGGAGGCGATATCACCTCAAGCAAATGGACAAAAAGTGGTCGTGAGCAACCCATGAGCTGGTTTGAAGCCAAAGGCATCTTAGAAAGTGTCTTTCAGCAGTTTAGTTTACAGGTAGAGTTTCAACCAGATTGCCTTGATCGCCGTCTGCATCCAGGACGTACTGCCTCTCTATGGATTAGGGGAAGCAGACTAGGGATTTTTGGACAACTACATCCCCAACTTCGTCGGGAAAGAAGCTTACCAGATTCAGTTTACGTGTTCCAGATGAATTTAGATGTGCTTCTAGATTCTCTCGATCAAGATGACATTCTCATACCGAAATTCAAGCCCTATTCTAACTATCCCCCTGCTGATCGAGACATTGCCTTTTTTGCATCAGTTAAAGTCTCTGTTGCCGAAATTCAAAAGGTCATTACCAAAACTGGTAAAGACTTGCTAGAGTCAGTGGAATTGTTTGATGAATATCGCGGTGAGAATGTACCAACAGGACAGCGCAGTTTAGCATTTCGCTTAATCTATCGTGCCAACGACCACACACTCACTGATGCTGAAGTTGAATCAGTACATCAAAAAGTTCGCGAATCCCTAGTTGAAAAATTTGGCCTCACTTTGAGAAGTTAGGAATGGGGCATGGGAGCAGAGGGAGACAAGGGGGACAAGGAAGACAAGGGGGATAAATAACTTCTGACTCCTAACTTTTTTCCCCACTCCCTATTCCCTATTCCCTATTCCCTATTCCCTATTCCCTATTCCCTATTCCCTATTCCCTATTCCCTATTCCCTATTCCCTATTCCCTATTCCCTATTCCTAACTCCTAATTCCTAACTCCTAACTCTTCTTCATCGCCATGCCTAAATATGTAATGTGGGGAACTTACTGCGAAGACGTTTTAGAAAAACGTGCCCCTTACCGCCAAGCTCATTTAGACGGACTTGCCAAACAGAAAGAATCTGGTGTGTTAATTACCATTGGTCCAACTAAAGATGTCACTAAGGTTTTTGGCATCTATGAAGCTGAAGATGAGGCTATTGTACGCCAGTTAGTTGAAGCAGACCCTTACTGGCAAAATGGTATCTGGACTGAATACTTTATTAAAGAGTGGATTCAAGCGTTTTAAACTGAAACCCACGGCTTGAAGCCGTGGGTTTGCTTCATTTACCCTTAAGCGCCTTTCTAAAGTTTTGACGATAGGATTGATTCGTGACAAACAAGGCTGGCCATAACAACGCTAATATCAAGCGATTAGATAAAGTTGGTTGGAAGTTAGTTCGGTAAAATCCTTTCCAAAACTTCCAAATACCAGCTGCATAACCTACTATCAATATCAAAATGACTATATCCATTGCCATCAACTCCGCAAGCAACTGACAAAATTAGAGTTAAGTATTCTTACACCATCTTGGCACTTTATAAAAGACACTGAGGAGCAATTGCCTGCACTCCCCAGTCTTGAGCACCCTTCGTTAGTTAATCCATAACATAATTCTGTATATTCCAGTTTAGGGTGGCCCTAGTATTGTCGCCAACCAAAACCTCTGGGAGGTATTTATACTAGACCCCCAATCTCGTTGTTATTGGTTAGGCTTAGAACTGGGTGAAAATCCCTGCGGTAATCGTATCTTAACTGTCCCTTGATACGTGCTGTCCAACTTTGGGTAAGCTTTAAATGAACGGTGACGAGTAGATATCTTCATCTCCGACTAGATGCATCCTGCGGAAGTTCCTCAAATTGAATATTCATAGGAGACTAAAGAAAGAATATATCTTATGGAACTTAACCCTGTGAAGGTTTACAAATAACTAAGGAGGATTTATGCGTGCAGTACTGATGGCAGGTGGATCGGGAACTCGGTTACGTCCACTGACTTCCGATCTGCCAAAACCGATGGTCCCCATTCTCAATCGACCAATTGCGGAACATATTATCAATCTTCTCAAACGAAATCACATTACAGAAATAGTAGCAACACTGCATTACTTACCAGATGTTTTGCGAGACTACTTTCAAGATGGTAGTGATTTTGGTGTGCAGATGACCTATGCGGTAGAAGAGGATCAGCCTTTAGGTACGGCAGGCTGCGTAAAAAATATTGCCGAACTTCTTGATGAAACTTTTTTAGTAATTAGTGGTGATAGTATAACAGATTTTGACTTACAAGCAGCAATTGAATTTCATAAACAGAAAAAATCAAAAGCTACTTTAATTTTGACCCGTGTTCCTAACCCAATTGAGTTTGGAGTGGTCATCACTGATGACGAGAACCGAATTCGCCGTTTTTTAGAAAAACCTTCTACTAGTGAAATTTTTTCAGACACAGTGAATACTGGTACCTACATTTTAGAACCAGAAGTTTTAGAATATCTACCAACAAACACTGAATCAGATTTTTCCAAAGACTTATTCCCTTTGCTCCTCGAAAAAGATGAGCCTATGTATGGTTACATTGCCCAAGGTTATTGGTGCGATGTTGGCCATTTGGATGCTTACCGTCAGGCTCAGTACGATGGATTACACAACAAAGTCAAACTTGATTTTCCTTATAAAGAAATTTCTCCTGGATTATGGGTAGGTCAAAATACTCATATAGACCCTTCAGCGGAGATTGAAGCCCCGGCAATTATCGGTGATAATTGCCGTATTGGCGCAAGAGTTCAAATTGAAGCAGGAAGCGTTATTGGGGACAATGTCACCATTGGTGCTTATGCTAATCTCAAGCGTCCTATAGTGTGGAATGGAGCAATAATTGGTGAGGAAGCTCATCTTTCGGCTTGTGTTATTGCTCGTGGTACGCGTGTAGACCGTCGTGCTCATGTATTAGAAGCAGCTGTAGTGGGTTCACTTTCGACTGTAGGAGAAGAAGCCCAAATTAGCCCCAATGTTCGAGTTTGGCCCAGTAAGAAAATTGAGTCCGGGGCAATTTTGAATATCAACTTGATTTGGGGTAACACTGCTCAAAGGAATTTGTTTGGACAGCGTGGTGTTCAAGGATTAGCTAATATTGACATCAGCCCAGAGTTTGCTGTGAAGTTGGGGTCTGCGTACGGTTCTACCTTAAAACCAGGTTCTCGGGTTGCGGTTTCTCGTGATCAACGCAATGTCTCTCGCATGGTAACTCGCTCATTAATAGCAGGTCTTTCGTCTGTAGGAATTGATATTCAAAACTTAGACGCTACTTCTATTCCAGTGGCTCGTACTGTTATACCTACAATGGGAGTTGCTGGGGGTATCCATGTACGAGTTCACCCTGACCGCCCTGACTATATCTTAATTGAGTTTTTGGACGTGAAAGGAATTAATATCTCCAAAGCTCAAGAAAAGAAAATCGAGGGAGCTTACTTTAAGGAAGATATGCGGCGATCGCAAATTCACGAGATTGGCGATGTTGCTTACCCCAGCCAAGTTGTTGAACGATACTGCACAGCTTTTGAAAAATTGCTACATATTGATACACTTCGTAACAGTCGTGCAAAAGTTGTTATTGATTACGTTTATGCTGTTACAGGTGCAGTCTTGCCCCAAATGTTAGATAAATTTGGGGCTGATGCAGTCGTGCTCAATGCCAGTCTAAATAAAGCAGCTATATCCACAACTGACCGTGAAGCACTACTTACTCAGCTTGGTCATGTTGTGGAGGCGCTAAAAGCTAATTTTGGTGTCCAAGTATCAGCTAATGGCGAACAATTGATTTTGGTGGATGAGTCAGGAATTCCTATTCGTGGGGAAATGTTAACAGCGCTGATGGTAGAGATGATATTAACTGCTAACCCCAGAGGAACAGTAGTTGTACCAGTTCATGCTTCTAGTGCCGTGGAACACATTGCTCGTCGCCACGATGGTAAGGTAATTCGCACAAAAGCAAATCCTACAGCATTGATGGAAGCATGTCATAAAAATCACAATGTTGTCTTAGGAGGTAGTGGCGACACAGGCTTTATCTTCCCAGATCTGCATCCAGGATTCGATGCCATGTTCTGCATTGCTAAACTGATTGAGATGCTAACGATACAAGAGCGATCGCTCGCTTCCGTACGCGCTGAGTTGCCTCGTGTCGTTCACAAAACTCATACAATCCGTTGCCCCTGGACAGCCAAAGGAGCACTCATGCGCCACCTAGTAGAAACTCATCCGGCTCAAAATCTATCGTTAATCGATGGAGTGAAAATAGGTCACCCTTACGATGATAATTGGGTGTTGGTTTTGCCAGATGCTGGCGAACCACTGGTGCATTTATACGCTAACAGCAATGATCGCGATTGTGTAGATGAATCCTTGAGAAATTACCGTGCCCGCGTTCAAATGTTTGTAGAAAGGGAACAAGAATCAGTTGTTTCGGAAATGTGATTGGAGTGGGGAATGGGGCATAGTATAGAGTATTTCCCTCTGTGCCTTTGTCTTCCTTGTCTTCCTTGTCTCCCCTAATCCCCACTCCCTATTCCGGAAATATCGCTAATTCAGTATCGGGGTCAAAAAAGTGTATTTTCTCTGGGATGATAGATAGCCACAGATGTTCGCCAACACTTACGAAGCGGTCAGGTGGAACTCGGACTTGAATTTCAGGAGATGTTGTGCTTGCGTTTGGGAAATTTGGTTCAACAAGTTTTGCCGATAAAAATGTGTCATTACCAAGATTCTCGACTAATTCTACTTGTACACTCCAATTTTTGGTTGCAGGCACACTCACAATTAAGTGTTCTGGACGAATGCCTAAAATGAGGGTTCGCCCATCATATTTTTGTAAAGCAGTTCCCCAAACGTGTGGCAAGGTCAAACGAAAATCACCACTAGTGATTAACAAAGGGGCATGGAACTTTACAGGAATAAAATTCATCGGCGGTGAACCGATAAATTGTGCAACAAAGCGGTTAGCAGGATGATTATAAAGTTCTAATGGAGAAGCAACTTGCTGAATTTGACCTTGGTTGAGAATAGCAATGCGATCGCCCATCGTCATTGCTTCGGTTTGATCATGAGTGACGTAAATCGTCGTTGTTCCAAGTTGACGTTGTAGTTTTACGATTTGGGCACGGGTTTCAGCACGAAGCTTGGCATCTAAATTAGAAAGTGGTTCATCCATTAAAAAGACTTGGGGATTACGTGCGATCGCCCTCCCCAAAGCCACGCGTTGTCTTTGTCCACCAGATAACTGTTTAGGCAGGCGATTTAGCAAAGCTTCAATTTGCAAAAGTTGAGCAACATCCCTAACTCGCGCATCCACAGATCGTTCTCTCGTAGAAATGTAGCGCAGTCCCTTGGGAAGTGCTCTTGTCGTTCCCACGAGGAGATTTTCTGCCCAAATCCCTAGAGAGGACAAGGAAGCGTCCCTCTCCCCTATCTCCCCATCCCCTACCACAAGGCGGCGACGTAGTCCAAAAGCTATGTTGTCATATACCGTCATATGAGGGTAGAGGGCATAATTTTGAAACACCATCGCAATATCCCGTTCTTTGGGGGGCAAATCGTTCATCAAGCGATCGCCTACCCAAATATTGCCTCCAGTCATCATCTCTAACCCTGCAATCAATCGCAGGAGAGTGCTTTTCCCACAACCGGAAGGACCAACTAGCACTATAAATTCACCATCTGCCACGGTTAAGTTAATCCGCCGCAAGACATTGATACTTTCTGCACGATGAGTAGTCCCTTCTTCTTTACGAGGAGGGAAACTTTTGTAAACGTTTTCTAAAAAAACCTGCGCCACGAGTATTTGAGAAAAGTGGGATAGAGAATTGTCAGCTGTAAAAAAACTTTAGACAACTATAACAGGGATAGTTTAGGACTGAGCGTACACTTTCAAAGGGAACACAGAAAGTTCATGATATTCCATCACTCGCCTAAAAGCTACAGTGGCGAACGAGAGCACAAATTAGCTGACATTCCTGTATTAGTACAATTATACTATTAAGAAGCATTGAGAACAGTACTCAGAATATCGCTAAGGATAAATCCGCTTGTTTGCTTGTTAAATGATTTTGCTGTTTACTCGTGGTCATCTTCCAAGATAACTTCTGAGTTCTTTGATTAGTAAATGTCGTTATAAGCTAGAAATAGCCTCTGATTAGGAAAAGAGCTTGACTTTTGTGCTAGAAAAGACTCTATGGTTCAAGTAACAATAAACAACCTCAAAAAAATGTCTAAAAATATGTAGAACGACACATCTTCTTCAGTACTACTCTCTAACCTAATCCCCCATATTTCAGTAAGGAGAATTTCATGAATAGCTGTATTTTAATGGCAGAAATCATTCAAGAACCGCAACTTCGTCATACACCAGATGGAATGGAACTGACAGAAATGATGGTACAGTTCCCAGGACCGCGACCAGATGATCCTCCTGCTGTGTTGAGAGTTATAGGATGGGGAAATCTGGCAAAAGAAGTCTATCAAAACAACCACCAGGGCGATCATGTCCTTCTGGAAGGACGCTTAAACATGAATACTATTGAGCGCCCAGAAGGTTTTAAGGAAAAACGCGCTGAATTAACATTACAACGTATTCATTCACTAGGAACAAGCACTACAAGCTCATCCTCATCCATACCTGTAAC
Organism: Nostocales cyanobacterium Centralia_MAG_434; assembly: GCA_021324415.1. GTDB lineage: Bacteria > Cyanobacteriota > Cyanobacteriia > Cyanobacteriales > Nostocaceae > JAJPJF01. The sequence continues at coordinate 11,515 of JAJPJF010000282.1, forward strand.
ATCACCGCAAAAAGCCGCTCCCAATTACGAGCCAACCCTTTCCACACTAACCCCAGAAACCACAAGCGTGGGTGTCATTCCCCAAAATAAACCAGAATCACCTGTACCTCAAAGCACAAGTTACGAGCCAAAGCCTTATCCAGTCACAAAGAACGAAGAACCGAATGTGGACGACGACATTCCGTTTTAGATCTTGCAGCATTCAAGCGCGAGACCAGAAAAACCGGGTTTCTATACAATAAATTAAGGTTTTTAGGCTGAATAATTGGTAGAAAACCCGGTTCTGATGCAGATGAAAGATACTTGTGATCAATCACACAACGAGTGCGTATAGATATACCTTTCTCTGTTCCCTATTCCCTACTCCTCACTGCCCACGCCCGATCCTCAATATAGAGTTAGGTAATAGTCTTTGATGCTGATAACGCTGATCTCTTTTTAAAAGAATAAAATTAGGTAGTCACTTCGAGAACACTGTTAAAATCCATAATATTTAAACTTACAATTTATATACTCAACTCCTATGAGAGAAACTGTCCTAGACGTTCGCAATCTACAAGTTGAATTTTATGGCGATACTAAGGTCATAAAAGCTGTAGATGGTATTTCTTTTGAACTACATCAGGGAGAAACACTAGGAATAGTAGGAGAGTCCGGTTCAGGAAAATCAGTCACTGCTCTCGCAATCATGAGGTTAGTGCAGGCTCCAGGATTAATAAGTGGCGGCGAAATCTGGTTTAGTCCCCAAGGAAATGGAAAAGCAATTAATCTGCTAGATCTGCCAACTGAGCAAATGCAGATCTACCGGGGCGGCGATATTGCTATGATTTTTCAAGAGCCCATGAGTTCGCTCAATCCAGTTTATACTATTGGGTTCCAGTTAACAGAAGCAATTCAGCGACATCAGAAAGTTTCCAAAGCTGAAGCGAAAAGGCAAGCAATTGCAGGACTGCAAGAAGTCAAACTCCTTCCCAGTGATGAGGCTTTGCGACAACAGTATATTGACACCTGGCAACAAACTTCTTCGGGTTCATTAACTCTAGATGAACAAAAACTAGAAAAGTTGGTAACCCAACATAAGGAAGCAATGCTAGACCGCTATCCACATCAGCTTTCAGGTGGTCAGTTACAGCGGGTGATGATTGCAATGGCAATTTCTTGCAATCCATTGCTATTAATAGCTGATGAACCCACTACAGCATTAGATGTGACGGTGCAAGCAACAATCATAGAATTGCTGCGAGAGTTACAGGTGCGCCGTAATATGGCAATGATTTTTATCACCCATGACTTGGGACTCATTGCAGAAATTGCAGATTCTGTAGCAGTTATGTATAGAGGCAAAATTGTGGAATGTGGTCCAGCTGAACAAATTTTTACCAGCCCACAGCATCCCTATACTAAAGGTCTGGTAGCTTGTCGCCCTACCCTTAATCGCCGTCCCCAAAAACTGCTGACAGTTTCTGACTACATGAGTGTAGAGGAGAAACCAACAGGAGAAGTGGTGATTCAGTCAAAACAACCTGAAGAACCAATAGAAATTACGACCGAGGAAATTGCTCGCAGATTAGCAAATCTAGAACAGGAAAAGCCGTTGCTACAAGTGCATGACCTAAAGGTTGGGTTTCCAGTAAGGGGAGTTTTTGGTGGTACAAAGCGCTACAACATGGCAGTGAATGGAGTTTCTTTTGAACTCAGAAAGGGAGAAACTTTAGGACTGGTAGGAGAATCGGGGTGTGGCAAAACTACCCTTGGTAGAACCTTGCTGCGATTGATTGAACCAATGAGTGGTCAAATTATCTTTGAGGGACGAGACATTACCACTTTAAAGGGAGAATCATTACAGCATTTAAGACGAGAAATGCAAATCGTCTTTCAGAATCCCTTTAGTTCTCTCGATCCACGATTGAAAATTGGGGAAGCAATCATGGAACCATTGATCATTCACTCCATTAGCAAAACAAAGCAACAGCGGCGTGAACGTGCAGTTTATCTCTTAGAAAGAGTGGGGTTAAATGCAGATGCTATGAATCGTTATCCCCATCAATTTTCTGGTGGTCAACGCCAGCGAATTTGCATTGCCCGTTCTTTAGCATTAAATCCTAAGTTCATTATCTGTGATGAATCAGTCTCTGCGTTGGATGTGTCCGTACAGGCACAGGTGCTAAATCTGTTAAAAGAATTACAACACGAGTTTGGCTTAACCTACATCTTTATTTCCCACGATTTAAGTGTGGTGAAGTTTATGAGCGATCGCATCCTCGTAATGAATCAAGGTCAAATTGTCGAGCAAGGTACAGCAGAAAGTATTTATCTTGCACCCAAGGAGAATTACACTCAAAGGTTAATTGAGTCGATTCCTACTGGTAGCTTAGAACGGATACGAAAGCGGCAATTACGAGCATCATGAGATTTTGTATTTTTGATTTAATCAAAATATGAATGTGCAATTCATGGGTGTGTAGAGACGTAGCAATGCTACGTCTCTATAAGGATTTGGGTGCTAATTACAAAAATGCATACAAACAGAATTCATAACCAAATTCAGCAATACCTAACAATCCCACGACATCAAAAAGCTGTTGGGTTATTCGTTTAGCTTAGACAGCAGAAGAGGGATTTGCCGTCAAATAGTTAAGAATTAATAAGAAATATTATTTTTGTAGACTGTTAAAAAAATATAAATAAATGTAAATAAATTAGGTAAAATTACGTAAATAGCTTTACGGAATAAAATTTGAAAATTATTCATAAAAAATTTAAAAATAAAAAATCAAGAAATGGCTAAGATAATATGCGTGAAAATTTTATCCTTATACTTTAAATGACATGTGCAATAAATTAGTCTCATTCATGAGAGAAGTCATATAGCTGAGCAAAAAATGCTTTTATCTGCATCCAAAAACAGTCAAAAAGATTAAATATCCTAAGAAAACGCCGTTGGGCAATCATGATTTTAAGTGAAAAGCAGTGTTACAGCCTGGATAAAGAACGAATTTCTAACTGTCAACCTCAGCAATCAAAGATAATACAGCAGTTAATTCACTTCGTGAATTATCAGTCCACTGACTCACCTGATGTATTGCAACTGCTTGCTTGGAAGATATGTGATGCGATTGATAGCGTTCAGTTTTCCATAATTTTACTTTGGGACTCCCAATCTGGACACTTAGAAGTCAGTGCAACAGCAGGAATAAATACAAATCAATTTCCCTTACAAAAACTGATTGATAGTCATATAGCCTCACTGAATCAAGTTTTTGCCATTGGTGTTTCCCAGTTTTTTCCAAGAAAAGCAGCCGTAGAAGATATAGGGAAACCAACAGAAGTCTTTTTTCGCCAAACTTACTCTCAACAAGTGCTTGCGCCCTCAATGTACGCCGTAGTGATAGAGTCAGCGCAAACAGGAAAAATGGGTGTACTGGTGGTGGGTAACTGGGACAATCCTTATGCCTTTGATGTCATGCAGCAGAATCTCGTGAATTTAGTCGGTCAGATAACAGCGATCACTATCAGTAACACTAGAACAATTCAAGCTTTGGAAGAAAGAGAACAACAGTTAGCTAGACAAAATGAAATTCTTTTAGAGCAAAACCGCGAAATAGAAAAAAACCGACAACACATTCAGCTACAACAACTGCAACTTTTAGAGGCAAGGCAAACAACATCCCAGTTTTTAACTACAACATCCCACGAACTTCGCACACCGTTGAATGTCATATTAGGTTTATCACAAGTCCTGTTACGTCAACGAACTTCAGCTTTATGTGAACGGCAAGTAGAAATAGTAGAAAGAATCCTGAGTAATGGGAATCAGTTACTAGCAACAATTAATGATTTACTTTACTTCAATAAAATTGAAAATGATTATGGCTTGCTTGAATTAGAAGAGTTTAATTTGACGACTCTCATCTTAAAGACTATATCAGAACATGCCTTTCTTGCAGAGCGAAAGCATTTACATTTAAGCTTTCATATTAATCTTAATACTCATTTGATTGTCAATGACAGTAAGCGTCTCAAGCAAGTATTGGACAAGCTATTGTTAAACGCTATTAAGTTCACAGAAACTGGCAGCGTAGAAGTCAAAGTCGAGGAAATATCTAATGATAGGATTGCGATTACCGTCATTGATACTGGCATTGGCATAGCTGAGTCTGAGCTAGAGAATATTTTTGAGCAATTTCGACAAGTTGATCAGAGCACTACGCGTAAATATGGTGGTACTGGTTTAGGGCTAGCGATCACTAAATCCTTAGTGGAAAGTATGCAAGGCACTATTAGCGTTACTAGCAATCTAGGTCAGGGTTCGAACTTTCAGATTGAATTGCCAAGATTTGTGAAATAGTTAGATATGCAGCAAAGTAGGTTAATAACCCACAAACTTTTAAGCGACAACAAATTGAATTAGTCTCTTGGGATTTTCATTCGTTATTCGGTGGGGTACTTCAGTACAAAAATCTTAGTAACTAATTTCTCAATTTTGTTAATGTGAAAGAAGCGGTGTAGTCTAAATTACTCCGCTGTTCTCTTAAAAAATCATAAATGCCCAAAAGAGATATAATTGTAGTTGGAGCTTCAGCTGGTGGGGTTGAGGCACTCAAGTATTTGGTCAAACAATTACCGTCAGAGCTGAATGCTGCTATACTCGTAGTCCTTCACTTCCCATCAGATGGCACAAGTGTTTTACCTCAGATACTAAACCGAGCTAAAGGTTTACCCGTATCTCACGCCAAAAACGGAGAGGTTCTTGTCCCAAGACGAATTTATGTTGCCCCACCCGACTACCATCTACTGGTAAAAGCAGGATATATTACCTTAGTACGGGGTCCTCGCGAGAATAGTCATCGACCAGCTATCGATCCACTCTTTCGTACTGCTGCATTAGCCTGCAGAGAACGAGTAATTGGTGTAGTGTTGACAGGTGTTCTTGATGATGGCACCGCAGGACTAAAAGCAGTGAAACAATTGGGTGGTGTGGCAGTTGTCCAAGACCCAGAGGATGCAATGTATCCCGGTATGCCACGCAGTGCGATTGAAAATGTGGATAACATAGACTACATATTACCACTGGCTGAAATTCCAAATGTTTTAGTCAATTTAGTTGATATGTCAGCCACAGCAGAAGACGATAATGATTGTCCAAAGGGAAAAGAAGTTCCTATTCTTCCAGATATAGAATATGAATCTAACATCGCGGAACTGGACACAACAGCACTTGGTCAAGAAGACAAACCCGGAATTGCTTCACATTATTCCTGTCCAGATTGTGGTGGTAACCTCTGGGAACTCCAAGAGGCAGATTTATTACGGTTTAGATGTCGCATAGGTCATGCTTTCTCAGTCGAAAGTCTAATAGCAAAGCAGTCGCATGCACTGGAAGATGCTCTATGGGTAGCCCTAAGAGCATTGGAGGAGAAATCATCTCTAGCACGTCGTATGGCTTTGCGGATGCGGGAGCGTAATTACAACCTTTCGGCAGAACGTTTCGAAGCAGAAGCACAAAAAGCAGAGGAAAATGCAACTCTTATTCGGAATGTGCTGTTAGACGATAGTTCTGATTAAAGATTCTCCAACAGACTATGTGTCACTCAAGCCTAACAAAGCTATAGTATTCACTAATGATAGCTGACCACTCTATAGTAGTGCTAACGGCATCTGCCGGTGGACTTAAAGCTATAAGCCACGTTTTATCTAGTCTCCCCAAGAACTTTCCCGCACCAATTGTGATCGTACAGCACTTACATCCCGATTACCCCAGTATGCTGCCTCAAATCTTGAAGAGCCGCACGCTTCTATTAGTAAAGCAGGGGGAGCAGGGAGAATTAATGTATCCTGGTGTAGTTTACATCGCACCTTCTAACCAACACTTATTGATTAAGCCAGATGGGACTCTGTCTTTATCTTCTGAAGCAAAAGTGCGCCATGTTCGCCCCTCTGCTGATGTGTTGTTTCAATCAGCAGCAACTAGTTTTTCAACACAGGTCATTGCTGTTGTTTTGACTGGTTTAAATAACGATGGAGCAATGGGTGTACAGGCTGTCAAAAAAATGGGTGGTATAGTAATTGCTCAGGATGAAGCCACTTCCGAATACTTCAGTATGCCAAAAGCAGCAATTGAAACAGGTAGTGTTGATTTCATTTTACCTCTAGACGCGATCGCACCCACCTTATTAAACTTAGTGATGCAATAGGGAGTCAGAAATTCGAGTCAGGGTAAACCTACACATTAAATAAGAGCAATAATCAACTTTTTATTTATTCTGAATCCTAGATTTAACATTCTGAGTACTTCTTTAACAAGAAAGCTCTCACAACATCGAAGTCAGAATTCACTCATGTATTCTGTACTTTGTTAGTGACGCATATTAGTTTTAGTCTTTCCTCACAAAATCTTGATCAACAAGGACGTTTTGAGTTCTCAATATTGAATTCTGGATTGTTCTTTAAAGATTCTTATGTCCCATATTTGGTGAGCAACATCACCTTTTTATGACTCATCTCGTTAACTAAATAGCTATAGTTATGACATCCAAAGAACCACACCCAGAATTAGAAAATCTTTTAGATTATATTAAACGTACCCGTGGTTTTGATTTCAGTGGATACAAGCGTACAAGCTTAAGCCGCAGGATTCTCAAACGCATACAAACAGTAAATGTTGACAACTACAGTAGCTATCTTGACTACCTGGAGGTTCATCCAGATGAGTTTGTTGAATTGTTCAACACAATTTTAATCAACGTCACAGCTTTCTTCCGTGAACCACAAGCTTGGGACTACATTGCGCATGAAATCATACCTCGGATCATAAACAGTAGAGATGCCAGAACACCAATCCGGATCTGGAGTGCAGGATGTGCTTCCGGAGAGGAAACCTACACCGTAGCTATGTTGCTGGCTGAGGCTTTAGGTATGGAACAGTGCTCAGAACGAGTGAAAGTCTTTGCTACAGATGTGGATGAGGAAGCTCTCAACTACGCTCGTCATGCAAGTTACAGCCCTAGGGAAGTTCAGGTTATTCCTAGCGATCTGTTAGAAAAATATTTTGAGCAAATCAATGGTCGCTATATTGTACAAAAAGAACTACGCCGTTGTATTATCTTTGGCCGCCATGATTTAGTGCAAGACGCACCTATATCTAGAATCAACCTATTGGTGTGTCGTAATACTTTAATGTATTTCAATACTGAAACTCAAGCAAAAATACTTGATCGTTTTCATTTTGCTCTTGATGACCGTGGGTTTCTGTTTTTGGGCAAAGCAGAAATGTTATTCACCCGCAATCACTCTTTCACCCCAGTTGATTTACGACGACGGGTATTCACCAAAACTCCCAATGGCAACCTGCGTGAAATGTTTCTTCACATGCCTCATCACAATAATCAGCAAAGTGCTCTAGAAATGGTTGACCAAATCCGTATTCATGAGGCCGCTTTTGAGATTGATCCAGTAGCCCAGATAGTTATAGATCTCAATAACTCAATCATACTAGCCAATGCTCAAGCACGAACATTGTTTAATATCAATATCAAAGATCTGGGTCGTCCAGTGCAAGACTTGGAACTTTCATATCGCCCAGTGGAATTGCGATCGCGCATTGACCAAGTTCGCACTCACCATCGTACCGTTACTTTAAAGGATGTAGAATGGTCTACTTCTGAACGAGAAATCAGATATCTGGATGTACAGATCATGCCGCTCTTCAATAGCAATACTGATACCCTAATTGGTATAAAAATTATATTCAGCGATGTGACTCGCTTTAAGCAGTTACAAAATGATCTGGTACATGCTAACCAAGAATTAGAAACAGCTTATGAAGAACTTCAATCTACCAACGAAGAATTAGAAACCACCAATGAGGAACTTCAATCCACTGTAGAGGAATTAGAAACCACCAATGAGGAACTTCAGTCTACCAATGAAGAACTAGAGACAATGAATGAAGAACTGCAATCTACTAACGAGGAATTGCAGACGATCAATGAAGAACTGCGCCAACGAAGTGAAGAACTCAACCGAGTCAACAGCTTTTTAGAGTCGATTCTCACGAGCCTCCGTGCTGGAGTGGTAGTTCTCAGTCCAGATTTGCATATTCTCATTTGGAATCGTAAAGCTGAAGACTTGTGGGGTTTGCGCGCTGATGAAGTTTTTTTACTACACTTTATGAGCTTAGATATTGGTCTACCTCTAGAACCACTAAGACAGCCACTGCTGGCGATTGTTACTGGGCAGTCACAATTCCATGAAGTGCTATTGAATGCCAGAAACCGAAGAGGGAGGGCAGTACAGTGTGAGGTTATTTGTACTCCATTAATTGGTACAGACTCGGAAGTTCAAGGAGTCATATTACTTATGGAAGAGCACGAACAGCTTGATGAAATAGCGGACTGTTGAGTGTTAACAGATCACAGCCAATAACTAACAATTAACAACCACCATGAGTGCTATGTCATTGAGAAATACATTAGCTTACTCGTGACTAATGAGCAATGACTATAGATAGAGTTATGAATGAGATCTACCCACATACACTGTAAATAGGGTTAATGGTGATGGGGGTAAATGTGTGGCATTAGAAGAGTTTGCCCAGAAAATAGCACAAGTCCGTCAGCGTCAAGAGATATTAAGTCAGCAAGTCTGCAAATCATCTTTACCGCCACAAGAGTTGCTGGTGCAAGCTTTGGATGAGCTCCAAATCGCCTTAGAAGAATTGCACGTAGCGGAAGAAGAATTAATTGAGCAGAATGAGCAGTTAGAAATTGCTCGTGCCTCTCTAGAACAAGAACGCCAGCGCTACCTAGAACTATTTGATTTTGCACCTGATGGCTATTTGATCACAAATACTGAAGGTTTGATCATAGAAGCCAATCACACTGCAGTCAACCTACTTAAAATTCCAAAAAAGTATCTCCAAGGGAAACCCCTGGCCAATTACATACCACAGGAAGAACGCGCTGCATTTCGTCGCCGATTGCTCCAACTCAAACAGATGGAGAGACTACAGGAGTGGGAAGTCTGTTTACAATCTCGTTATGATAATCTATTTTACTGTAGTCTAAGTGTAGTTACTGTATATGATCCCCACTGTAACCCGATAGGTTGGCGTTGGCTAGTGCGGGATATAACTGCCCGTAAACAAGCTGAAGAACAACTACGTGCAATTCAACTCCAGAACATACAACTACAAGAAGCTGCACGCATCAAGGCTCAGTTTATGTCTGTTATATCGCATGAACTACGTACGCCTATGAATGCAATTTTGGGGTTCTCCCAACTACTGTTACGACGCTACTACCATCTGTTCCCTTTCGAATTAAGAACAATGGTCGAAAAAATTGTTAACAGTGGGAAACAACTACTCAAGCTGATCGAGGATATACTTGATTTCTCATCCCTTGAAGCAGGTAGGCTAGAGCTACAACTCCAAGAATTTAACTTAGTAGAGCTAGTCAAAAGCACTACAGAACAACTAAGTTTTCTCGTCCAGCAAAAAAACTTAACCTTGGCTGTTCATACAAGTCTCCACAATCCCAGAATTATCAATGATCGCGATCGCCTACAGCAAGTGTTGGTTAACCTACTTTCCAATGCCATCAAGTTTACAGAGACTGGAGGCGTGTTCGTAGAAGTGCAACAACTAGAGCAAGACAAACTAGTCGTGATGGTTAAAGATACCGGCATTGGCATCCCTGAAACTGAATTAAAAAACATTTTCCAAGGGTTTTGGCAATTAAATCAATCTACAACACGCAAACACGGTGGCACAGGTTTAGGACTAGCAATTGTAGACAAATTAGTCCGTTTAATGAACGGAAGTATCACTGTCGAAAGTCAACTGGGTCAAGGTTCCACTTTTCGCGTTGTTTTGCCAAGAGAGGTGAGACGTGAGGAGTTAAGAGTTAAGAGCTAGGAGTTAGGAATAGGGAGTGGGCATAGGGCATAGTATAGAGTATCCCCCATGTCACCCATGTCCCCCATGTCCTCCTTGTCCCCTCTGCTCCCTTCTCCTCCTACCCTAACTTCTCCTCTCGGCTATTCTCAGTTTGGCAGAACGAGAACGGGGGTTAGCAGCGATTTCTTCTTCTTGAGGAAGGATGGGCTTCTTGGTCAAGACTTGCAGCAGTGATGAATTGCGCAAACCATGCTTCACTAAGCGGTCTTCAAGACTGTGAAAACTAATGATTGCAATTCTGCCACTCTGAACGAGTGTGTTTGGTGCTTGAGCAATGAAAGTTTCTAGAGATTTTAACTCGTCGTTAACGACAATTCGCAAAGCTTGAAATACACGAGTTGCGGGATGAATTCTGCCATAGCGGTATTGACGAGGAACAGCCGATGCGATCGCACCTGCCAGTTCTACAGTCGTATGAAAAGGACGTTGCTCTACAATACGCCTAGCAATACGTCTTGATAATCGTTCCTCACCATATTTAAAGAAAATATCTGCCAATTCGGCTTCATCCCAGTGATTGATGACATCTGCTGCAGTCAGAGAGCATCGTCGATCCATGCGCATATCCAGATCTGCTTCGTGGCGAAAACTAAAACCACGTTCTGGTGTATCTATATGATAAGAACTCACACCCAGATCAGCCACTACACCATCAAAAGTCTCTGGGGGGAAATTATATGTTGCAAAATTACTGTGAATAAATTTTACTTGGTCATTGTACTCAGCCAGTTGTGTCTGCGCCGCTAGAAGAGCCTGCTCATCTTGATCAATTGCTGTCACTTGCACATTTGGAGCAGCTTCCAAAATCAAGCGAGTGTGACCACCACCACCTACTGTTGCATCTAAATAATGCCCACCCGCATGTACTGCTAAACCCTCAATAACTTCCGGACCTAGGACGGGGATATGGGAGAATACTAACTCTTCTATATCAACTGGTGTTTCAGAATTACCTTTCATCTGACCTATAGTAACACAAAACTTTTTCGATATTAAAAACGCAGAAAGTAGGTTGAATTAGTTCAATATAATTAAACTAATGGCATGACATAGAGATTAAACGCGTTGAAAGTTCGCAGTAGAAACTACGGGGTTTCAATGTGTAGTTGGTAAATACATCTTGATGTTGACCTAAAAATGTCATGTTAAGGATATATAAATTGAGGGTTGACTGCACAAGTGTTCACTAAGGGGAGAGTACTGAGATAATGGCAAGAATAGAAACCCGCACCGAACCAATGGTGTTGAACATGGGTCCTCACCATCCCTCAATGCATGGGGTGCTGCGGCTCATCGTCACCCTAGATGGAGAGGATGTCATTGATTGCGAACCGGTCATCGGCTATTTACACCGGGGAATGGAAAAAATTGCCGAAAACCGAACTAATATTATGTACGTTCCCTATGTGAGTCGATGGGACTATGCAGCGGGAATGTTCAACGAAGCAGTGACTGTCAACGCTCCAGAAAAACTGGCAGACATTCCAGTTCCCAAACGCGCCAGCTATATCCGTGTCATTATGCTGGAGTTGAATCGCATTGCCAATCACTTGCTGTGGTTTGGTCCCTTCCTCGCTGACGTTGGTGCGCAAACTCCTTTCTTCTATCAATTCCGCGAACGGGAGATGATTTACGACCTGTGGGAAGCCGCCACAGGTTATCGGATGGTTAACCACAACTACTTCCGCATCGGTGGTGTAGCTGTTGACTTACCCTACGGTTGGGTTGACAAGTGCTTAGACTTTTGTGACTACTTTTTGCCTGTCGTAGACGAGTACGAGCGCTTAGTAACTAATAATCCTATCTTCCGACGTCGTGTTGAAGGCGTTGGCACCATCACTCGCGAAGAAGCAATTAACTGGGGACTATCCGGTCCAATGTTACGTGCTTCTGGCGTGAAGTGGGATCTGCGGAAAGTTGATCACTACGAATCTTACGACGACTTTGATTGGGAAGTACAGTGGGAAACTGCTGGTGACTGCTTAGCACGTTACCTAGTAAGAATGCGGGAAATGCGCGAGTCTGTCAAGATCATTCGCCAAGCTATCAAAGGACTACCAGGCGGACCCTATGAGAGCTTGGAAGCTAAGCGACTCCAGGCTGGAAAAAAATCTGAGTGGGATGCTTTCGATTACCAATATATCAGTAAGAAAATTGCCCCCACCTTTAAGATTCCTAAGGGCGAAGTCTACTCTCGAGTTGAAAGTGGCAAAGGAGAGCTTTCCATCTATTTGGTTGGTAATGATAACGTCTTCCCTTGGCGTTGGAAGATTCGTCCAGCTGATTTCAACAACCTCCAAATCCTACCTCATTTACTGCAGGGTGTGAAAGTCGCAGATATTGTGGTTATTTTGGGTAGTATCGATGTCATCATGGGTTCTGTAGACAGATAATTGTTGTAGGTGGGGCTAATATGCTCTACCTACAAGAACTGTGAGTTGTACCAGTGTTAATTAATAGAGGATTATGGGGGTTATTGGTTGCTCATCAGTGTCAATCAAGCCACTGTTGGTTATTATTAGAAAGTAGGCTGAAAACCCTGTGGCTTTAGCCCAGGGATGAAAGCTACTGGAAGGCGTTTACGCCTAAGTGATATCATCAATCTCGCTGTTGTGCAATATAGGCTTTTACTGATTCTGTGGAAATGTTGGCAGCCGTAGACACAAAATAGCTAGGTGTCCACAGAGTTGGTAGTTTCAAAAGTTCTGGAAATTCTTTTCGTAAATGATGAGATGCCCTTGCCTTAATGCGATTCATCATAGTAGATGGATTATCGGTAGGTTTAGCGTTAAGAAAAAGGTGAACATAATCGGGCATAATTTCCATCGCTATAATCTTCCATCTATTTTCATTGCATACTTCACAGATGACTTGTTGAAGCCTTTCAGCTATTGCTCCTATTAAAACTTTTTTTCTACGTTTAGGGATAAAAACAAAATGATAGTTGAGTAACGAGACGGCATTACCCTCGTGCCGATATTCGTCAGGAGAAAATTTAGCCATATTTCTGTAATTTTAGGTTGTCAGTTTGTATATTGATATTGTATAATAGAATAGTTTAATCAACAGCAGGTAATAATATTTGCTAACAAACTATGTGTACAAGCTACGTCCTAACGTGGGTCAGTCGGACAAGATGGATAATTGGATAGATATGCTGAGAAGTCAGTATAATTGGTGTTTGGCTGACAGGATTTCACAGTATAATCAGCAATTCATTCAAGGTGATTACTGTGATATCAGAACCAAGGGGGAAGCTTGCCCATTAACATGCTTTGTTAGCAAGAATGGTGCGACTGGTGAACCCTGGAAAGATAGCAAGGTTGACAAGGAAGGAAATTTAAAAAATCCTCGTCGTAGCGCTGGTGATATTCAAATTACAGCATTACCAGCTCTGAAAAAAGCTAGACCTTGGTACGCTGATATTGACTCTACGGTATTACAGCAAAACGTTAAGCGCTTAGATACTGCTTACAAAAATTTCTTTGAAGGCAGAGGATTCCCGAAGTTTAAAAATCGTTCAACCTTCTCATCGTTCACTTACACGATGGGTATTAAGGTTCAAGGAAATAAGATTTACTTGCCTAAAATCGGTTGGATGAGATTTTTTAACTCTAGACCAATTCCTGCGGGTTTCATTATCAAGGCTGTTGCAATCCGTAAACGTCAAGATGGTTGGTACCTGTCTATCAGAATCGAGGATCAGGCTATACCTGATTACGTTTCTAAACCCCTAACAGAGATTAAATCAATGTAACGTTTGTCGTCACGTTGATGCTAGCAGTAGAGATAAAGAAAAGTACATTTGTGTTGCATGTGGTCACATGACTCATGCCGATATAAATGCAGCTAGAAATATCAAAGAACTAGCTATGTTTAACATAGCTAGTATGGTACTGGGGGACTCTCAGAAACCTGAACCACGAGGTTCTAAACGCCCAAAACAATGTAAGGAGACATCAGTACGCCTTCAAGGCAAACGTGCTGAGCCTGGGCACTTGAGCAATCAAGATATCGAGAGCTTAGTCTCTTGAGAATCTCCTCGCCTTTAGGCAGGAGAGTGTCAAATCGTTAGTTAGTGCCTAAATGTCTACTAATTGGCTAGATATTCTAATCCATTAGACTCAGGACAAGAAAAAATCTGTTACCTAAACTAGAGATTATAGATAAAACACTTGTCAAACAACGAAAAATTCTACTTTGTTCAGAGCAGTTGATCTTTTCTCAAGTAAAGGTACAGTGATGAATAAAATTTTAAAAAGTGCATTATTACCCGGTCTCGTTGCTACAGGTCTATTTGGTATCAACCTAGCCTTTGTAAGACCTGCATCAGCTGGAAGCCACCAAATTCGAGATATCGGAATTGGTGCAGGTGCAAGTGCAGTCACTGGAGAAATAACAGGTCACCATCATGCTGCCAAAAATGCCATTAATGGAGCAGCAGCAGGAGCAGCTGTTCATGCACTTGATCATGGTAATTGCCATAGTAGAGGACGTCATGTGGTGCGAGATATCGGAGTTGGTGCAGGTGCTAGCACCGTGGCTGGTCTAATTACCAATCGTCACCACACTCTCAGCAATGCTGTTAATGGTGCGGTTGCAGGCGGTGCAGTCAATCTAGCAGGGTGTTAATTCCTGTGTTGATATAAGCGAAAAAATTCCGTAGAGGTCGGTTCTTGCTGTGAGAGAGTTATAAAATTCAGTAGTAAGCGGGTTCCTATTGGATTTTATAATTAACAATTCATGGTATATCCTCTTGAAACTAATTCCAATCTGGCACTCTGTCAGGTCATTGCTGACCGTATTACGGAAACTTCTCAACGACGTATTACATTTGCTGATTTCATGGACTTGGTGTTATATCACCCTGAACATGGTTACTATTCCAAAAAAGCAGTCAGCTTGGGAAAGCAGGGTGATTTTTTTACCTCTGTCCACCTTGGGGCTGACTTTGGTGAGCTGCTAGCAATACAGTTCGCCCAAATGTGGGAAATTTTGGGGCGACCTGTACCATTCTCTCTAGTAGAGATGGGTGCAGGACAGGGACTGCTAGCACTCGACATTCTGCATTTTCTTAGAGAGCGCTGTTTAGATTTTTTTCCCGACTTAGATTACATCATTGTTGAGAAGTCTTCTGCATTAAGGCAACAACAACAGCAACGCTTGCAAGGCTTTCCTGTTCGTTGGTGTAACATTGAGGAATTACCCAGTCAGTCAATAACTGGCTGCTTTTTTTCTAATGAGCTGGTGGATGCTTTGCCAGTGCATCAGTTCGTTTTAGAACAAGGGCAATTGCAGGAAATTTATGTGACAACTAAGCAAAATCTAAATATTGAATTTCTCGAGGTGATCGGAGATCCTTCAGTACCTCAACTTGAGCAATATTTTGATCTTATTGACATTGATCTCAAGACCTATCCAGATGGTTATCGTAGTGAAGTTAACTTAGCCGCGTTACCTTGGTTAAGTCAAGTAGCAGACCGCTTACAAAGGGGTTATTTGTTAACTATAGATTATGGCTACTCAGCTAGTCATTACTATAACCCTAGGCGCACGCAAGGAACACTACAGTGCTACTACCAACATCGGCATCACAACAACCCTTATGTCAATATTGGTCAACAAGATATCACAGCCCATGTTGACTTTACTGCTTTGGAAAAATGGGGTGAGCGTTGCGGATTAAATAAAGTTGGGTTTACACAGCAAGGCTTGTTTTTGATGATGTTGGGGTTGGGCGATCGCATAGCAGCCCTCTCTCACACAAAGCAGCCACTCTCTGATTTACTGCATCGTCGAGATGCACTGCACCAACTTGCAGATCCTTTAGGATTGGGAGGTTTTGGTGTCCTTGTTCAAAGCAAAGGTCTCAACGCAACAGAAACTCAGCAGGTTTTGAAGGGTCTAAGTGTACCAGAAAAAATTTAATAAATTAGGAAATTTTCCGATATCTACGTTGGTTGGTCTACCATAGCAGTGATAACAATAACAAAGACAGTAGAACGGTAATAATTATGTCTACCCATGACTTTATTATGCTAGTGACTCTATTAACTCCTGGCATTTTACTTTCAGTGTTAATTATGGTCTCTTTTGCTGCAGGTGGGTGAATCAGTGATCAGTTATCAGTAAACAGTTATCAGGGAACAGTTATTAGGGAACAGTTATTAGGGAACAGTCAGAGAACTTTTACCAGGAACTTCACCCCGTTGATAAAACTGATAACTGATAACTGATAACTGATAATCACTTCCTAAAAAATTAGAATGAAGATCTGCAAGGCGATCGCAAGATTAAGGAAAGGTAAAGCATGAAGGTAGCATTTCTGGGTACTGGATTAATGGGACTACCTATGGCTCAAAGATTGTTAGCGGCAAATATAGATTTGATTGCCTACAATCGCACCCCAGAAAAACTCGAACCCCTAAAAGCTGCTGGCGCTGAGATAGCAGCACATCCATATCAGGCAATTCGTGCTGCTGATTGTGTCATTCTAATGCTGACCAATGCTGTAGCTGTTTATAGTGTGCTACTTTCAGATGGGGCATCATCCAATTTGGCAGGTACTACAGTCATCCAAATGGGAACAATTACGCCCACCGAAAGTAAAGAAATTAGAGACTCAGTTGTTGCCGCTGGTGCTGAGTATATAGAAGCACCTGTTTTAGGTAGTGTTCCAGAAGCAAAATCTGGCAAACTAACTGTCATGGTAGGTGCATATCAAGATCAATATCAACGCTACTTAGATTTATTAAAAAATTTTGGTCCAGAACCTATACTTGTAGGTCCGGTGGGAACTGCTGCTGCACTCAAATTAGCTCTTAATCAACTCATTGCTTCTCTAACAACTGCCTTTGCCCTCAGTCTTGGTTTTGCCCAACGTCAGGGGATTGAAGTCGATTTGTTTATGCAAATCCTACGGGAAAGTGTTCTTTATGCACCGACTTTTGACAAAAAACTGCAACGGATGTTAGAGGGTAATTATGCTAATCCCAACTTCCCGACTAAGCATTTGATGAAAGACACAGATTTGTTTATCACCGAAGCAAAGTCAGTTGGTTTAAATGTTAGTAGCATTAAAGGTGTGCGACAAATCCTGGAAGCGGCAATCAAAATGTCATTTGCCAATGAAGATTACTCATCGCTCTTTTCTGCAATTCATTCTGAACAGTAGGGCAGGGGAGTAGAGGGGACAAGGGGGACAAGGGGGACAAGGGGGACAA
>JAJPJF010000264.1 GCA_021324415.1 Nostocales cyanobacterium Centralia_MAG_434
CCTCATCAAACCACCTACCTAATTGTTAAAATCTGCGTACTGATTTTAGGATTGCTAATTTTGTTGGCAATTACTGCTGCCCCAGTTGCTTAGAAGAATGTCAAACGAGGAGAAAGTCATGAGTACCACTGTTAAATATGACTTAGAGATGATCAAAGATGAAGCACGTCAACTGATCGATAAAGGACTAATAAGCCGTCAGCAGCCAATTTATACTCTCTGTAAATACATTCCTGATCGTGATTGGATATGTGTTGAGCTTGAGTTAGAGGAAAATGACTTTTTACTTAGAGATCGCATTATTGATCTACTTGGCAGTGAAGACTGGGAAGAAGACTAATATTAATACCATTTATGCTAGTTAAACACCGATATCCTGAACCACCAGCAGCTATGCGCCAAATTTCTAAGACGTTTCGTTTGTTTGGTTGGTTTGGATTTTGGATTCAGTTGGCAATGGTATTTATTTCTGGGCTTGCACTCCTATTTGCCAATTTGGGTCTGACTCGTGATACTCACCCTGGAATAGGTATGGGGATCTTCTGTGCAATTTGCGGAGTCATATTGTTGGTTGTTGGAATTGTCTTTGACTTTCAATATGTCCGTATTGCTAAAGGATTACTCCATGAACCTGGTGCAGTTCTGCATCCTAGACGAGTGGAAACTATTCGACTCTTGAGGTTGGCTACTTTTCTTAGTTTTGCGGGCATGCTGATTGCACTCGTTGGTTCAGGTAGCAGCGTTGCTGTACTTGTTGCCAAAACTGTTTCTCAGCCTCCAGGGGTTGCTATCGTTGATCCCAACAAGATTGTGCGAGCAGTAGATGTGTTTGTTGTGTTAGCTAACCTCAATCTTATTGCAGCTCACTTAGTTGGGACAGTAACATCATTTTGGCTATTGGATCGTGTACATCACTACCAGCATCTGCAATCGCATTCTCGCTCATAAGACTTTTCATGCAGACTAGAGCTTTTGCCAGATCATTCATGCGATCGCCAATCTTAAAGAGTAGTTCTTGGCATTTTGAATCTTACCTTGCCTAAGTCGGAAAAAGATAAGAAAAAAGTGACTAAGGTCAAAGTCGCTTAATTCTATATACAGCTAAGAATTGACAAACCCAAGAGAGCAGAAGGGACAAGCATATAATAGCAGTCTCTCTGTCTCTCTATTTCTCTCGAAATCTAAATCTAAAAAGCCCAAGTTCAGTTTAACCATTTTTAATTTGCATACCAGCCTTAACCGGATCAAAATCCAGGGGAAAATGGGTGCTGTAATCATAGTCAGCTTTCTCTAATTTCGCTCCGTTGAGAGAAGCGTGGCGTAGATTTGCTGAAATCAACAAAGCTCCCCTAAGATCGACCTCACTCAGATCTGCTCGACTAAGGTCCGCGTAGCTCAAGTCAGCTCCTCTAAGATTAGCACCCCTTAGGTTAGCTTCACTCAAGTCAGCATAACTGAGGTCAATGCCTTTAAGGTTAATACCTTGCATATCCGCACTACCCAGTTCTGCTCTACTAAAATCCCGTTTTCCTTCTGTATACTTCTCTACAAGGGTAGCTACAGAATTCATGGGCTCTTGAGAATTTGCTTTAGACATATAATAGCTTTACTGATTGTATTATCAGTACTTTAAATCGGTTTTCTACTACTAAAATTACACCACATAATATATTATACAAAATTCAGCGAATAGTAAAAATTTATAACTAATATGCTACTAGGGCACCTGAGTGTAATTTAATTTTTATTTTATTGATGATATCTGATAAAAGTGAGGAGTATGTATAAAAAATTTGCGATTACTACCCTGAGTCTTATATTTGCAGTGTTGACACCAAGTCTTGCGCTTGGAGAAACCGTAATGCAAAAAGTAGCGAGGACAGGAATACTGACGGCCGGTACTAGTAAAGATGCAATTCCCTATGCTTACTCCAACAGTAATGGACAATTGGTTGGTTATTCTGTAGATATGTTGACTCTGATTAAAGAGCAGTTAGAAAAAGAACTAAAACGTAAAATTCAGTTGAAATTGATAGCATTGACTCCTGGAGAACGAATTCCCAAAATAGTCAATCAACAGGTTGATATTGTTTGTGATGCTAGTAGCTTTACATGGGAACGTGATAAATTGGTAGACTTTTCCGTAAGCTACGGTGCTACTGGCACCCAGTTATTAGTTAAGAAGGGAAGTGATCTAGGCTCTCCTCAATCCTTAAGTGGTAAGCGCATAGGTGTACTTGGGCAAACAACTAACGAGTTGGCAATCAAGCGAGTACAGCCCAAAGCTCAACTAGTGTATCTTCGTGATCGGGCACAAGGATATGCTTCTTTGCAACAGCAGAAAATAGATGCTTTTGCATCCGATAGTATCCTTTTAGAGGGATGGTTAGAAACAACAAAAAAATCAGATGCTTTTGAAGTTGTACCAGCTCGCCCCTATTCTCGAGAAGGAATTGCCTGTATGGTTCCTCAGAATAACTCTAAATTCCTCCACTCGGTGAACTATACCCTCTTTAAGTTCATGCAAGAATTTCTTGCTGGTAATAGCAGATATGTCTCAATTTTTGACCACTGGTTTGGTTCACAAGGAGTTGTTTTTCTGAATAAAGATTTACGAGATTTAACGATTGAGACAATGAGATTGATGATCGAGTCTCGTGAAGAAATTCCCAAAAGTGACTTATAGTTGAACCTCATTTTAGGAATAAATATTTGTTTTAAACGGAAATAGAATTGTTGTAACCAATCACACCTGACCTACGACGATTTATCTCGTGGGTCACAACATTTCTATCAAGAAGATTAATAAAATTAGGTTATAACTATTGGGGAATGTCATTTTGAGAAGGATGCGAGTTATTAGATCTGCCTGTGCAACTACTGTAAAAACTCTAAAACGAGCTGATTAAACTTTTGAGGATGCTCAAATTGTGGCCAGTGACCACATTTATCAAAAATGTGCAGACGAGAGTTGGGGATTTTTTTAGCCGCTATATAAGCATGAGCAACAGGTAAAACAGGATCTTTTTTTCCCCAAATGATGAGAGTGGGTACTTGAATACCTCCAAGCTTGGTCACGATTGGGTCAAATAATTCAGGTCGAACACCCCAAAAATTGATATTGGTTCTGAGTAATGAAATTAATGCTTGTTTACGACTAGGTATGTTAAACCGTTGATAGCACATTTCAATTAATTCTTTGGGAATAGTCTTTGAGTCATAGACAATGTTTCGATATAAAAGTTGAGCACCTTTACGGCTAGGACGAGCCATCCGCACAAACACTGGAAACGTTGACAAAAATCGATGATATAGAGTAATTTCTCGACCCAAACCCAAACTAGAAACCAAGACTATTTTCTCAACACGCTCTGGAGAATCTAGCGCTAACTTGAGTGCAACACTTCCTCCCATAGAATTACCAATCAGCGTTGCTCTTGGAATGTTGAGCGCTTGCAAGAAATCTTTCAAAAACTGAACTTGATAATCGAGGGAGTATGCCACTATTGGTTTATCCGACAAACCAGTCCCAACCATGTCAAAAGCATAAACACGGTGATGCTGGGCAAGAACAGGAATGTTGTAAGCCCAAACTTCGAGGACACTACCACCGCCATGTAATAATATCAAGGAATTCCCCTGATGATTGCCTGCATCCCAGTACCGGGTGTTGATCGAACCTACTTTAATGTACTTGTCTTGCAGTAAACTGATTTGGGTCATATCATCTTCGGAAACTGTTAAGAATTTATAATTTTAAGTCAAAGCTTAGGATAATTGAGGTTGGTCTACCTGGACTGACCGCAAAAGTTACTTGTGGCTCACAAGTTCCTCAACTTTCTAGCCTAACTTTAAAAGTAGAGCCATGCCTTAACATGCTTTATTAGCAGTTTTTAAGTGTTTGAGGAGATTCACAGAGGCAAGGTCTTTCTCATCTTTTCCTAAGGTACCAAAAATCTAAGAATACTGAATTAACTCTCTAACAAGGCAATTCGTTCGCACTCAGTTAACTCTCAGGAGTGATCAATTATGCCAGTAGAAACTGATAGAAATCAACCCACAAAAACACCTGAGCCTAGTCATTTCGGGGGTAGTTTCTTGTTCTGGTTGGCATTACTTTTATTCATAAATTTAATCTTTTTGGGAAAACCTCTATCTTCCCGAGTACCCTATAGCACCTTTATATCCCAGGTTGAAGCTGGTAAGGTTGTCCGTGCAGTTGTTAGTTCTGACAAAATTGAGTATGAACTAAAATCAGAACAAGTCACTAAGCAACCGCAAACTCGGCCTCATAAGGTGTTTGTTACCACACCAGTTGCACAGGATACAGAATTGCCTAAGATTCTCCGAACACATAACGTAGAGTTTTCTGCACCAACTCCTAGCCAAACTGGTTGGATTTCAACTTTACTGAGTTGGATTTTACCACCAATAATTTTCTTAACGGTTTGGGGCTTTTTGATTAGCCGGAGTCAGATGGGTGGTCCGGCTGCTTTAACAATTGGTAAAAGCAACGCTCGCATCTACTCAGAAGGTACTACAGGAGTAAAGTTTGACGATGTAGCAGGAGTAGATGAAGCAAAGGTAGAGCTACAAGAGATTGTAGATTTTCTTAAAAATGCTAGCAAGTACACTCGCTTAGGGGCAAAGATCCCTAAAGGAGTGCTGTTAGTTGGACCTCCCGGAACAGGCAAGACTCTTTTAGCAAGAGCGATCGCAGGTGAAGCCAGAGTTCCCTTTTTTAGTATCTCTGGCTCTGAGTTTATTGAACTATTTGTTGGAATTGGCGCAGCACGAGTGCGTGATCTATTTGAGCAAGCAAAACAACAATCACCTTGCATTATTTTTATTGATGAGTTGGATGCTTTGGGTAAATCGCGAAGTGCCACAGGTCCTTATTTAGGTGGTAATGATGAACGAGAGCAAACTCTCAATCAACTGCTCTCAGAAATGGATGGCTTTGACCCCAACAATGGTGTAATTATACTAGCTGCTACCAATCGACCAGAGGTTTTAGATCCTGCGTTACTTCGTCCTGGCCGGTTTGACCGTCAAATTCTGGTAGACCGTCCAGACAAGGTTGGTCGAGAAGCAATTCTCAAAATCCACGCGAAAAATGTCAAGCTTGCAAGTCATGTAGAGTTGTCTAAATTGGCAGCCCGTACACCAGGATTTGCTGGTGCAGATTTAGCTAACCTAGTTAATGAGGCAGCACTGCTAGCAGCTCGTGGGAATAGAGAAGCTGTGACGATGGCAGATTTTAACGAAGCGATAGAACGAGTTTTGACAGGCTTGGAGAAAAAGTCTCGGGTTCTAAATGAAATTGAGAAAAAGACAGTTGCTTATCATGAAGTTGGCCATGCTTTGATTGGAGCATTGATGCCTGGTGCTGGTAGTGTGGAAAAAATCTCTATTGTGCCTCGGGGAGTGGGAGCCTTGGGTTATACGCTGCAATTACCAGAAGAAGACCGCTTTTTGCTGATCGAGGATGAAATTCGTGGCAGGATAGTGAGCCTGTTGGGTGGGCGCGCGGCAGAAGAACTTATTTTTGGTAAAGTTTCTACTGGTGCCAGTGATGATATCCAAAAAGCTACAGACTTGGCTGAGCGATTTGTCACACTTTATGGCATGAGTGATGTACTTGGTCCTGTTGCGTTCGAGAAAACTCAACAACAATTTTTGGAAGTTTTCTCCAATCCTCGGCGAGCAGTTAGCCAAAAAATTGCAGAGCAGATTGACCAAGAGGTCAAGATGATTGTTGATGGTGCATATTGTATCGCTCTAAAAATTCTTACTAAGAATCGGAGCCTTTTAGAAGCAATATCTCAAATCTTATTAGAAAAAGAAGTGTTAGAAGGAGAAGAGTTGCGATTGCAACTCGACCGCGTTCAAGCTCCAGAAAATATGGATGAATGGCTAAGCACAGGCAAATTAACTCATGAGTGCTTGCTAATACAAACAACTCTTAACGGCAGGACAACCAAGCAATAGGATTGTTCTTCTGGATTCAAAAATTGTTACAAATTACTTTTGTATTTCTCAGTGTTTTTTGTTAAGTATTTTAGCTTATTTTATCCACTTAGAAGTAAATATAATAACATAAAATAGAGAAGCTTCAAAGTTTGAAGATACCAGAAAATAAGGAGTGACCCTATGAGAATAGTAGACTTAAAAACTACAGATGGCCACAGGGTAGAAATAAATACTGATGCTGTTACGGAGATAGTAAAAATCAAAGATGAAGAACCTGGATTTTTATTTTTTCCTGGCAGTGAAGCTGAGTATGAAATTCATATGAACGATAGAACAACCGTAAGAGTTGATCAGTATGAACATGACAAATTGAAAGAAGCAGAATAATTTTCTATCGATGAGGTAACAATTGCAGATATTTTTTCTCGTGGTAGGCATTTCTAATGTGATCGTGTCATACTCTGCCTATCACGCTTCTCCTAGTTGTAGGGAGACTAAGAGAACGCTGGGATAAACTTGCACTTGATGAAGAATTGATATTAATTAGATACATTGCATCAGAGAGGCAAAAAATACAGTTTTATGCAGATAAAGCTGTAGTTTATCCAACGCTATACATGACTCAATCTCTTCTTTTATTTGACTAGTATAAATACTTAATGTTGTTCAATTTATTTTGAGCCTATAATTAAAGTATAGGGTAATAATTGAAAATACAACTCGTGAAAAAGAGGTAAACCGTAGAACAAACAAGCTGTTAATAGTTAGGGATCATCAAAAAACTAAAAATATTAAAAGTGTTAAGAAGAATACAGAAGATAGCTTAGACCCTATAAATGAGCGAGAATTTGCTCATGATGTCATATTTCTTGCACTTACAAGGGTGAAGTATATCTAGTTCATTATCGTACTACCAACTGGAGGCTTATATCCTTATCGTCTTAACACAGCTGATTTCTGAGTTCTAAAGCCTAGTTGCAACAATGTGGGCAATTACAGATAGTTTTACTAAAGACTTGAGGATTGCCTAATCGATCTGAACCAGATCAAAGCACAGGGGGCAATTATGATGCTGACAGTTTTGACAAAAGAGAAATTTAATTGTACTACCGACTATGCCTTAGAAAAAATCAATTCTGTTAATTTAGATAAGCTAAAGAGCTATTTCGATGATCTTTCTGTTGATCCTTACCTTGAAGGAAACTATCGTTTCAGACGTTTATCTCACTTTAAAGTGAGTTCGAAAGGTTTAATTAAGTTACCACATAGCAGCTTATTCCAAAGTAAAGAATATAATCCTATCTTGGGAGATGTTGTCCGAGAATATCCAGAAATAGATGATGCACTCGTAGAGCTAGAAGATTTTCAAAAAATTGTCTTAGAGTTCTTCGAATTTTGTAAGCTATGTTCAAGCTTTGATGAAATTGGAGTTCATCAGATCAGAACCACCACATCTGCTCAGCAGATTGGCAATCCAGCACCAGAGGGTATTCATAGAGATGGCGTAGACTTGGTAGGTATATTCTGTGTCAATAGAGACATGATTGAAGGAGGAGAAACTTCTTTGTATCAATCTAAGGATGAACAACCAGTTTTTACACAAATTCTCAATCCTGGTGATTTCTTGGTCTTTAACGATCACCAATTTTTCCACTTCACTGCTCCAATCAAAGTAACAGCCTCCGAAAGAGGCAATCGGGATGTTTTTGTTTTAACATGTCCGGGATTGGTTGCCGCTTCTTCGTAAGAGGGAGTGGGGAGTAGGGAAGCAGAGGGGGACAAGGGGGACAAGGAAGACAAGGAGGAAATTTCTCTACCCATTCCCCATTCCTAACTCCTAATTCCTCACTCCCCACTCCCCACTCCCCACTCCCCATGTTCACAACAATTTCAATCCGAGGTGTTTGCAATGATGTCTGTTGATATTGATTGGATACGCGAGCAGTTTCCAGCACTTTCACAAGAAATCAATGGTCAATCTGCCGTCTTTTTTGATGGACCAGGTGGTACTCAGGTACCAAAGTCTGTGATAGATGCGATGAGTGATTATCTGCTTAGGTCAAATGCCAATGCTCATGGGGTTTTTGCCACGAGTGCGCGTACAGATGCACTCATAACCTCTGCTCGTGTAGCGATCGCCGATTTCCTGGGATGCGATCCTGATGAGGTTGTATTTGGTAGCAACATGACCACCCTCACCTTCGCTTTTAGCCGAGTGATTGGTCGTGACCTACAGCCAGGTGATGAAATTGTTGTTACACGACTCGACCATGATGGCAATGTTTCACCATGGTATGCATTGGAAGAAAAAGGTGTAACCGTGCGCGTTGTCGAGATCAATGAAGAAGATTGCACCTTAGACATGAGAGACTTGACACGGCAAATTAATCAGAGGACGCGGGTGGTGGCGATTGGCTATGCATCTAACGCAGTGGGCACAATCAACGACATCGCAACTGTAGTGCGTCTTGCCCATGAGGTTGGGGCTTTGGTGTTTGTTGATGCAGTTCACTATGCGCCTCATGGTTTCATAGATGTACATGAGCTTGATTGTGACTTTCTGATCTGCTCTGCTTATAAATTTTTCGGACCCCATGTGGGTATTTTATATGGAAAGCGTGAGCATCTCACCCGTCTACATCCTTACAAACTGCGACCAGCCCCAAATGAGGTACCTTCACGCTGGGAAACTGGAACTCAGAACCATGAAGGACTCGCAGGTTTGTTAGCGACAATGGAGTACTTAGTTGAACTTGGTCATCGTGTCTTACCCTCTGCTAGCAACCATCGGGAAGCGTTCAGAGCTGCAATGGAAGCCTGTCATAAGTATGAAGCACAACTTTGCAAATATTTAATTGCTGGATTGCTGCAAATTCCTGGCTTAACTGTCTATGGTATTACCGATCCAGCTCGGTTTGTCTGGCGAACTCCAACCGTTGCAATCCGATTAGCTGAACAAAGTCCTTACAGCATAGCTAAAGCATTGAGCGATCGCGGTATCTTTACCTGGCACGGTAATTTCTATGCCCTTGGTCTTACCGAAAAATTAGGAGTTGAAGACAGTGGTGGCTTTGTGCGGATTGGACTGGTACATTACAACACACTTGAAGAGATTGAGCGTCTTTTGAAAGCGTTGAGCGAAATTGCGGCGCTACCTCTGGCATCATAAATGGGAATGTGTGAAGGTGTACCACAATTCATCCCAACAGTAAACTTCTGCTTAGGTTAGTGTTGGGATGAATATAGACTATAGCTCTTTGATTTGATATGTGTGCTTATTATAATGATCACAGGCGATCAATTCGCACAATGCTAAATTTCAACTTACGAAATCACCTGCATAGATATGCTACGAATTCATCAGATTCTACAGGAAGTTGTTGAGCATCAACGAAAACACAAGCATGGGCAACAACGAAGCTGGCTTCCCGATAACTGGGATGTCAACTTAGAAGATAGTGAAATGGAGATTCTAGATGAATACGCTTTAGCATTAATGGAGATTAACGTAGACCTATCTAATATCTATCTTCAGAACATGCTGGAGGGATATTTCTTTAATATTGAAGCTGCATGCCAAATAACTTTACAGTATGCAAAAGTTGGGCATTTTGATACCTCAGATGAAATGCATCCAACCAACTTTTTCATCAAAGCCCTGTGCGAGAGTTGGAAACCCCGATACTGATAATGTATCATTGCCTGGCGGCATCCCAGTCTCTGCCTCACTTCTGTCATAACGAGGGACTTGCTGGCTGATAACTAGACCGATTTAATATTTTTCGCTGTGCGATCGCCCTTGATTATCATATTACTCAACTTTTTTCACAATTGAGAAATAAGATATTGCTTCGACTCAACACCAGCCACTCTCACTACCTCAGGGTGGCTTCCCTCTCCTACTTCACTACCCAAGTTTTGCACGATTGAAAAATAAAATATTTGTTTGCGTCCAAATTTAAAGTTGTACTAGCCACCCTCAATTTGTGAGAGGTGGCTTTTGTAAACTTTTAAAGGCATTGAACGAGATTGCCGAACTGCCTGTAGCAAAACAGGTATTATGATTGCAGTACTCTTGCAATTGCCATGACTAACTCATTAGGGTCAACTGGTTTACTTACGTGTTCTTGAAAGCCTGCTGACAAGACCTGTTGACGATTAGTCTCTCCAGCGTATGCAGTAAGTGCGATCGCGCTCAAAAGTCCCCCTTGTTCTTTTGGCAAAGCCCGAATTTGGCGAATTAGCTCATAGCCATCCACTTCTGGCATACCAATATCGCTCAGTAATAAATCTGGCTGCCATTGTGTAAGTACTAAAAGTGCTTCTTTCGCTGATGTCACAGCACGTACTTCTATGCCATGCTGTTCCAGGATAAAGACTATCAACTCTAAGTTATCAGGATCATCATCTACGACTAATACCTGTACACCTTTTAAAATTAAATCTTCTTCAGGTTTCGCATTCTGATCACTCATTTGTTGTGTAGCATTCATTAAAGGTAGAGTTACGGTAAAGGTTGCTCCTTGTCCAAAACCCAAACTTTCTGCTTTCACCTCCCCACCATGAAGTTCTACCAACCGACGAACAATTGCCAATCCAAGTCCCAAGCCACCAAATTTACGAGTTGTTGCACTATTTTCTTGCCGAAAGTAATCAAAAACGTAAGGCAGAAAATCTGCATGAATACCTACACCTGTGTCACTTACTTGGATTTGGGCATTTGTATCCATGCATTCCAATCGAACCTCTACTCGCCCTCCATTCGGGGTAAATTTCACTGCGTTAGAAAGCAAATTCCACACCACTTGTTGCAAGCGGCTTGAATCACCCAAAACCACAGCGTTGTTGTCATCAATTATCAATTTAATCTCAATTTTCTTAGCCTCAGCTGCTAACCGCACAGTTTCGATTGCTGCTTCAACAGGTGATACTAAGTTAACTTGGGAAATATCCAAACTCAGTTTACCACGCATTATGCGTGAAATATCTAACAGATCTGCAATAATTTGTACCTGTACTTGAGCATTGCGCTCAATGGTTTCAAGAGCGCGAGCTATAGTAGCTTCATCAAGCTTTCGAGTTCGTAATAATCTGGCCCAACCTAGAATCGGGTTAAGAGGCGATCGCAGCTCATGAGACAGCACTGCTAGAAATTCGTCTTTAATACTGTTTGCTTGAGCTAATTCAGCGGCTTGTTGCTGTAGTCGGTTTTCTAAATGTTTGCGTTCTGTCATGTCAAATGACGTACCTGCAAGCATCTTTTTCCCAGAGGCATCTTGAATGGGAAACTTAAAGGACATCCAATACTGTTCACCATTTGTAAGTGGTAATGTCTCTTGTACCTCTATAGATGTGCCTGCAGTAAGAACAGCGTTGTCGTTATCACGAATCCGGTGTGCAACTTCAGTTGAGAATAGATCGAAATCCGTCTTCCCCAAAATATCAGCCTGCTTGCGATGAACTAGACTTTCTACCATGGGATTCACAAACAGGTAGTGCCCCTCTTCATCTTTAATAAACGCTGTGCCAGGAAGATGGTTCATAAAACTCAAAAACAACTGTTGGCTCTGAGCTAACTCCTCCTCAGCGCGTTTACGTTCAATAAATTGACCAATCTCACTACCTAGACTTGCCACCATTTCCAGCAAATCATCATCAGGTTCCTGAATTTTGTCGCTAAAGCATTCAATAACGCCTAAAACAGCATTATCTAAAACAATAGGAAACGCTAATGCTCCGTACAATCCTACACTAGCAGCTTGCATAGATCTAGGAAAATTTTTATCTTCCATGACATTATCAATCCAAGCTGGGTGACCACTCGCCCAAACGCGACCAGGTAACCCTTCGTCTAAGGCAAAAGTTTTATATTGGTTTGCCACTATAAAATCTTGAAAATTTTGAGAAGGCGTTTGCCAATGATTGGCATAATTCAGGTGAGCCTGTTGCCTACTCCAAAAGATACTTAGTTGCCATCCCAGACTTTCGCATAAAGATTGTAAAATCGCTGGCATTGCCTCGGTAAGCGTTTTAGCTTTAGCAAGAACGCGAGTCACCGCATATTGTAACAGTTGGCGTTGCTCCAAACGCTGACGCTGTGTGATATCTGTTACCATACTCAGAATGCCAAGCAGCTCACCACTGTCATTGAAAATCCGACTAGAGCAAGAGAGTGTCCAAATAGGTGACCCATCTTTGCGACACAAACGAAAGAAATTTTGTCCTGTGAAACCCTGCTTCTTGTTTTCAAAATTCAACTCAGCTGTTGGGATATCTGTGCTGTAGACATAATCAAATACGGAACGACCAAGCATTTCTTCCACAGAATAGCCGAGCATCCGAGCCATTTGAGAGTTAACATAAGTTGTTCGCCCTTGAACATCATTTAGCCAAATACCCTCGTTCGCTGTCTCTACAATTTGTCGATATTTTTCCTCACTCTCCCGCAATGCTTTCTGAGCCTGCTTGCGGTGGGTCAGGTCAAGTATAAAACAGACAGCATGTTCTTGTGACTCATCTTCTAGAAGAGCTGCCCCCACTATAATAGGAACTCGGTGACCGTCTTTGTGGAAGTATTCCTTTTCGTAGGGAGTATGTTTACCTCTTGTAAATAGTTCTTCTAAAGCAGGCACATCAAGATGGCGTAGATCTGGTGGTGTCATTTCGTCCCAACGCAATCGACCTGCCAACACATCTTCGCGAATGTAACCCATCATTTTCAAAAAGGCATCATTAGCATCAGTGATAGCACCATGAGTATCTGCAAAAATGACTCCTATAATGTTAGAGTCAAACAACCGTCGAAACTTAGCCTCGCTTGCCTGCAGTAATTGTAAACTCTTTTTAACTTGCTTTTGGTTTGTAAGTAACGTGTCTGATAAGACGCTGATAAAAATGCCTTCTAGGATGAATATTAGTACCCGCGAAGTGTTGATCGGATTCAACTCCAATTTGGAAGATGAACTTATAAAGAAGTGGTTAGCAACCAAGGCAGATAATAAGGTGGCGAATATACCCGGTCCCTTGCCACCGTACGCACTCACCATGACTGCACCAAAGAATAGCAGAAAAGGTGATTGGGTCATTGAGAGCCAAGGATCTAGTAGTAGCATCAGTATCAGAGCTACTACAATGCTTAAAATAGCAACTCCATAAGGCAGCAATCGGTTACGCATTGGCAATCGGTTACGCATTGTCTCAGCACCGTTCTCTCTCATCAAGTGGCTTCATCATGGGACTTATGTCCAATCTTAAAGCAAGACAGACTACCTTATGCCTCAGATGAACCCTTAATGAGATCAATCAGCAGAAATCAAGCCCCAGCTATGCCAAAAAATATAAATCGCTTGTTTTCCGCCTATGATGGCAGTTGCTACCCTGCGAGAACGCCACCCTCCCTTGCGTCTACAAGTTGGGTATTGCCAAACACCAGCTCTTAATTTTGAATTTTGAATTGATATTGAGATCACTAGGGTTGATCAGGATTTGCTTCATTCCATGTATCTGCAAAACGGATTTCATCAAAAAAGAGTTGGTGTTTTTTGTTTTGTTGCTCTCGGTAAGGTCCATAGAAGACATCAAACGTTTTATTGGGAAAATTTTGACCATTCAGTGCGATTGAAGGATCATATCCAATTTTGCCATTCCAACGGATCACCTCAACACCGTTATGCCATACTCTGACTTCTCCATCATCAGGCAAGCCTGTGTGACGCATTCTAGTGTACACGACAAAGGTATGCCATATGCCAGGCTGTAACGTGTCGTCAGATCCTGGATGAAATGGTAGAGAGTTTGGAACGAGTGAGGTTGGATTGCCACCAGTCTGATTGTTGTGAAATAGAAATTGATACCGGATTGGGGTAGAAGGATTATTATTTGGATCTGGAATAACCTCTAATTGCAATGGTGGCGCATAAGGTGAACCCTGCCACCATTCAGCAATCAGCATACTTTTCGAAGGCTTCTCAAACTCACCAAGCTTGACGGCGAAGCCTGTGTACTTGGGATCGCCAAAGTCCAGAGCAAACTTATCTTTGCTACCAGCACCAGCAGACGAGACTCGATGATTGACTTTATCAGTGCCGTTAGTGGTGTAATACCCAGTGGGATCAATTGTCATTTCAATTGAGTGACTACCTCGGTAAGACTGAGTTGGACTAATCTTCGGTATTTGAACCCAGCTTGCTCTTGGATCTGGCTTGTAAACAACTTTATAAGTCCTTCCAGCTTCCGTGAGATTGCCTTCAGAGTCGATAGCAGCGCCGTTAGTAGGCTCTCCGGTAATACGAACAAATAACTCAGCCTCAGCCAAAGAGGTATATAGGATGACTCCAGTTAAAGAGACTAAAACACCTAAGCATCTTAGAAAGAATGTATGCATACTCATTTGTTTCTCTAGATTTAACAAAAAATTAAGACTAACTTCAACGCTTGTAGCATCTGCCAGAGTTTTCTTGTCAAAGGGTTGGAGCCAAGCAGAAACGATGCACCATTTATCAGTTGGAACGACTACTTGATAAGGTTGAAAAAAATAGCTTACACCCTTCAAAGGTGCTCAAACTCTATCACGACAATTCATGAAAAGCTTGTGAAGATTTGGTGAGTTGTAAATAATTTTTCTTTGTAGTAATAATTTTAAGAGCGTTACAAACAGGCAATTGCTTTTTTATTTTTAAATTTTTAGTTAAAAAATGGGATGCTCCCTCTTAACACAAATCTTTTTCACTTTAATTACTACAGAAAAACAATACAATATAAAGAAATTATGAGTCAAATATTAGATATTTATAAACTTGTAGCTAATCATCTTGCAAAAAGCAATTTTTGATGCTATTCAGTTATACCCATAGCGTTTGATAAACCAAGTTTTTACGAACTGTGTTAGCACACAATAACTAGACAGAATCAGCAATAACCACAAAAAGTAACTTCTTGGTAAAGGAACAAATCCCAAGCTTGAGCCAATTGGTGAGAAAGGAAGATAGATCCCCACAGCCATAATCGTCATCGTTACCAATAGCATAGGCAAAGCTGGCCAACTTTGAAAGAAGGGTATTTTTGCTGTACGGATAATGTAAACAATCAGAGTTTGAGTCATCAAGCTTTCTACAAACCATCCTGTATGAAATAAAGCCTGTTGATCTACAGTGGTTGCACCAAACACAAACCACATCACGGCATAGGTCGTATAATCAAAAATAGAGCTAATCGGCCCAATGTAAAGCATAAACTGCTGGATATCACCAATCTGCCATTTACGTGGTTTTGCTAAATATTCCCTATCTACATTGTCAAAAGGAATACCAGTTTGAGAGAAATCGTAAAGCAAATTATTTATGAGTATCTGCACTGGTTGCATCGGCAAAAATGGTAAGAGTGCACTAGCACCCAACATGCTAAACATATTGCCAAAGTTAGAGCTAGTGCCCATTTTGATATATTTGACAATGTTGGCAAAAGTTTTACGCCCTTCAATCACACCTTCTTCTAGCACCAACAAGCTTTTTTCTAATAAAATGATATCTGCCGACTCCTTAGCAATGTCCACAGCCGTATCTACAGAAATACCCACATCAGCCTCTCGCAAAGCAGCTGCATCATTGATCCCATCCCCCATAAAGCCGACAATGTGACTCTTGTGGCGTAGCACCTCAATAATCCTGGCTTTTTGCACGGGAGAGAGTTTGGCAAAAATGGTTGTTGTTTGAGCTAAATCTGCTAATTCATCTGCTGATAATGCATCAATATCGCTTCCTAGTAAGGTGTGATGAACGTATAAGTCTACATCTTTGCAGATTTTGCGGGCAATAATATCATTGTCACCAGTTAAAATTTTTACCTGCACGCCATTGCGATTGAGCGCGGCGATCGCCTGTGCAGCGGAGTCTTTGGGTGGGTCGAGAAAAGCAATAAAACCTAGTAAAATTAGGTCATTCTCATCAGCAACCGAGTAATTAACTTGATCTAGAGGTAATTCTTTATAAGCAACAGCAATAACCCGCAACCCATCTTCATTGAGTTCACGGTTTAACTGCGTCACTTGCTGATAAATTGACTCATCAATAGGTACAATATGGCTATTAGCTTTAGCATGTGTGCTAACTTGGAGGATTTCTTCAACAGCACCTTTGCAAATTAGCTCATGGTGATGATTTTCTTCCTCGACAACAACCGACATCCGACGGCGCACAAAATCAAAGGGAATTTCATCAATTTTGTGGAAGCTTTGTTCAACTTTTAACGCTTCATGGAGTTCAATGTGTTCCAATACAGCAACATCAAGCAGATTCTTTAAACCAGTTTGATAGAAGCTGTTTAAATAAGCATATTCCAACACTTCATCATTGTCTTCACCATAGATATCTAAATGGATTTTGAGCACAATTCTGTCTTGAGTGAGCGTACCAGTTTTGTCAGTACACAAAATATCCATTGCGCCAAAGTTTTGAATGGCGTCAATGTTTTTCACAATCACTTTTTTGTCAGACATTACCAAAGCCCCTCTAGCAAGGTTGGCAGTGACAATCATCGGCAACATCTCAGGAGTTAAACCCACAGCAACTGACAGTGCAAAAAAGAAAGCCTCAGTCCAATTGCCTTTAAGAAAGCCATTGATGAGAAATACCACTGGAGCCATCACTAGCATAAAGCGCAGCAGTAAAAAGCTGACTCCATTAACTCCTTTGTCAAAACTGGTCATTGTTTTATGCCCAACAACAGTTTTGGCTAGAGATCCTAAGTAAGTGTTGCTTCCTGTCTCAATCACAATTGCTGTCCCAGAACCACTAACAACATTAGTGCCAAGAAAACATAAATTAGCTAGTTCCAGGGGGTTTTTTATCTCTGCATCACTACCTAATAGTTCTGCATATTTTTCTATCGGTAGCGACTCACCTGTCAGCGATCCCTGACTAACAAACAAATCTTTAGCTGATATTATCCTGATATCTGCAGGAATCATGTCTCCCGCTGCAAGGTAAATGACATCACCAGGAACAAGGAACTTGATAGAAATTTCTAGCCTTTGTGGTTCCTGGGGATGTAAAGTAATTCCGTATTCCCTCAAAACTTCAGGAGAAATATCTTTTCGTTTATCTTTGCGGCTGACTGTACATGTTGTTCTTACCATTTCTCGGAGTTTTTCTGCCGCCAGGCTGGAGCGAAACTCCTGAGAAAAGCGCAAAAGCACACTAAAGACAACCATGATGAAAATAATTGTAGCTGCTTTAGCATCGCCTGTTGCCAGCGAAATCATCGCTAGTGCAATCAACAAAATTGCCAGAGGATTTTGAAAAGTTTTCAGGAGTTGGATATACCACTTTTGCGGTTTTTCTCGGGCAATTTCATTCAATCCATATTTTTGTAATCGGCTAAAGGACTGCGTCTCACTCAACCCTTCTATGTTGGAATCGAATGCTTGCAGCACAGTTTCCACATTGCAGTGTGCAATCTCTGTAAGTTTTGCCGACCAATTTATAGATAACTCAGGTGTTGCTTTAAAAGCTCTTTTTGAATTGGCTACCCATCTTAACATGTTCATACAAACAAGCCCTAACAACATTTATTCTTAAAAGGTTAAATGCAATATACAGAAATTCCACCCTGATACTTAGATCTAAAAGTGTGTGCAAGGTATGATTGGTTATCCTGAGAGAAACCAAGTAGAGCAAGGAAATTCTGTTTTTGACACTAGGCAAAAAACTTGAGAAACTTGTGAGGAAATGAAATCAGCTTTGTCGTCTCTTTACTTCCTCACAAAGTCCTCAAATTGTTTTATTACCTTTAACGTAAAGAAAAACAGGTGTTTTCGTTGATCAAAACAGAGGGGTGAAGCAAAATTTCGTCTCTTAGGATATCAGCTTGATGTTATTAAGGGAGAAGCACGCCACCTTCTTGAAAAGGGAGTTGAGAGCCCTGAGCAGCTAATTTATGTCCTGTGAAGACTGGCATGAGGATAAGGGAAAATTAAAAACGATGAAAACCTTTGCAACCATAGATGGGAATGAAGCTGTTGCCCGAGTTGTTTATCGACTCAATGAAGTCATTGCTATTTACCCGATTACTCCTTCTTCCCCAATGGCTGAGTGGGCAGATGCTTGGGCTTGTGAAGGAAAACCAAACATTTGGGGCACTGTACCCTCTGTAGTACAGATGCAAAGTGAAGCAGGTGTCGCTGGTGCAGTACATGGGGCTTTACAAACTGGTTCACTGACAACGACATTCACTGCGTCACAGGGATTATTGCTAATGATCCCCAATATGTACAAAATTGCAGGAGAACTGACACCTACTGTTTTTCACATCGCTGCGCGATCGCTCGCTACTGGCTCTCTCTCTATTTTCGGCGATCACAGTGATGTCATGGCTGCTCGTTCTACTGGCTTTGCTATGCTATGTGCTGCATCAGTGCAAGAAGCACAAGATTTTGCTCTGATTTCCACCAGGATAGCTTTAGAATCGCGAATACCTTTCCTTCACTTTTTTGACGGCTTTCGTACCTCCCATGAAATTAATAAAATTGAACTCCTAACAGAGGAAAATCTCCTGTCATTCATACCCGACGAATTGATCTTTGAGCATCGATCACGAGCCCTCACCCCTGACCAACCTGTATTACGTGGTACAGCACAAAACCCTGATGTTTACTTCCAGGCAAGAGAAACGGTCAATCCTTTCTATCAAAATTGTCCGGATATTACCCAGAAAGTGATGGATGAATTTGCCTGGATGACAGGACGACAATATCAATTATTTGAATATTATGGCGATCCATCTGCTGAAAGGCTCATCGTGTTAATGGGTTCTGGCTGTGAGACAGTGCATGAAACAGTAGATTACTTAAATGCCCACGGAGAGAAAGTAGGCATGATCAAAGTACGACTGTACCGCCCATTTTCTGTTCAGCAATTTGTAGAAGCTTTGCCAAAAACTGTTCGTAACATGGCAGTCTTAGACCGAACCAAGGAACCAGGTGCATCTGGTGAACCCCTCTATCAAGATGTAGTGACTGCGTTGCATGAGGTATGGGGAGTGGGGAGCAGGGGAGCAGAGGAAGTAGAAGACACAAAAAAATCTCCCCCACTCCCTATAGTTGTCGGTGGTCGTTACGGCTTATCATCCAAAGAATTCACTCCAGCGATGGTTAAAGCTGTATTTGACAACCTGATTGCAGCAGAACCAAAAAATCATTTCACCATCGGCATTCATGATGATATCACTCACACTAGCTTAGATTATGACCCTGACTTTAGCATTGAACCGGATAATATAGTACGAGCCATCTTTTATGGATTAGGTTCAGATGGCACAGTCGGAGCTAATAAAAACTCAATCAAGATTATTGGAGAAGAGACAGACAATTACGCCCAAGGCTACTTCGTCTACGACTCCAAGAAATCGGGTTCTGTGACAGTTTCTCACCTACGTTTTGGTTCACAAGCAATCCACTCTACATATTTGATTAGCAAAGCTAACTTTATAGCCTGTCACCAGTGGGAGTTTTTAGAAAAGTTTCCTATTCTTAAAGATATAGTCCCAGGTGGAACTTTTTTACTGAATTCTCTCTATGAGGCAGATGAGATCTGGAAACATTTGCCACAATCAGTGCAAGATCAAATTATTCAAAAACAGTTAAGAATTTATACGATTAATGCCTATAAAGTTGCTCGTCAAGCAAAGATGGCTGGACGAATTAACACTGTCATGCAGGTTTGTTTCTTTGCCTTATCTGGTGTACTGCCACAAGAGGAAGCGATTGAGAAAATTAAGCAATCGATTTACAAGACTTACAGCAAAAAGGGCGATGAAATTGTACAGATGAACATCAATGCAGTTGATGCAACACTGGCAAACCTACATGAAGTACATATGCTTATCCAAGATAATAACCGCAGACATGAGCAAGCGGATGCAGAGAATTATCCCGTCTCCAGTTCCATTGACAGCGCGCCACTTTTTGTCCGTGATGTGTTAGGCAAAATCATCGCCCGTGAGGGTGACGATCTACCAGTGAGTGCTTTACCAGTAGATGGAACTTATCCCACTGGAACAGCAAAATGGGAAAAGCGCAACATTGCCCAAGAAATACCAGTTTGGGACTCTGATGTCTGCGTTCAGTGTGGTAAGTGTGTCATGGTTTGTCCTCACAGCGTTATCCGTAGCAAGGTTTACGAACCACAGCAGCTAAATAATGCGCCATCAACTTTCAAGAGTACCGATGCAAAAGATCATGATTGGCATGGGTTGAAATTTACAATTCAAGTTGCAGCTGAAGATTGTACAGGTTGCGGCATTTGTGTGGATGTTTGCCCTGCAAAAAACAAGGCAGAACCACGACGAAAAGCAATCAATATGGAATCCCAACAGCCATTACGCCAACAAGAGCGAGAAAATTGGGATTTCTTTTTAAGTATTCCCAATCCAGACCGACGACAGCTAAAGTTAACTCATATTAACCAACAGCAGATGCAGGAGCCGTTGTTTGAGTTTTCTGGAGCTTGTGCTGGTTGTGGAGAGACACCATATATAAAGTTAGCAACGCAATTATTTGGCGATCGCATGATTGTTGCTAATGCTACTGGTTGTTCTTCCATTTATGGCGGCAATTTACCCACAACCCCTTGGACACATAACGCTGAAGGTCGTGGTCCAGCTTGGTCGAATTCCTTATTTGAAGATAATGCCGAATTTGGCTTGGGTTTCCGCATTTCAATTGATAAAAAGGCAGAGTTTGCGGCTCAATTGCTCAAACAATTGGCACTTGAGGTCGGTGAGGAGCTGGCAAATAGTATCCTCAACGCTGAGCAAAAAGACGAAGCCGATATTTGTGAACAACGCGATCGCGTTGCCGTTTTAAAACAGCGGTTGGATGAACTGGTAGAACCCGCACCACATGAGAAGCGACCCTCTAGAAGTCTACCTCTGCAGCTTAAATCCCTTGCTGACTACCTAGTCAAGAAGAGTGTCTGGATTATTGGTGGTGATGGCTGGGCTTATGACATTGGTTTTGGGGGATTAGATCATGTTCTTGCTAGTGGACGAAATGTGAATATTCTCGTTCTTGATACTGAGGTGTATTCCAACACGGGTGGCCAAATGTCAAAGGCGACTCCCAAGGCTGCTGTAGCTAAATTTGCGGCTGGTGGTAAGCCTTCTCCTAAAAAAGATTTGGGTTTAATGGCAATGACTTACGGCAATGTTTATGTTGCTAGCGTGGCCATGGGTGCACGGGATGAACATACCCTCAAAGCATTTTTAGAAGCTGAAGCTTACTCTGGTCCATCGCTGATTATTGCCTATAGCCATTGCATTGCCCACGGAATCAACATGAGTACTGCAATGCATGCTCAAAAAGCTGCTGTAGACTCAGGTCGATGGCTGCTATATCGGTTCCACCCTGACCGGATTAAGCAGAACCAAAATCCGCTACAACTAGATTCACACACACCGAAACTGCCAATACAACAATCAATGTATTTGGAGAACCGTTTCAAGATGTTGACTAAGAGTGACCCAAAGACAGCAAAGCATTTACTTCAAGAAGCCCAAGAGGATGTGAAGACCCACTATGCAATGTATCAATATCTTGCTGCACAACAGGTAT
The DNA here is from genome assembly GCA_021324415.1 of Nostocales cyanobacterium Centralia_MAG_434. Classification (GTDB taxonomy): domain Bacteria; phylum Cyanobacteriota; class Cyanobacteriia; order Cyanobacteriales; family Nostocaceae; genus JAJPJF01. Next base: position 21,578 of record JAJPJF010000264.1, read on the forward strand.
TGAACTCTCATCAAAATTTATAATTAGGAAATATATAGCCAATGGATTTAACAACGGATTACATGGGGATGACACTGCGATCGCCACTTGTGCCTTCAGCATCACCCCTTTCTGAAAATATTGACAACATTAAACGCATGGAAGACGCGGGTGCAGCAGCTGTGGTCATGCATTCGCTATTTGAAGAACAGCTAACTTACGAAGTGTATGAACTACATCATCATTTGACACACGGTACGGAGAGTTTTCCAGAAGCTCTTACCTATTTTCCTGAACCAACAAACTTTCATGTCGGTCCAGAAGAATATCTGGATCATATCTATAGAGCTACCGAAAGGGTAAACATCCCGATTATTGCCAGCCTAAATGGATCTTCAGTTGGAGGATGGACCAACTTTGCTAAACTTATACAGCAAGCAGGAGCATCAGCACTAGAACTGAATATTTACTATGTTCCTACAGACATGGAATTGACTGGTGAACAAATTGAGCAGACTTATCTTGACATTCTCCATGCTGTCAAAGCGGTAGTGACTATTCCTGTAGCAGTGAAATTGAGTCCGTATTTTACCAATATGGCAAATATGGCAAAACGTTTAGATGATGCAGGGGCTGATGCTTTGGTGTTGTTTAATAGATTTTATCAGCCAGATATTAACATTGAAACCCTAGAGGTGCAACCAAATATCATTTTAAGCACTCCGCAAGCAATGCGCCTGCCTTTACGTTGGCTATCAATTCTTTACGGTCGAATCAATGCGAACCTAGCTGCTACTAGTGGTATTCATAAAGGACAGGATGTGTTGAAAATGCTTATGGCTGGAGCAAACATTGCCATGCTTTGCTCTGTATTGCTGCGACATGGTATCAATCACATTCAGGTGATTGAGCAGGAAATGTGCACATGGATGGAGAAACACGAATATGATTCAATTCGCCTGCTTCAAGGAAGCATGAGTCAGAAAAATTGCCCCAATCCCAGCGCCTTTGAACGTGCTCAGTATATGCGATCGCTTCAAACCTATCAAGTCGAATGGGGTCATGTTTACGAGCCATCGTATTACTTTGGTTAGCAGTGAGTGGGGAGTGAGGGGACAAGGAGGACAAGGGGGACAAGGAGGACAAGGGGGATTGGGGAATTTTACTGGCAGATGGTTTCAGTTATAAGTTGATAAACACAATGAAAAGAAATGGGCAATAAAAAAAGGATTGGCATTTTGACTAGTGGTGGTGACTGTCCAGGGTTGAATTGTGTGATTCGGGCAGTGGTTAGCCATGCAACACTCACCTACAATTGGGAAATTGTAGGTATTCCTTACGCCACTCAAGGTTTACTTGAACGTAAGGCGATCGCACTCAATATGCATGGTTGGGATTTGCGTGGTATTGATCCATTGCTCAGTATGGGCGGAACAATTTTGGGAACCATTAATAAAGGAGACACTTTAGCTCGTACTGATGAGATTATTGCCAGTTATCATGCATTAGAGCTAGATGCCTTGATTATGATCGGCGGTGATGGTAGTCTTGCTATTCTTCATAAATTAGCTTGCCTTGGCAACTGGAATTTAATTGCGATACCAAAGACAATTGATAATGATGTTGCATTAACAGAACGAGCTATTGGATTTGATACTGCTGTTAATACCATTGTAGATGCGCTCAATCGGCTCACTTTTACGGCTGCTAGTCATGATCGCGTGATGATTGTTGAAGTTATGGGACGCGAAGCCGGTCACTTAGCGTTACATGCTGGTATTGCAGGTGGTGCAGATGTGATATTAATTCCTGAAATTCCTTATACTATTAAGGGTATATGTGAGCACTTAGCAGAATTGCGCGATCGCTGGCATCGCCAGTTTGCAATCATTGTGATTGCAGAAGGTGCCGGCATAGCAAATGATGTTTATAATTGTACACCTATTGCATCTGATCATACACATATCTGTGGTATAGGTCAGTACATTGCTGAGCAAATCGCTCATTGTAGTCCTAATCCTATTGACATGAGAGTCTCGGTTTTAGGACACATCCAACGAGGTGGAATTCCATCTGCGTTGGATCGCTTAACAGGGACAGTGTTTGGGAAAACCGCAGTTGATTTGGTGGCTCAAGGAAAATACGGGAACATGCTGGCTTGGCAAAATGGACAAGTCGTAGCTGTTCCCATAACAGAGGTTGTGGCTAAAAGTCCTTTATC
>JAJPJF010000162.1 GCA_021324415.1 Nostocales cyanobacterium Centralia_MAG_434
AACGGGTGTAGGTGGTAGGGTGTGGGGTGTAGGGGTAAAAAGAAATTCTTGCAGAAAATGAACACCCTACTCTACACCCAAGCTGGTTGAAATCTCCTAAATTTATTGATGGAGAAAACAAAAAATTTATTCATAAATGAAATCCCCTCAATTCATTGATGGGGATACCCTACACCCTATACCCCACACCCTTCTTAAAATTCTACAATTCTCCTATCTACCCTGCTCCCATGCCCAACATAAATAAGTCTTTAGGAATAAAATTTTCACACTTAAGATAGATATTTTTTATGTGCCTAATAATCTGTCATAGATGACACATAAAATCCTATATAGCTAGTAATTAAATAGTGGATTTTCCTGTTGTGTGACTATTAGTATGAATTTGGTGAGAAAAGCGCAACTTAAATTCAGAATAAGCAGTAGCCACAAATAATTAGGTATAATTTTTAGCTTCTTAGTGCCATGCCCACTGAACAGTTAACGAAAGAGAGTGAGAATTTAGATTTAAAACAGCTACTAAGAACACTCACAGCCGTCAAAAAAGGTGATTTTTCAGCACGTATGCCAATAGGTCAAACTAGCATAGCTGGAAAAATTGCTAATACGCTCAACGATATTATTGGACAAAACGAGCGAATGGCAGCCGAGTTACAGCGGATTAGTGATGTTGTCGGCAAAGAAGGCAAAATCACGGAACGTGCAACTCTAGGAAACATTCGTGGTTCATGGGCAGCATGTGTTGATTCTGTCAACACACTCATTACAGATTTAGTCCAACCTACAGCAGAAACAGCGCGTGTGATTCGAGCTGTCGCAAATGGTGACCTATCTCAAACGATTGCACCTGAAATAGATGGTAGACCCCTAAAAGGAGAATTTCTCCAAATTGCCCAAATGGTAAATACGATGGTGGGTCAGCTTAACTCATTTTCCAGTGAGGTTACAAGAGTAGCTCGTGAAGTAGGTACAGAGGGAAAATTGGGTGTACAGGCGCAAGTCCTGGGTGTTGCTGGGACTTGGAAAGACTTGACCGACAGCGTCAACTTAATGGCGGGTAATTTAACTGCCCAAGTCCGCAACATTGCTGAAGTGACTACAGCTGTGGCGAATGGTGACCTTTCTAAAAAGATTACTGTTGACGTTAAAGGCGAGATTTTAGAGTTGAAAAACACCATTAATACAATGGTGGATCAACTCAACTCATTTGCATCGGAAGTCACACGAGTTGCCCGTGAGGTGGGGACTGAAGGTAAACTGGGCGGTCAAGCAGAAGTTAAAGGCGTAGCTGGTACTTGGAAAGATTTAACTGACAATGTGAACTCCATGGCGGGTAACTTGACAGCGCAAGTCCGAGGAATAGCTAGGGTAGTGACGGCGGTTGCTAATGGGGACTTGAAGCGCAAACTCATGCTGAATGCCAAGGGCGAAATTGCAACTTTGGCAGAGACAATTAATGAAATGATTGACACCCTAGCAACCTTTGCTAACCAAGTTACTACTGTTGCCCGTGAGGTGGGTATTGAAGGTAAATTAGGTGGGCAAGCAAAGGTGCCTGGCGCTGCTGGTACTTGGAAAGATTTGACTGATAATGTCAACGAACTTGCAGCTACTCTCACGACTCAGTTGCGGGCGATCGCTGAAGTAGCAACAGCTGTTACCAAAGGCGATTTGACCCGTTCAATTGCCGTTGAGGCACAAGGTGAAGTTGCCGTACTCAAAGACAACATTAACCAGATGATTGCTAATCTGCGAGAGACAACGCAGAAAAACACTGAGCAAGACTGGTTGAAAACGAACCTGGCTAAATTTACCCGCATGCTTCAAGGCCAGCGTGATCTAGAAACTGTATGCAGACTCATTCTTTCAGAACTAGCGCCACTGGTAAGAGTTTCTTGTGGTGTTTTCTACATCATGGAAGCGGATGAACAACCTTACTTGCGGCTTATTAGCAGTTACGCACACCGTGAGCGTAAGCATCTAGGTAACCGTTTTTATTTGGGTGAAGGTTTAGTGGGACAATGTGCTTTAGAAAAAGAACGCATTCTGCTATCGGAAGTACCTCACGACTACATCAAGATCAGCTCTGGCTTGGGTGAGGCTACGCCGCTAAATATTGTTGTATTACCTGTCCTTTTTGAAGGACAAGTGACAGCGGTCATTGAACTGGCTTCATTTCAACGATTTAGCGATATTCATCTGACTTTTTTTGCTCAGCTGACTGAAAGTATAGCGATTGTCTTAAATACAATTTCAGCCAATATGCGTACTGAAGAATTGCTTAAGCAGTCGCAGTCTTTGGCAGAGGAGTTACAAAATCAACAGCATGAACTTAGAGAAACTAACAAACGCTTAGAACAACAGGCTGATACCCTCAAAGCATCCGAGGATTTACTGAGAAAACAGCAGGAAGAATTACAAAAAACGAATGCCGAACTAGAAGAAAAAGCAGAGTTGTTGGCACTGCAAAAAAAAGAAGTGGAGAAGAAAAATCAAGAAATAGCGCAAACAAGTCAGTCATTGGAAGAAAAAGC
>JAJPJF010000457.1 GCA_021324415.1 Nostocales cyanobacterium Centralia_MAG_434
AATGAATTGCTACTGTATATAAAAATCACTAAGTGAAAACCGCTCAGAAAAGACATTCCTCTAAGCGGTTTTTAGTATGACTGGGTTTCGTTGCTATCTCTTTGTTATTTGATTATACACATTGCCGCTGTATTTATCGGATTATTGATAGTACGTTTGTTCTATAATTGACTGAGGAAATTATTGTGCCTGCTTAATTGCTTCAATATCCCTCACCTCTATATCACTGTCATAGTTGCTGAATGCAAAGCTACGGCTTGAGGGTGTATCACTATGACCCATTACTTCAATAAGTATCTGTGCTAGCTTGCGGTTAGAGTCGGCATAAAAGACAGGGTAAACCACTTGACCATAAATCTGTCTGAATAGGTGAGATTTTCGACGGTCTTTCGTTTTTCCTTTTTCGTCCTGGTATTCCCAGTTATCACCCTCATCTAGAACGATGTAACTGGTACATACTTTCTCAGCCATCTGTGAAAGGTACTTGCTGAAATTATCGTGAGCCTTTTTAGCTGCTTTTTGTATGCTTTCAAGGGTGTAGTCATCTGGAATGATTCGCTTATTATTGGCTTCTAACCATTTCATAGCCTCAACAATAGCGTAGGCAGTATGACCAATTACAGGGATTTCATAAGGCTTCACATCTTCATCCCTAGCATGGCGTTTAAGCTGTCCAGAGAAGAGTAAGTGTGAATCACTATCGGTTAACTCAAATTTCCCGCTGCTCATAACTTCACTTTGCCTTCTACCAGTAAGTACCATGATGGCGATCGCAACCTCACGCCATCTAGCAGATGATTCGGGTAGATTAACAACCTGATTTTTTGCCCAATCAAACAGAGGTAAAACTTTAATACCTATTGTGTTGTTTTGACGTGTCTTAATTGCAATGTTAGTCTGAGCAGTTTTCTCTTTGCGCTCGACTTGAAAAGCTGCTTGTACACTACGGTAAAAACCTTTAAACTCAGCTTTTAGTCTATCATCGGGAAACTCAGAGGAGTGCTGGTTTACAAGAGACTCAATCCGTTTCAATACCTGAGATTTCCAATTATTTATTGTGTTATTGCTGGCCTTACCCGATGGACTCCGATCATCAACAATAACTATAAGATCTTCCCTAAAGGGAGCAACTAGGGTGAAAAACTCAGGAGAGAAGGCAACATTTTCACGTAAGCAGTTAATCGTGTAGCTGTGCAGTCCTTTGTAATATTTCTCAGCCAGTTTGTTGACATCTTCCTCATAGAGAGTAGGGTTGATGCCTTCGCCATCATCATCTGTTTCTCGTGATCTAACATTTTTAGCTATTCGGGCATCTTCACAGGCTTGGTAAATCGCTTCTGATAGTGTTGCTTGGCGTCCCTGTCCGGCTTTGGTTAGCTTACCATCTTGGAAAATGTTAGAAACGCCAACACTAGGAGCAATCTGTCTTAATTTTTTTACTGGTAATTTCTTCAAATCTTCTAATGAGTAATCAGCATATTGCCTGCGATTTTCGCTAATTAGATCAGGTGTCATCGTTTGGTTCTTTGTAGTTCACATTTTTAATATAACCCCACTTCCTAAAATACGCGCAAAAATAATCATTTAATTCATTTATGGGGTAAACCCCATTTTAAATAATGGGGTTATATATGAGCATGGAATTAATACTTACTTGTGGTGGGATTGTGATCTAACAGTCTGCACAACCCTGTGAGTTTGCTGTGATTGCGGTTGCTGAAACTGCCCATTTACGGCAGTAATGAGCAGTAGTCCCAGCCCAGACAGTATTAGCAAATTTGCGAACGCTGGACGAGAGGAGAGGGGAATTGTGGCATTCATGGCGCGATTGTACTGAGAAAAAGCTCTCAAAGCTTTATGTTCAAAGCACTTTAGGGAATGATGAAGCCACTATCAAGGCTGATTATCTCTTCTAGCTGCTTTCTCAGCTTTGATTTTGCTTATTGTCTTAAGTGCCTCTGCTTTGTCTTCCTTGCGTACCTTAAAGTATTTAGGTGGTTTATCCGTAGGAGGAGCGATTAAGGAGTCAAAACCAAATACATCTCGACCAGGCAGAAACCTTGCTTTAATCTCCACAAAGGAAGCATGGCCTTGTTGCTCCTTTGGGGCTTTGGGGTTAAACCTAAAGGGCCTAACTGGGGCATCTCTCCATAGCAAGGGTACATGAGACGCTTTCATAAACATCATTCTAGACAGTGATGAAGTATCCTCTCGCTTGATGTATTCTAAGCGGTCAGGGCTAAAATTCTTTAGTACAGTAATACAGGGTGTTTGGCAGACAGGGATAAACTGCCATAGCCCACAAAGCCTAAATTGAAAATCTTCAAGTTCTCTTGTGACACCCTCATCCACGCGGCCTTTATCAAAACCAATGACTTGAAAACTAACTTGATGCAGCTGCTCTTTTTTAGGGTAGTGCGTTATTCGCGGGTAAACTATCAACCGCTGGTTATGCTCCCCTGTAGCCTCTATTTCCTTAAGCAATGCCTCATAGGCTTTGCGCTTATTCTTATTTGGAACGTAG
>JAJPJF010000351.1 GCA_021324415.1 Nostocales cyanobacterium Centralia_MAG_434
ACCGTACTTTCTTGAGGGTGACTTCACTACTTCTTTTGTGAATTTCACACGCTTTAATTTCTAGTCTTTTGTCAAGTTATGAAGTACAACTTGCTTTATTGACACTTTCCTAATTTAACTTGAAAAATGACTCAAAATAGTGATACTAACCGTACTTGTTGTGGGGTGATTACACTATTTTTTCTCAAGGTTAAACACACTTATTAATCAGGCCTATCCTTGAGTGGGAGTCGTGATTGCTCAAGGATACGCTGATGATGTTGTCAAATGCCTACTCATACTCTGACTGAATCGATTTTGAGTGTTATGTGTAAAGCAAAAGTTTAATCAATTCTCATTCTATTTGCGGATTATAGTGAATATCATCTTTAGATATGTTGTATTTAAAAGCATTCAGATGATTGGCAGGAAACATTATGACTGATCTAACCAGCAAAAAAGACAACGAACGAAATCTTTCAGATATACCCATCGAAGATACTAATCTTAAGTCTGGAACGCTGTGAGTCACAACTTGGTCAAGAACCCGAACTACAGCCATTTGCTACTAAAAATCTACCCATTTTTCAGAGACACTTGCAATTGGAACAATGCCTGTTAACACAACCCACTCCGCAATCAAGCAATGGTGATTTATGTCCAGAATCGAAACTAGAACCGAACCCATGATCATTAACATGGGACCGCATCACCCTTCTATGCACGGGGTGATGCGGTTGATTGTCACCTTAGATGGAGAAGATGTTATTGACTGCGAACCAGTGATTGGCTATCTACATAGAGGTATGGAAAAGATAGCCGAAAACCGTACGATTCAAATGTATGTTCCCTACGTCAGCCGTTGGGATTATGCTGAAGGAATGTTCAATGAAGCTGTCACAGTCAACGCTGTAGAACAGTTGGCTGATCTGTCAATTCCCAAACGCGCCAGCTACATCCGCGTCATCATGCTGGAATTAAACCGCATTGCTAATCATCTGTTGTGGCTTGGGCCGTTTGCTGCAGATTTAGGTGTTCAAACTCCCTTCTTCTACATCTTTAGAGAACGGGAAATGATTTATGACTTGTGGGAAGCTGCTTCCGGTTACCGGATGGTAAACAACAACTATTTCCGAGTTGGAGGTGTGGCGGTAGATGTACCCTACGGTTGGGTGGATAAATGCGAAGAATTTTGTGATTACATAGTCCCCAAAATAGATGAATATGAACGTTTGCTTACTGATAATCCTATCTTTCGCCGTCGGACTGAGGGAGTTGGTACCATTGACCGAGATGAAGCCATTAATTGGGGTCTTTCGGGTCCCATGCTGCGCGCTTCTGGGGTGAATTGGGACTTGCGGAAAGTTGATCACTACGAATGCTATGACGATTTTGATTGGGAAGTTTGCTGGGAGACTGGAGGTGATGTCCTGGCGCGTTATTTTGTGCGGATGCGAGAAATGCGGGAGTCGGCAAAGATTCTTCGCCAAGCACTCAAGGGTCTTCCTGGTGGTCCTTATGAAAATCTCGAAGCCAAACGCATTGCCGCAGGAAAGAAATCAGAATGGAATGGGTTTGATTATCAATACATTGGTAAGAAAATCGCCCCTACTTTCAAAATTCCCAAGGGTGAACACTATGCCCGTGTCGAAAGTGGCAAAGGTGAGTTAGGAGTTTATATCGTTGGGGATGATCATGTTTTTCCTTGGCGCTGGAACATTCGTGCTGCTGATTTCGTAAATGTCCAAGTCTTACCCTACCTAATTCAAGGGGTAAAGGTTGCTGATATTGTGGCCATTACAGGTAGCATCGACATCATTATGGGTTCAGTTGATCGCTAGGGTCTATTACAAAACTTATTATGTCAGATGCAATAACATCACATCTCATCAAATTACATGAAATAGTTTATCCACTTTTTCTGGTATTTGGTTGATTCTATTTGGGTCCTACTATTCTCACTTTTCTACCTTTGGTAAGGGGGGTGCGAGTTCTTTACAGCGATAGGATTGTGGGTCATGATTCAAAAAAGCTTATATAACTCGTAAAGCTTCCCCAGAGAAAATACCCCTGCGATCGCTAGATTTCTTCCAACACTCACCCTAGTCGTGACCTACTCAGAAATTATAGGAGAAATTAAACAATTGACCATCAACGTCTTTGATAAATTTTTTATTGGCAAGAAATTGTGGTGGCAGTAGCTTTGAGTTAACAGCACCTTGGACAAGATCCTTAGCTGTAATTTGATTTCTGTAGAAAGCATCGCGAAGCTCACTATAACTGGGAATACCAACGCTCTTCAAGTCACCTCGGTAAGCTAACAGAACAAGCTGAGCCGGTGATACATAAGTTACATGAGCAGAATTTCTCCCGGCGACAGCAGGATTATAAGCTGCTTGTTCAGCATGAACTACACTTGTAGCAACAGTAGAGAAGAGCAAAACGGATAAGCTACCAACAAATAGACCTTTCATGATTTAAACCTTTGTTCGTGATAGCTGGTTTTAGTAATCTTGATACTTGAATTATAAACGAACCGTATCGTCTTTTCTACCACGGTTGATGTAAACTAGTCAGCCACTCTCCCATCACTCTCGTTACATTTACTTGCTTATTTACATAAGCAATTGAGTAAATCAGCAAAAAAGTTTCCATCGACCCAAGTTTTACACAATTTATGAGTAACGTGTAGCAATACCTTACACTTATGCTTTTAAAGTACGATACCCTGCTAGAAATGGTGGGGTATTATTTAGGGCACATGTGCGCTAGCGCTGAAAGAGTGATCGCCTCCACCTGCCTCCTGCTGCATTTCTACAAATGTGCAAAGCTGAAGCATTTAATTGCGTTGGAGAATATGCTTGTATACTCTCTTAAAATATATAGTACTTCTGAAATATTCTCGTATCAAAACAATAGAAGAGAACTGAGGCGATCGCATTTAGTGTTCTAAATGTCGGGTAGTTTGATATATGTTCAAAAAAAGAACAATATCCCGATATCCGATATGGCATGGCAAGACAACACCGCTGCCGCAATATCATCCGCAACGGTAGTGTTGTTCGTCAGGGTCAGCCGTTTGTTTCTTCCAGACATGACGCAACACTAGGAATAAAATGTATGTAAATAATTCGATTGAACAATTTTGACTCCTGAAATGCTTGAAAATTCGTGAACTCAAAAAAAATAACGGTTGAACAATTTGGGAAATACCTGCTCAAGAGCTTGATTTAGAGCCCAAAATCTAGAATAAAACGATTGAACAATTTCTCGAAAGCCTTTTGTTATATGACTTTGATGAATTCTTCAAATTTGAAATTTTTTTTGTTACAGCCACTATACTGCTTTAAAAAAACATCATCAGTGGCGATCGCCTAAGCAATGTTCAAGAGGAGACAGATCCTCAGCCTCTACGAAATAACCTTAGACAAGCTAGTTTGTTTAGCTACAATTGTACAAAAATAAAAAAGTTATACAATTTCAGCGCCTAGAACCCTGATTCTATCGTTACTGATTCAATGTTCTAGAAAAAATAAAGTTGTACAATTTCTGTTCCCTACCTTCCAAAAACAAATAAAAAAGTTGTATAATTTTGCCAACGCCCTTCCTGTAGGGATTTTGGGACGCGCATTGCCTGATCAATATATATAGAGCAATTCTAAATTATTCTCGTATGAGAATGATGGAAGAGAACTGAGTCGGTAATAAAAAAGTTGTATAATTTCAGCGCCTAGAACCCTGATTCTATCGTTACTAATTCAACGTTCTAGAAAAAATAAAGTTGTATAATTTTGCCAACGCCCTTTCTGTAAGGATTACGTGACGCGCATCGCCTTATCAATATATATAGAAATTCTGAATTTTTCTCGTATAAGAACGATGTAAGAGAACTGAGGATAATATTATTGACTGTAAACAGATGTCACTTTCAGTAAACCAAAAACTTCTGGAAACGAACGTAATAATAAGGGTTCCAGCCCTCGTGAACAAGGAGGCAAACAGCATTCAGTTAAGAGCGATCGCCTTAAGGTCGCTGGTAGCATTGGCTGAAATGTCCGCAATACAAGCAAGCAGTAGATAAACGTGGCAATGAATGTACCTAGTACAACCTGATAGCTCATGTCCTGCATGAAGTTACGCAGCACTCGCGGACCAAACTG
>JAJPJF010000126.1 GCA_021324415.1 Nostocales cyanobacterium Centralia_MAG_434
GCCTTCTAAAAGAACTTCCCAACCATGAGGAGAGTGGAAGCCTACAAAGATATCAGTAAACAAAATGATGATGAATGCTTTTGCACTGTCACTCAGACCGTAGAGGATATCGTCGAAGAAATCTTTTAACAAGACGATTTCTTTCTTGCTGAAGACCAACACCAAAGTAAACGCACCAACAGAAAGGATATCTGCAAAAACGTTTTTAATTGCATCGGTGCTAGCAACACGATACTCTTCAGCCAGTTCGCGAGCTTTTTCTTTTAATTGCTCTTCTATTTGCTCAACAGATAATGGTGCATTATTTTGAATGAGATGTTCAAATCGAATTTTCTGCTCAAACTTCTCTAGCTCCGACAGGGCTTCTTCTTCCATTTCATAATTGAGGAATAATCCAATTTCCTCACCAGAACTTCTAAAATGGTCAATGATTGGTCCTATGATCACTGGTTTTGACAACTGATTAACCAGAACAGGAACAATAACGAGCAGTAAGAGAAATCGAACAGATATAACTGTTCTTTTTTTTGTTTGGCGAAAACTTTGTATAACTTCTTGTTCAGCGTTAGGATCTAATTCCTCTTGCAACCTACTAATGGTATTAAAAATCGAACGAGGTAAGACTCCTGTTGTATCCGTCTTATTATGTGGTTTCGGGGGTAGATTATTCGGTTTTTTAGATAACAAACCTGGATATTTAAGTTGAATCGCTGTTGATTGATCTGTTACATTACTTGTGTTTTTATCTTTGGTTCTTAAATCATCGACAATCGACAAATCATCATCCAAATTGTATTTGGCTGTAACTTCATCAATGAATCTTAGCTTTTCCAAAACTATGGAAGGGTTGAGATGCTCGATACCATATCGAGTCAACACTGTTTGATTAGAGTTATTTAAGAAATAACGGCTCGCTTTAAACTCTGTCAGCCGCATTCGGATAATTCTTAATAGTTTTTTTAGGTCTAGGTTAAAATAATCTAAGGCGCTGCTACTGTAACTAGCTGACAGAGAGCCTATTTTTTGACCGTTAAAATGTTCCTCTTCGATCGCTTTAATCTCCGAGGCTGCTTGAAAAGCCTTTTCTAAAGAACGCTCAGGTGTCTGTAGATACCATTTGTAAGCTTTAAGTAAGGCATTGTAAATTTTTTGGCTAAAGACAGAATAATTCATCGTAGGTAATCATTCCGCATTACATTATTTGATGAGTTGGAAGCTTAAGTTAACGTAGGAAGTATCTTAACAAATCTCCAAGGAAAAGGTTGTGATTTCAGATTCGCTTTGGGTAATCGGTCCTAGTCGCAGTGGTAAAACGGCTCGTTTGGTAGAGCGGTTCTGTAGTTGGGTGCAAAGTGATATGTCGCAAAATAGACTAGGTCACACGAAAAGCCGAGGGCGAAAAAATGATGATCGCACATCGAAGCATTTATACCTTCATCACACAAAGCCGACAGTTTTAGCTTTAGGTGCTAATGATGAGAATCGGCGAGAGTTAACAAATAAAATTGTCGCAGAAACTCAAGGAAAATATCCAGTACGCTGCAAGACGCCTCTTGGTTTTTTTCAAGATGAAGTGGTTTTATTTTGGCCACTGCTAGTTCAGTCGTTAAAGTTGAAGGCACAATTCCCAGTAAGACTACGTCCAGAAACTGAGCAAGAATTGGCAACTAAATTGTGGCGTTCTCAGTTGGATGAAGAAACTTTGCGTCGTGCAGGACAAAATGAGTACCGTTTGGTGCGGCGCATCTTAGACTTAATGCAATTGGCTGCTTACAGTGGCATTAAGAGCGAAGAAATCAGCCATATCCTAGCAAAAGCCTTAGCGCAAGACAGCAGTGTCCTCGAAGAGGATAACCGTCGTACAAAAATGTTTCAAGACAATGCCTCATCTCTAGGTCCAGAATTTTTGGTATCTTTGCTACTTGATTGGCGTCATTGGTGTCTAGAGCGGGGATTGCTAACCTACGGGCTGATTACGGAACTGTATCATCAGCATCTGCTGCCAAACACCAATTACCAACAGCAACTCGTCAAACGCTATCAAGCAGTATTAGCAGATGATGTTCATGATTATCCTGCGGTTGCGCGTCACCTGTTTGAATTCCTTCTGCAAAATGGTGCAGTTGGAGCATTTAGCTACAATCCAGAAGGTACAGTGCGCTTGGGACTAGGAGCAGACCCCAACTACATGGAAGGGTTATCAGTGCACTGCCAGCAAGAAATCTTGAATGGGTCTTCTTTGTGTCTTGCAGATAGTTTGGTTACATCAGTGCTGGAATTGGTCAACGAACCAACCGTGGCGATAAGTTTACCAGAGGCAGTTCAGTCAATTCAAACCACCTCCCGTGCGCAACTGTTAAGACAAACGGCTGAGGTGATTGTTAATGCTATCAAGGATGGGCAAGTGCAACCCAATGAAGTCGCAGTGATTGCACCAGGATTGGATGCGATCGCCCGTTACACTCTAGTAGAAATTCTGACCAAGCAAGGTATCCCTGTAGAGTCTCTCAACGACCAACGTCCCCTAATTCATTCGCCCACTATCCGAGGATTACTGACAGTGATGGCACTGGTCTATCCTGGCTTGGGACGTTTAGTCAATCGGAATGCTGTGGCTGAGATGTTAGTTGTGTTGAGTCGAGGAGATAGAACAGATGAGGGAGATCCTGCTGCAAGATCCGCCTCATTTTCTCATATTGACCCAGTACGTGCGGGATTGATAGCAGATTACTGCTTTGTACCACATCCAGAAAAACCGAATTTGCTCCCTGTAACAGCGTTTGAGCGTTGGGATAGACTTGGGTACGGGGCAACGACAGCCTACGGAGAAATACTCCAATGGATAGAGGAACAGCGATCGCAACAGGAGATGCGTTTGATTCCTAGTCCTATTTCCCTTCTAGATAGGGCAATTCAGCGTTTTTTATGGAATGGCAGCAATCTTCCTTACGAGCAGTTGTCAGCACTGCGCGAATTACTAGAAACTGCTCAACATTACTGGGAAATTGAGACTAGACTTAAGCAAATTCCTGCTGAACCTTCTTCACTTAAAGGAAGCGCTGGCGGCGATTCACTTCACGTCAGTATCACTGAATTCATACAACTACTGCGACGTGGTACCATCACAGCTAACCCATATCCTGTACAACCCATCGGACCAGCAAGCAATGCTGTCACCTTAGCAACAATCTTCCAATACCGCTCAAGTAGGCGATTTCATCCCTGGCATTTTTGGCTGGATGCTGGTTCACAATTGTGGTCACAAGGCGGTGCTGCCACTTTGTTCGGGGCACCATTTTTCCTCCAATATCGCCTTGGGGAACCCTGGACCGCTGAAGATGAGAAGTTAGAACAAGAACAGCGACTACAAAGAATTTTGGCCGATTTGCTTTCTCGTGTGTCTGAAAAAATTTACTTATGTCATAGCGATTTAGCTGTGAATGGACAAGAGCAACTCGGTCCTCTGCTACCTTTGGTCAACGCTTGTGTCTCAAGTGTATCAATGGCACAAGAACTCGTTTAGGTGAAAATTTGTGTCTAAATCATTTTTTATAGCTATACAGAATTACCCTAGTAGTGATCCTCTAATTAGACATTAATTCATAATTATGTTGAGTATTCTGTGGGGTATCGCTGTTATACTGTTTGCTTTTTGGGTTTTGGGCCTAGTATTTCATATTGCAGGCAGTTTAATTCATATTGCACTAGTGTTAGCTATTGCTCTAGCTATCTATAATTTTTTTAAAGCACGTGATGTTTAGTACATAGTAGTGCTGTGAGAGACGTTGCATACAACGTCTCTGCATGATTTTGGTAATACGCAAACCTAGCAAAACTAATGACACAGACTGCGGTAAGGGAATTTCACGGGTTTAGTTAAAATATTAAGTAAGGTAAAGATAAATTCAGAGTTAAGATCGATGGTGCTATTTGGATTTGGTAAAAAACTAACCCTCCCCACTCCTGAACAGGCTTTGCCAGGACGTGCACAGCCTATGCCAGTACCTGCCCAGCATTATGTCAATGGTCATCCACTCAAGCCGCCTTTTCCCCAAGGAATGGAAACCGCAGTGTTCGGTATGGGGTGTTTTTGGGGAGCAGAACGCAAATTCTGGCAACTGAATGGAGTTTTCACGACAGCAGTGGGTTATGCGGCAGGTATAACACCTAACCCCACATACAAAGAGGTCTGTACTGGACAGACGGGTCACAATGAAGTGGTGTATGTCGTGTTTGACCCAAAAGTCATTAGTTATTCGGAGTTACTGAAAGTATTTTGGGAAAACCACGACCCCACCCAAGGAATGCGTCAAGGAAATGACGTTGGTACTCAGTATCGTTCGGGAATTTACGTGTATTCTGAAGACCAAAGAAAGTTAGCAGAAGCCACAAAAGAAGCTTATCAGGAAGCTCTTAACGCTGCAGGCTATGGGAAGATTACAACTGAAATCTTGGATGCTCCTGAGTTTTACTACGCTGAAGACTACCATCAGCAATACTTAGCGAAAAACCCAAATGGATATTGTGGCTTAGGGGGAACCAACGTTTCTTGTCCTGTTGGAATAGCTCAATCGTGACAAATATAGGTTCATTTATGGGCTAACCAAGCAGCCATAGATGGCTGACAAGGTTATCAGAGAATTACACTCCTGATGAGTAGTTGGTGTCCATAGGTTGGCGATCGCTAATTTCTTGATCAGGGCGATCGCTAGTTTCTTCAGATTGATGATTTGTTGTGATTCTGTCTTCCCATGAGTAGTTGCATAGCTTGGTGCGAACCACTGTACCTAGGGTGGCGTTAACAGCAAAAGCTAGACTATCGGTAAACAGAAAATCCATTGCTTGGCTAAGCATAAGTTTCCTTACGGGTTCTTTAGGCTACGAATCATAATCATGTCAGCTTAATTACTCACAACTTCCACAAAAATCTTCACCCGGTTTTGGCTGTTCTCTTACTTACTATTGGAGAGATTTGAGGGTGGGGTGTGGGTAATCACTGAACTTGATATCAAAGTTAACATCTACTTCACAAGCTCAAATGCATTTTCCGGATGGGAATCAAATCCGTTTGCTATTTTTGTGAAATATTTTTCGTAGGAACCCAAAATCTACTGAAACTCGCTCACCCAGAACTTAAGATGCCGGATAAGAGTGGGTCGAATGGAGTGCATCCCCTGAGTGAACATCAAACCAATGGACATTTTGGGGTGGCAAAGCTAATGTAATTTCTTCATCACTCCAACTTTGGTCTGGTGGTAACAAAGCTCGCACGCTTAATGGTGCTGCATCAGAACCCGTTACGCGTACACTGACCAAATTGTGCATACCTAAGTTTTCCACCAAATACACTTGACCTCGAATTGTTTGTTGATCCTCTGGTTGTGCAATACGGACATTTTCTGGACGAATACCGAGAACAATCTGTGGTGGTACTGTCGGGAAATCCGGTAGTGGTATTTTAGAATCGCCCAACACCGCGTAATTTGTTTGACATGGTAGGGTGAGTAGATTCATTTGGGGACTACCTACAAATCCTGCAACAAATAAATTTGCTGGATGGTTGTATATACGTGCTGGAGAATCTAGTTGCTGGACATAGCCATTGTTGAGTACAGCAACTTTTGTGGAAAGCGTCATCGCTTCTGTTTGGTCGTGAGTGACATAAACGACCGGAACTTTTTGGGTAGCAAAAATTTGCTTAATATCAGCGCGGACTCGTTCACGTAGTAGCGCATCTAAGTTGCTGAGTGGTTCATCTAACAAATAAACTTGAGCACGACGCACTAACGCACGACCAACCGCAACCCTTTGTCGTTGTCCTCCTGACAATTGACCAGGTTTTCGGTGCAACAAATCTTCTAATCCCAAAAGTTGTGAGACTTCTTTGACTCGGTGTTGAATTTCAGCATGCGGTGTTTTTTTCAGCTTGAGCCCAGAGGCAAGATTTTCGTACACAGTCATGTGAGGATAAAGAGCATAGCTTTGAAACACCATCGCCATATTGCGATCGCCTGGTCGCTTAAATGTAATATCCTCGTTGCCCAACAATATCCGACCGTGAGTAGGTTCTTCCAACCCCGCAATCATTCGCAGCGTCGTAGACTTCCCACAACCACTGGGACCAAGCAACGAGAGAAATTGATTGTCATCCACTGTTAAGCTGATATCTTTAACTGGAATAACTTTAGGAGTATAGGTTTTATTTAAGTTTTTGAGTTCTAGTTTAGCCATGGATTCATCCTTTCACAGCTCCAGCACTCAGACCTTGGATAATCTTGCGCTGGAAGAACAAAACAAGTACAACTAAAGGTAATGTGCCGACTATGGTGGCTGCAGCGATGGGACCGTAGGGAATTTCAAAGCCAGAAGCACCTCCCAGTTGTGCGGCACCAACGGGGATTGTTTTCATCTCTTCACGGGTTATAAATGTGAGAGCGAAGATAAATTCATTCCAGGCAAAAATAAATGTGAGAATTCCAGTCGTTACTAAAGCTGGAATAGTCATAGGTAGTAGGATTTGTACTAGCATTTGCAAGGTGTTGTAGCCATCTACTCGAGCTGCATCTTCTAAATCTTTTGGTAATTGCTCAAAAAAGCTACGCAACACGAGAATTGTTAATGGTAGATTAATTGCTGTATATGGGATAATCAAGCTTAAGTAGTTGTTACCTAAGTGCAGTCGTTGAATAATTTCTAAAAGTCCCAAAAACAATAGAATTCCAGGAAATAAGGTCACAATCAGAATCCCAGCAAGGATAACTCTGCCACCCCAAGGACGTAGCCGTGCGAGAGCATAAGCAGCGGGTGCACCCAACGCCAACGAGAAAGCTGTAGAAACAATCGAGACAAAAGCACTATTGAAGATGTAGCGCCAAAAGGGACGACGATTGAATAACTCAATGTAGTGGTTGAGGGTGATTCGTCCTGGAAAATAAATCGTAGGGACAGCAGCAATATCTTGATTGACCTTAAATGAAGTCAGGACTTGCCACATGACTGGTGCTAGGCAGAAAATCACGACGAATGCGATCGCTCCCCAACGCAAGATATTTGTCCCATAATTTTTAGCTGGGGTTGTTGTTTGAAGATTGCCGGAAGGAATGACAGTCATACTGCTAGGTATTCCCTTTGCTAAGACGAGATTTGTTCAGCAAGAAACTGGCGATCGCCACTCCTGCAATTAACAAAAGAAAAGTGACGACAACCAGTGCTGATCCGTAGCCAAAATCTAAGTACCGCATCACGGTAGAGTAAATGTATAGTGATACCACTTCTGTTGCACCACCAGGACCACCCCCGGTCATCACTGCAACCAAATCAAAAACTCCGAAAGCCTGAGCAAATCGAAACAGGATAGCGATTAAGATTTGCGGCATGAGTAAAGGCAGGGTAATTTTGTAGAAGCTTTGCCAACTTGTTGCGCCATCAATCGCATGAGCTTCATACAAGTCGGATGAAATCGATTGCAAACCAGCTAACAGCAAAATACTAACAAATGGTGTCGTTTTCCAAACATCCGCAAAAATCAAGGCGATCAATGCTAATGTTGGTTCTCCTAACCAGTTAATTCCAGTTTTAATCAAACCCAGCCGGAGGAGAATATCATTAGCAACGCCAAACTGGTCGTTAAAAATCCACGCCCAAGCAAGAGCAATGAGTGCGGTAGGCAAAGCCCAAGGTAAGATGGCAATTGTGCGGACGACTCCTCTGCAAAAAAACTGCTGGTTCAAGACTAAGGCAATACCTAGTCCTAGCAATATCTCCAGAGATACGGTTGATATTGTCAAGATGATTGTCGTCCAAAAACTTTGCCAGAAACGACCATCTCCTGCCATGCGGAGGTAATTGTCTAAACCAGAAAAGACAGGTTGTAGTTGTGTTCCTAAATTTTGAGTGAATAGACTTAACCAAAAAGCACGAGCAATTGGGTAGCCAAACACAAACAAGAGCAGTAGCAAAGCGGGTAGTAAAAAAATCCACGCTGTTTGCTGTTCCCGATGACGAATTGTTTGTAGATTAGTCATATATAGCGCACCTACTCCCTACTCCCCCTTGTTTTCAACAGCATTCTTGTTTCAGCAGCTGCAGCTTTCATTGCGCTTTCTGGAGCTATACGATTTGTCAATGCAGCACTTAAGTAACGTTGCAATATATCTGATGCCTGATCGTATTGAGCAATAGGCGGACGTAAAATTGCTTTATCCTCGATCTCTAATAACTTGGGGTAGTAAGGGAATTTAGCAACAATCTCTGGATCTGTAAACAACGAGCGTCGGCTAGGAACATAACCCGCACTCAAAATAAACTGTCGTTGTGCTTGTTCACTTGTAAAGTATTGAATTGCCTTCCAGGCTTCCTCAGGGTGTTTGGTAGATTTGGCAATTCCTAAACCCCAGCCACCTAAACAAGATCCTCCAGTTTTGAGGGCGTTACTTACCATCGGTTGAATCGCTATTTTACCTTTAATGGGGGAATCTGCAGCGTTTGCCAAAGGCCAAACATAGGGCCAACTTCTTAAAAAAGCAGCCTGACCACTTTGAAAGAAACGTCTTGTATCTTCCTCTATATATGTCGTGACTCCGGGAGGAGAAATTCCTTTTGCGACCGTTTCTTTGAGAAAAGCGATCGCTTGTAATGTTTCTGGTCTATCTAGTCCAACTTCTAGAGTGTTGGGATTCACCCAAAATCCCCCAAAACCTTCTAGGACTTCAACAAACATGGCGGCTAATCCTTCATATTGCCGACCCTGCCAAACGTAACCCCAATTCACCTTCCGTTGTTGTTGCAAAGCTAGAGAAATTTTAAGTAAGTCGCTAAAAGTTTCTGGCGGCTGAAATCCTGCTTGTTTTAGCAAATCTTTTCGAGAGTAGAGGACTCCTACATCGCTACGCATCGGAATTCGATATAATTTCCCCCCAACACGTCCTCCCTCTACATCTTTGGGTGAAAATGCTGCTAATTCTTGTTGTGTCATGCGATCGCTCAGGTCAAGTAACCACCCTGCGGCAGCAAATTTAGGTGTCCAGATGACATCCATATTGATCAAGTCATAGGGAGAATCACCCAAGATAAATGCGGATGTATAAAGGTCTTCAAGCAAATTAGTAGCATTTGGTCCTTCAATCAGATTGATGCGAATACCTGGATTTTTCTCTTCAAAGTCTTTAATTAAGAATTGTTTCCACGGTTGAGCATCAGGAGCAGTCATCAACAAATTGAGAACTACAGGTTGTTGTGACAAGGTTGGTGGAATGGAAATTAGGATGATGCACAATAAAACAACAATAAATATTCCTAGCCAAAATTTAGATCTTTGGAATATTTTTTGATGTTCCTGAAGTCGTTTCAAGTAAAACATTATTGGCTTTATCCAACTTGCTTTTGATATAGCGTGATTTCTTGCATTCTCTCTAGATTTGATTTCAATTTATAGATAGCAATCCGTGTAGGATTTGGGAAAAAGAAAATTTTCAGAATCCATGTTTCTTCAAGAAACCCAGATTCTTATTTCATACTAATAATTAATGATTGCTAGATTTATTTGATAATTACTAAAAGGGAATTTAATTTATAGTTTAATAATTCCTAAAAAAGAATTCAACTGAGTCTTGAAGACTTCCTAAATGTTAATTAAATTTATAGATTTATTTAATAATCGATTCTTACAGAAAGAATATGTAAAAAAAGAAAGAGGGAAATTCCCTCTTCTTTGAAATTTAATTTCGCTGATTTTTTGTAAAAAAGTACAATTGCGGAAGTGTTACTCTTCAATAGCTACTGGAATATCTTCTTCAATCGCTGCTGGAATATCTTCTTCAACCGCTGCTGGAATATCTTCTTCAATCGCTGCTGGAATATCTTCTTCAACCGCTGCTGGAATATCTTCTTCAACGGCTGGAGGTATATCATCAATTGCCTCAGTTGCAACAGCTTCTCCATCTGTCGATTCTGTGGTAGCACCTTGCTGCTTAGCTAGTAACTGTTCACGATACTTAGCGGCCATTTCCTCTGCTTTATCGTATACCAGATCACGGTTTTTGATCATGTCACCTGGTTCAGGCTCTAGCTGTTTGGTAGACAGAGAAATACGTCCTCGTTCTGCGTCTAAGTCAATGATCATCACTTTTACTTCATCATTGACATTGAATACACTGTGAGGTGTATCAATATGCTCGTGGGAAATTTCAGAGATGTGAAGTAGGCCACTAACGCCACCTATGTCAATAAAGGCACCATAAGGCTTAATGCCACGTACTGTGCCGATAACGACTTCACCAACCTCTAAGCGGTTCATCTTCCGCTCAACAAGTGCACGACGGTGAGAGAGAACAAGGCGGTTGCGTTCTTCGTCTACTTCTAAGAACTTTAATGGTAGTTCTTCACCTACCAGTTCTTCTTTTGGTTTGCGAGTGCTAATGTGGGAACCAGGTATAAAGCCCCGCAATCCCTCAATACGCACTAAAGCACCACCACGATTGGTAGCAAACACCCCAGAACGAACTGTTGCATCTTCTGCTTGCAGCTGCCGAACTCTTTCCCAAGCTCGCATATATTCAATACGACGAATGGAAAGTGTCAGCTGACCATCTTCATTTTCATCTGTAAGAATGAAAAATTCCCGCGTTTCGTTCGATTGTAGAACTTCATCCGGGCTATCCACCCGGTTGATAGACATTTCTTGTATAGGTATGTAGGCTGCTGTTTTAGCACCTATGTCAATCAGAGCGCCGCGTGGCTCTATACTGAAAACTGTACCTGGTACAATATCGCCTGGGCTAAAGTGATAATCGTACTTGTCAAGTAAAGCAGCGAAATCGTCGTGAGTAAATCCAATTTCAGTAGCGGTTACAGTAGCGGTTAATTTCTGATTGACCATGCTGGTTGTTTCCTGGTTTTATTCTCCGTAAAGTTTTTGCCTCCTAGCGATGTATATGCAAAAGCACCTGATTGGCAATCCACACTTACATCCTTTCTCATCCTAGCGCACAAAAACAGATCTGGACAGCTATTATCTTCCAGAACGGAAATTATATCAAATATTTAGTCATTAGTCACTACTCATTAGCCATGGGTTAATCTTGTTCATTCAGTTAACTTTGTTGATGTCAACAAGTACAATAACCGCTGTTACCAAGCATAATAACAGCGGTTAAATACATTAAACCATGAGCTATCAAAAGCTTAATAGCAAACAGAAAACAGTTTGCTACTATTCGTCTTTCTTCTCAATGCGGGGCGGTTCACGAAATGCGATCGCAAAGAAAAGAGTGCCGATCGCCAGAGTCAAAATCAAAATGTATGCAACACTTTCCATATCACAAGTTCCCAGCTATCTGACCCGTAATACATAGTCTAACAGGGTGTGGAGAAGAATAACCATCAAGGATTGTTATTGGTTAGTAGGGGCGAACATTTGTTCACCCCTACAACAGTTAGCAGTAATTTTTAACAACTAACATCTAACAAATTCCCTTAGGCAACTTCTTTCTTCCTCGTGGTTAGGTCACCCACTTTCTGGAAGACACCGAATTCGACTTGTTCTTCCAAGTCTGGATCGATACCAGCAAATACATCTCGGTAAAGTGTCCGAGAACCATGCCAGATGTGACCAAAGAAGAACAATAAAGCAAATACAGCATGCCCAAAGGTGAACCAGCCTCTAGGACTGGTACGGAATACACCATCTGGCTTGATTCCGGTACTTTGACCACCATCAAATGAGAAGGGTTCACCAAGCTGTGCTTGACGAGCATACTTCTTCACTTCTACGGGATCTGTAAATTTCTGACCATTGAGATCGCCACCGTAGAATTCTGCAGTTACGCCAGCTTGCTCAAAGCTGTACTTGGATTCTGCCCGACGGAAAGGAATGTCAGCACGAACAATACCATCGCTATCGGTCAAAACGACTGGGAATGTTTCAAAGAAGTTAGGGAGACGACGGACAGTCAAATCTCGACCTTCAGCATCTTTAAATACTGGGTGACCCAGCCAAGATAAAGCAACGCCATTGGTGTTGTTCATGGGACCAACCCGGAACAAACCACCTTTAGCGGGGCTATTGCCAACGTAATCGTAGAAGGCAAGCTTTTCAGGAATTTGAGACCAAGCTTCAGAAAGGGTTGCACCTTCGGCAAGGCTAGCTTGCACGCGACGATCAATTTCCTGCTTGAAGTAACCTTGATCCCACTGATAACGAGTTGGACCAAAAAGTTCAATTGGAGTTGTAGCGTTACCGTACCACATCGTTCCAGCCACTACGAAGGCGGCAAAGAATACGGCAGCAATACTGCTTGAGAGTACAGTTTCAATGTTACCCATCCGCAGGGCTTTGTAAAGCCGTTCAGGGGGTCTGACTGATAGGTGGAATAAACCAGCGATAATGCCAACAATACCAGCAGCGATATGGTGAGCTACGACACCACCTGGATTAAATGGGTTGAAGCCTGCTGGTCCCCACTCAGGTGCAACGGGTTCTATGTGACCAGTTAAACCGTAAGCGTCAGAAACCCACATTCCTGGTCCAAAGAGTCCGGTAAGGTGGAAAGCACCAAAACCGAAGCAAAGTAAACCAGACAAGAACAAGTGAATACCAAACATTTTTGGTAAATCAAGGGCGGGTTCGCCAGTGCGTGGGTCTTGGAACAGTTCCAAGTCCCAGTAAACCCAGTGCCAAACAGCAGCTAGGAACAACAACCCAGAAAGAACAATGTGAGCAGCTGCAACACCTTCAAATGACCAGAAACCAGGATCGGTTGCTGGTCCGCCAGTGACGTTCCAACCACCCCAAGATTGAGTGACGCCTAAGCGTGCCATGAAAGGTAGCACAAACATTCCTTGACGCCACATCGGGTTGAGTACTGGATCGCTGGGGTCATAAATAGCGAGTTCGTACAAAGCCATCGAACCAGCCCAGCCTGCTACCAAGGCTGTGTGCATCAAGTGTACAGAAATCAATCGCCCTGGATCATTCAGAACGACTGTGTGTACTCGGTACCAGGGTAGTCCCATCGACTACGCTCCTCCTCGATGATTTGTGTTTACAAACTAATTTTCTTACCAAAGGTCACCAGCAGCGTAAACTACTGTTGACTTTTATGTATGTTTTTGTTATTGCCAATCAAGCTTTTCCCAACATTGTCTAGTAAATTTAGACATCGTGAGGAGCTTGGCAAAAATGAGAATGTTTTAAAAAGTGTAACTATTGATGGAGCTGTTTGCAAGCGTGGAAACAGGAGCGTTTACGTATAAGAGTAGCAATAATGATTAAACTTATCCCCTCATTTCATGGGAGATTGGGGGTTGACTGTTAACTGTTGACTAAGTTCCAGTTAACAGCCAACTTTCATACAGCACTGGGTTTTATGAATACTACCCAACACTTCAGAAGACTACTGTACTACTGGTTGAATATTTTGCAGTTGACATCTAGCCTCAGCACTTCCCAAACGTTCGATGACCTGTTCAGCACTCATCAAACGTCTGAGTACGACTTGACCAATCGCCTGACCAGAAGCCCCAGTGGAAACTTCTTTTGGCTTCACTTCAACAGTCACAACTGCATCCTCAACCCGATAAAGCCATAGCACTTCGCCATGCTCTACTAGAGAAATGTTCATTTGCTGAATTTCTGGTTGGCGTCGCCATGCTGTTATCTGCCAAAGTCCATCAGATGCCCAGACTCTGCCAACGGTCCAACCCTCAGATAGAAAGAAGTACTTCACGCTCTTTGTCCCGCTATTACGCTGTTGATCTGCTGTTCACAAAACTTAACGATCTTATGCCCTGGATAATTATGAATTTAAAACAGATTTACTCAATATTTGTATTCTTAACTAAATAAAAACTTTTCAGTTATTCAAGAAAATTAAACTTACTCAGTTGGAATGAATTCTGATGCCTGAATTTTCTTCAATTAAAGCCAGCGATTCACCACTGATATAGTAAAATATCTGACCACTCACTCTTGTTTAATACTTCAAAGCTATGAGCTGGTTTTCCGCTTCTATAAAACGGTGGGGTCTAATTACAAAATTTCTTTCATTGTTTTGTTTATGTTTGTTCTTGGTCATTAGTTGTAGCACACATCAACAAACAACTACATCAAATAACCTAGCAGGCAATGGTCGCATTACTATAGGTACGACGCTGAGACCACGGACTCTTGATCCAGCAGATGCCTATGAAATACAGTCACTTGGCTTAGTTTATAACATGAGCGATCGCCTCTACACCTACGAACCAGGCAGCACTGAAATTAAACCCCAACTAGCTACAGCGTTACCAAAAGTGAGTCAAGATGGTTTAACCTACACTATTCCTCTACATCGAGGTGTGGTGTTTCACGATGGAACCCCCTTCAATGCTGCAGCGATGACATTTAGCCTTGAACGCTTCATCAAAAACGGCGGTAAACCGTCATTCTTACTAGCAGATATAGTAGATTCAGTCAAAGCCACAAACGAGTATGAGCTAAAAATTAAGCTCAAAAAACCATTTGCGGCATTTCCCTCGCTACTAGCATTCAGTGGTGTTTGTCCAGTTTCACCTAAGGCTTATGAAATTGGTGCAAGCAAATTTAAGCCGAATATTTTTGTAGGTACTGGTCCTTACAAGTTAGCAGCCTTTGGTCCTGATTTTGTCCGCTTTGATGTATTTGATAAGTATTGGGGAAAAAAACCAGCTAACAAAGGTATCAATTTACAAATTCTCAGTAATGCAGCTAATTTGTTTAACACTTTTCGTACAGGTGCAGTGGATGTCGCTTATCTGTCTATGGAACCTGATCAAATTCGTAGCTTAGAGAAAAGTGCCAAAAGCGGCTCTTGGCAAGCTATTACTGCTCAGAGTAGTGTAGTGAGTTATTTGGCTTTAAACTTGAATCAAAAGCCTTTAGATAAACCAGAGGTTCGACAAGCAATAGCGGCTCTAGTTGACCGTCCACTCATGATGGAGCGAGTCTTCTATGGTCAAGCTGAACCGCTTTATAGTATGGTTCCCAATACCTTTAGTGTTTTCCAACCTGTTTTTAAAGGAAAATACGGCGATGGTAATGTTGATAAAGCGAAACAACTACTAACTTCCGCAGGTTTTTCCAAAACGAACCCAGCACAAGTACAAATTTGGTACCCTGCTACTTCTCCAACTCGTAGCTTGTCAGCACAGACCCTAAAAGCATATGCTGCTCAAAAAATGGATGGAATACTGCAATTTGAAACCAGTCCTGTAGACTCTTCCACCCTGTTTAAAGAAATGCCTAACGGTCTTTATCCAGCAATTCTGCTTGACTGGTATCCAGACTTTCTAGATGCAGACAATTACATTCAGCCATTTTTGGATTGTCAAAAAGGATCAGTCTCACAAGGATGCCAAGATGGAGGCAGCAAAACTCAGGGGTCATTCTACTATAGCGATCGCATGAATCAACTGATTGCTCAACAACGAAAAGAGCAAAACCCAGAAGCACGTAACAAGATTTTTGCCGAGATTCAAGCTCAAGTAGCTACAGATGTCCCCTATGTTCCCTTATGGCAAAACAAAGATTTTGTCTTTGCCCAAAAAGGAATCAGCGGCGTAAAATTAGACCCTACGCAAAATTTGATTTATAAGACGATTAAGAAGTAGGGAGTGGGGAATGGGAAATCATAATTGGTAATTCCTACTCCTGTGTCCCCCTTCCCTTATCTCCCTTCCCCTATCTCCCTTGTCTTCCTTGTCTTCCTTGTCTTCCTTGTCTTCCTTGTCTCCCTTGTCTTCCTTGTCTCCCTTGTCTCCCTTGTCTCCCTTCCCCTATCTCCCCTATGTCCCGTTCCAAAGCCCTACAGTACTACATCATTACTCGTTTACTTCTCGCACCACTGATGTTGGGGACAATTACCACCATCGTGTTTCTCTTGCTGCGTGCAACTCCGGGAGATCCTGCTGATGCCATTCTTGGTGGACATGCGCCAGAAAGTGCTAAACAACAATTGCGAAAACAACTGGGTTTGGACCTTCCCTTGTGGTTACAGTACTTGAATTATCTAGGTCAATTACTGCGCCTCGATTTAGGAACATCCTTGACGAGTCGAGGACAATCGGTTTGGGAAATCATTGGGCAATATTTTCCAGCGACAGTAGAGTTAGCAGTTTGCAGTATGGCGATCGCTCTGATTGTTGGGATTGGGATTGGTACTCTTTCTGCTTCTCGTCCTGGAACTTTTGTTGATGCTGGTGGCCGATTATTTGGCATTATTACTTACTCACTGCCCATGTTTTGGATGGGGATGATTCTGCAACTGATTTTCTCAGTCCAGCTAGGTTGGTTTCCCCTAGGAACGCGCTTTCCTTCAACCTTGCCTGCTCCTACTGGGATCACAGGTCTGTATACAATTGATAGTCTCTTAAGTGGCAACTTCAATCAGTTTTTTACTGCATTACATCATCTTGCTCTGCCTAGCATCACTTTGGGAGTGTTACTCAGTGGTATTTTTGAGCGAATAGTACGTGTGAATCTAAAGCAAACTCTACGAGCAGATTACGTAGAAGCAGCGAGAGCAAGAGGCATTCCTGAGAGAAAAATTTTGATTTCCCACGCTTTAAAAAATGCTTTGATTCCGGTAATTACAGTTTTAGGCTTGACCTTTGCTTCTCTGTTGGGAGGCGCAATTTTGACTGAGGTTACCTTTTCTTGGCCTGGATTGGCAAATAAGCTGTATGAAGCAATTTCCTTGCGAGATTATCCAACAGTGCAGGGGGTGTTAGTGTTTTTTGGTGCTATCGTTGTTTTTGCCAGTATTGTAATTGATATTTTAAATGCCTATGTAGACCCAAGGATTAGGTATTAAGTATTTCAAAATTTCACATCTGGCAAATTGCCTTGAGAACCTGTAGTAACTGAACTGCTCGCTGAGTTTCCATTAAATTTAATTCTGGCATTAATTGATAGGTTGGGGGATTTCCTTGAAGGATATAGACAAACTGATAACTACGTCCATTTGTCACCAACCCCCAAACTGATTTCTGAGATTTGAGATTTTCATAAGCATAAGTAAGTAACTGCGGTAAACCTTCTGAGATGTCAATACTACTATTTTTAGATTCAATTACTAATACCCAAAAATAGGGATAATCTGGCGTTCGATTAGACTTGTTAATAGCAAGAATATCCATCCTACCAGTGATTCTTTTATCCTCGTCTTCAACAAGAATATCGGCAATATTTTCTTCTAGTGAAATTTTAATAGGAAAGCGGTAAAATCCAGCCAATCTCATTAATGGGAAGATTGTTAGAAAATTGATGAGTACTTCTGAAACTTTTCCTTCTATTAAGTAGTTATCAAAATCATTCCCAATTTGTACTAATTCCTGTTTTTCAAACTCAGTTAAAGGTTCTAGAGATAATAAGTTTGTAAAAGAGCTATTGTATTGCCTTTGAAAGCCAAAAAGACGATGAACATCTCCCAAAGATAGGTTTTTTGCTTGGAGAATTGTCATAGGTTTATTTCTTATATTTATTGATGTTATTTACTAATTTTAGTCTTGTTTCCTAATTACACTTCAGATCTAAAATGTAAATACAAGCTTTTTAAATTAATGGTTTGGTGGAGTAGACGTCATATTTTATGACAATAGTAATTTTTTGCATTTATTTTATAGTATGACTACATTTATTCTATTTTAGACTTAAGAAGAGTTTTATTTAAATTAAAATTACATTTGATATTTGCTAAGTTTAAATAAACATACTAGTAAAAGTGCAACTGTTAAGTATGAGGCTCAAGAATGCTGTTGTGATTGGGGGTAGCATTGCTGGAATGCTGAGTGCGCGCGTCCTTGCTGATCGCTTTGAATCGGTAACGATTGTTGAAACTGATAAATTACCGTTAAAACCCGAAATACGTAAAGGTGCACCGCAATCAGTGCAGCCTCACATTTTACTTACAGGAGGATATCAGATTTTAGAGAAGCTTTTCCCTGAGATCAGTTCACAGTAGCCTATGATGCAGTGTTAAGTGATGTTGGAGCTGAATCAATAATCGGCAACATTAAAAAAATGTTACATGGCGAACTTGACAGCAGTCCTCAACCCTAGTCAAAATCTACGGTATTTCGACTGCAATTAAGGTGTATTTTTGTGAATTACAGTGCAGGAACAAGTTGGCAAGTTGTTAAGCGTTTTGTTTTGTTCACTTTGGCAGCTGTGCTCGTTGTATTAGCCATACCAAGCTTATTTTACAATTCAGCAACAACTCTAGCTCAGACTCCCAAAGTACAAGCTCCTAACGCTAGTAACGTCGTCCTTGATTGGAATCAAACAGCTATAAAAGTTACGCAAGCGGCTTCAGCGCCATCGACATCCCAATATCGAGCATTAGCAATTACGCACGCAGCAATCTTTGACGCTGTGAATGCTATAGATCGTCGATACACCACTTATGCTGTGGACATTAAAGCACCTGCAGGTGCATCAATTGAAGCAGCGGCGGCGGCAGCTGGTCATGGTGTCCTGACACGCCTTTATCCATCACAGCAAGCAGATATCGACAAAGCATTAGCAGCAACACTTGAGAAAATCCCAGAAGGACAGGCGAAAACAGACGGGATCAATATTGGTAAGCAGATTGCAGAAAAACTGGTTGCGTTACGTAGTCAAGACGGGTCAGATGCAAAAGTGGACTACAAGCCTGGAACTGGTGTTGGGGTTTGGCAACCAACGCCGCCCAAATTTGCCACCGCACTAGCACCGCACTGGGGTAAAGTTACGCCATTCACATTCAAAAGTCTCAACCAGTTCAAAATTCCAGATCAGCCAGCGGTTAACAGCGCCACATACATCAAAGATTTGAACGAAGTCAAAAGTATTGGGGCGAAAAACAGTACAACCCGAAGCGCCGATCAAACGGCAACAGCAATTTTCTGGACTGCTTCCACTCCAGTGATTTGGAATGAAGTGGCAAGAGCAGCGGCGACTGCAAGAGGCAATAGCATTACTGATAATGCACGACTCTTCGCTCTTCTAAACATAGCTGGTTCAGATGCTTATGTAGCAGGATATGCAGTGAAGTACAAATATAATCTCTGGCGTCCAGTGACTGCAATCCGCAATGCCAATGCTATTGGCAACCCTGCAATATCTGCCGATCCAAACTGGGAACCATTGCTAATCACACCAGCTCACCCAGACTACATTTCTGGACACTGTGTATCATCTGATGCACCGAAACGAGTATTACAACGCTTTTTTGGTGATGACAAGGTAAAAGTCAGTTTGACCTCTCCACCAAATGTTGGTGTAACACGCAGCTATTCAAGTTTTTCTGAAATTGCTAAAGAAGTGGGGAATGCGAGAGTTTGGGGCGGTATTCACACTCGTACAGCAGATGTTCAAGGAGGGGCTCTGGGGAATCAAATTGGCGACTATGCTTTTGATAATTTCTTGCGACCAATTAAGACATAATGAAGCGTTGAAATTCTTTTAGATTTTCGAGCTTATCTGGGCTATACCAACCGAGGAGTCGTATACAGACATGGAGTCGGGGCAGAGCTGGTTCGAGAAACATCGTTTATGTGAGTAATTGTCTGGCTCAGCAAAACAATTGTTGTTCTACCAGCTTCCCGAGATGACTCCAACAAGTACTCAGCAATAGTTGCTAAAGTATCTAAACTACCAGGTGCTAACTCCAGTAGAATTTCTAATAAAACCTCAAAAATAATCAGCTTCCAGTAAACTCTCACAGATTTGCTCCATCCAGCATTCTGTGTATAGATACAGTTGATAGACAATGATTTACAGAAAGGTGATGGAAAATTCAATCAACTGTCGCGCGCACCAAACGATAACCCAGATCAATTTCTGTCAACTTGCGGATCTCTCCATATTTTGCATCCCATTGACCATTACTCAAATCTGCTGCTAGAGAATTCACTCCTTGCTCAATTACACTGGTATCAGCCACGGCAAAAGACGAAGTCAACTAACGCCTTAACAATACGTTGGTCAGGAATACGAGTTTCTGTATATCCTCGACCAATGGAATCGTAGATGGACATTTGCCTTTAGTCCTTGGGGGTGAATTGGGAAGCTTTCATTCGATAAAAGACATAGGGTAAACCTACATGAATAATTTCTCTTTCGTATTGAAATCCCAACTTCTCGATCACCCGTTGTGACGCAAGGTTGGTTGTCAAGGTAAAGCAAACTACATTTTTTAAACCAAGTTGCTCAAAACCTAACTTCAGAACTGCCTCACCCATCTCTGTTGCCAACCCTTTGCCCCAAAATTCCGACATGAGAGCATAGGCTAACTCTACTTCTTTATTTCCACTCACATAAGTGTTTCGTAGTCCACTGCGACCAACAAACTGATCCTTGTGTTTATCTCGAAATACCCATAGCCCGAATCCGTAACGTTCCCAATGCCCCAAATTATTTTGCAACATTTGCCGTGTTTCTTCGTTAGAGATGATGCCACCATGAGTCGTCAAAGTTGCCATAACTTTGGGGTCTTCATGCATACGGCAAAAGTCACTGAGATGTTTAGCACTCAGGCGTTCAGCTATTAACCGCCTAGTCTGAAATGTTTCTATCGATTGCATAAGAGTATTATGCCAATCTTTTGACATCTAATACTAACTTAGATTTATGCTGTTGCGTTTTGGTAGAAAGCTTTCATCTGAGCTAACCATGAAGAGCGCGATTCATCCCACGTGTAGAACATATGCCCTCCAGGAAAATGTTTCAGAGTGAGATTGGGGCGAATCTCTGGATTTAACTTCATGAGATCCGCTAGATGATTGGAGGCAAAATAGGGCGTGACTAGATCAAACAATCCATGGGTAATGTACACCTGCATGTGTGGGTTCAAAGTCATCCCCACACGTAAATCATCCACTGCTCCCAGAAATCCCTGCTTAAGTTCGCCCTTAAGCTCAAATTTCCAGGCTTTGAATGTTTCTAAATTTAAGAGATGGTAAGACAAGTCAGTCTCAACGCCTAATGTATCCCGCAAATGACTGTTGATGGCTCCCGTAAACAGGCGATCTAGCCCATCTAAAGTGGGATCAATGCCTTCATATGTCACGCGATCTGGAAAAGGATCAATAGCCGTTATCGAAGCATCATACAATCCGACAATCCGCTGTTGGTCTCGTAGCAGTTCCCTGGCAAAGACGTCAATGCTGATTCGTCCTGCTTGTCTTTCAATAAGTGTCACGGGCAAACCAATCAACCCTGCCATCTGCTGATAAGCAGTCTGACGCTCATCGGGTGTCATAGTATCTCCCATCGCCAGAAGTGGGATCAGGGTTTTGCGGGCAAATTGTTCTGCAGCATCTATGTGAGCTTGCAAATCTCCTGCTTTCCCTGCCCACTGGGCACGACCGTGATAAGCGGCTGCAGCTGCCAAGGAAGGAATCAAGGTTACCCAAGCTGTGATGTTGTAATCGCTACCACCCAGCAAACTGAATTCCAAAGCAGGAGAGATGAGAATTGCACCAGAAAGACCAACTCCAAATTCCTGCTGCAGCCTCCGGGCTAACCTAGCAACCCGAAAGCCACCGTAACTTTCCCCCGCAATAAATATGGGGGACAGCCACCGCTTCTTGTGAGAGAGAAATCGTTGGATAAACTCCCCTAGTGCTTTTAAGTCTCGCTCAACTTCCCAAAATTCTGTCTCTTTGGGTTTGTCTGCTTCCTTTGGATTGGCTTTCTCGCTACTCTGTTTATCCTGAGCGTCTTTGTTTTGAGGTAAACTGCGGCTAAAGCCTGTGCCAATCGGATCAATGAATACTAAATCCGTAAAGCTTAGCCAACTTTCGAGATTGTCCACCACCCGCACTGGAGGTTTGGGCAAGGTACCGTTAGCTCCGAAATAGATACGTTTCGGACCCAATGCTCCCATGTGCAAATAAGCAGAAGCCGCGCCTGGTCCACCATTGAAGACGAAAGTGATTGGTCGTGACGAAGCATCTTCAACCTCGGCTAAATAAGCTACACAGAACATTTCGGCAATAGGTTTTTCCTCTTCAAACAAAGTTTGCCACTCAGCAAGTGCCGTGTAGTGAATCTGCCGTTCAGGAAGCAATAAGGTGTGCTCTGTTTTACTAGACTTGCGGGTTATGGGTGAGTTAGGAGTATCGCTCATGTGCGGGTAGTTTAGTTAGAGGCAGTGTAAATTGATGAGGTGCAAAGCTGCATCTGGATAAAGTTAGATTTACCAACTTATGCTTCTATTTCCTCGCCATACATGCGGGAAATTGCTGAGTGCATAATTGTGACAATGTGGGTAATTCTTTCAACTTCTATATTGACAAGAGTGTAATCGAGTACTGCCTCCTTAGTAGGTGTACTATCTTGGTTAGTGACTAACTCTTCCATACGGACTGTGTGTAGTTCCTGTAACCAATCGGCTATTTCATGCTGTGTCTGTTCCAATCCTGGCAGGATTTGTGGGGGAACTTGCATACGAACAGAGTTAGTCAGATCTGCCATCAGATCTTCGATCTGTTGTGCGAACTTTTCAAGACCGGGCAGTTGTTGATGACCGCTCCATTCATTCAAATGGGTTGCTAGGGTTGTTACTGCGTAATTAAACTGGTGTATGCTGAAGAGTAATGCAATCAACGGTTCAAAGTTACTTTGTTGCTTATGGGGATCACTCAGAAGCCGTTGGAAAGAAGCTTCAGCATTCGTATTTTCTAATCTCGCTTTTTGGAGAGCTTTGCGGATAGACTTTCCCTCTGACTCGCGACCCAAATACTTGGTCAGAACAACCTGAAAGTAAAGACGGTTTGCATCAATAGTTGTAGCAAGCTGCCGGGTAAGCCGCTGGTGTTCTCGACTTGGCCAGAGCAGATAACCCCCAATCAGTGCCATGGCTCCACCGATCGCAGTATTTTCAATTCGGTCAATAGCAAGCAACCAGTGTCCTGGATGCAGAATGTTGTCCATCAGTATGACCTGTGGCGTGAGAAAAAAGACGAAAAGTCCGTAATTGATTGGCTGTAGAGCAAGTGAGACAACTGTAAGGGGAAAAAGCAAAAAGGCCATGATTAGAGGGCTATGAATCATTGCTGCCAGAATTGCTGCTAAAATTCCACCAACAACAGTGCCAATTACCCGCTGCAAACCGCGCTGGAATGTTGTTCCGAAGTCAGGCTTGAGAATCACGACCACTGTTAGGGTGACCCAGTACCCTTCTCTAAGTCCAAGAATAGAGTAAATCGCCACCGCCACCGCAGTCGTCACTGCCAAGCGCAAGGCATGACGAAACACTGCTGAGTTGAGAGTGAGATTATCCCTGAGTACATCTAAAACTGGTGGGCTTTGCTTCCACTCCAGTGGAGTTTCAGTGCTTTGGGAGTGTCTTTGGTTTTGGCGATCGCAACAACCTTCTGTAATGTCAGCAGCGGCGTGCATGTATTGACCTAACTTGTCAAAATTTCTAATTGTATAACTTATGACAAGCAAAGTATTGTAATCTGCTTGCTGTTCACTTGTTGCCTGTTTGAGCTTTTTCAGTTCCCCTTTAAGTTGATTGAGCGCCTGGTCTAACTCACAAAGATTGATCGAGGGTTTTTGATTGTTAGAGATAACGACTGCCAAAGTTTGGCAATTTTTAGAAAGTTGATCGATGATATGCTGAATATATACGCGAAATTGCTCCCAAGGTTGACCAGACCTATGGCTCTCTAAAACTTCAGATAATGCAGCCGTTAAGATAAAAAGTTGGTCGGCTATTTCAGTGAGTGCTAACAATCTCTGACCAAGTGGACTTATGCCCTGCCTAGTTGCCCGCGTTTTCGAAATAGCAGAACGAGCCGTTGCTAATGCTTCTCTTACCAAGATGCGTTTCTGACTGAGGGAGAGGTTCCAAGCATTTTCGCTTTCCGTTGTTCTTGAAGCCAGAACAAATGCTGATTTCATTAACTCTGAAAGTCGCTGATAGGATTCCCCCACAGCTTTCCGAACTGGATTGTAGGGTCGCAAAGGCCACAAGACTAAAGCTAAAAACATGGCAAATATTCCACCGATCAAGAATATTCCAGCGCGCTGGAGTGCGGTTGCTAAGTCACCATGGATGCCGAGGGCAATCAAGAATATTGCCGCCACAAGGGTAGATGCAGTAGAAATTGCGTTCCCATATATACTTGCCAGACCACAGCCAAATGTCCAGAGGAGTGCAAGTAACACTCCCCAGAACAGCGATCTACCTGCCAATGTCCCTACAAACATCGAGATAGCACCACCAAAGGCTACCAAGCCCATGCTCATAGCTTTTGTGCGATAAAGTCCGCCAACATCTGCAATACTCGTCTCGAACCCTCCTAGAGCTGTCCAAGTTAAGCTCGTCCAGCCAGTGTATTCCACGAGGGCAATGGGTATCACTGTGGCAATTGCTGCACGTAATCCTTTGGCAATTGCTGGCTTTCCAGGTTCCAGTTGAAAAAGTGTTTGCAGCAGTTTTCTTCGGCTGTTGAGCATAAGCTGTGTTGAGCAACTGATTACTTAATTTTTATCGGAATCAGTTGCAAAGTGAGCAGACAGCGAGGAATAAAGCAACACGTTTTTACTTAATTAGCTTGCCAAACGATTTCCTTAACATTAACTTGTTTTGGTAAGAGTTTGATTTTGTAAAAAGCATCGGCAATTTGTTGTTGTCCAGCAATCACTTCATCTGTGATGGGAAGCACACCATAATCGCGCCTGTGTTCCGCAGCTTCCAATGCGGGAATATCGATTCCCAAAGCTGGAGAGAGAAATTTAGCGACTTCAGAGGGATTTTGTTTCGCCCAGTCGCTGGTTTTTTTGACTTCTGCCAAAACCGTTTTCAAGGTATCAGGATGACTTTGGACAAAAGATTTGGCAGAAAGATAATAGCCACGATTGGGAGCGAGTCCTGTGGCATCAGTGAGAGTGCGTGGTGCGAGTGCTTTCTCTGCTACAGATAAGTATGGGTCCCAAATTGCCCAGGCATCAATGTTTCCGCCCTCAAAGGCAGCGCGAGCATCAGCAGGTTGCAGAAAGGTTGGTTTGATGTCGCTATAGGCTAACCCTGCCTTTGCCAATGCGTTTACTACCAAGTAGTTAGTGTTTGAACCTTTGGCAAAAGCGACCTTTTTTCCTTTGAGGTCAGCCACTGTTTTCAAAGGTGAATTTTTAGGTACGAGGATGGCTTCCGCCTTAGGACTCCAGGGGTCATAAGCAACGTAAACTAAGGGAGTACCTGCAGCTTGAGCAAATATGGGCGGTGCTTCTCCGGTGTAGGCAAAGTCAATACTCCCAGCATTCATAGCTTCCAGTATTGGGGGACCCGATGGAAATTCCGTCCACTTCACAGAAAAACCAGAAACTGTTAAGGTTTTTTCCAGGTTACCTTTTGCTTTTAGCAGACTGAGAACAGTACCAGCTTTTTGATAACCAATGCGTACCACACTATTTGTGGTTGGTGAACTCTTGTTGGGTGTCTGTGCTGTCTGTGTACTCCCCTCTATGCTTGAAGAAGAACAGGCAGAAACAGCTAAACTCAAACTCAGTCCCACAACAAAAAGTAGGGAAAATATGCGGATTTTTTGCCACTTGAATATTTTAAGGAAGCTGTTTGAATTGTTCACTAATCTGGTATTTGCAACTTTTCTCAACATAAAGACTCTTTTGTTTCTGCCTAAAAGAAAGCCATTTCCCATCTTTGCCTGATGCACTGAACTTAGGACTGCGATCGCCTAAGAATCCAGACAATCATACTTTTGCTTACTATCTACGAAATTATTTGGATTATAATACTATAAGTTTATAAATTTATCGTACTTTTTGAGAAAAACTTAGTGCGGATTATCCGGCGAAGCTTGAAGACTATATTCACTGCTTATGTGAAGCAGGTTTTCATACAGTATGTTTCTCTCTACAAATAAATTGCGCAATTATCGCAGTGATGAAAAAAGCGATCGCCAACTCATACCAATTCAATATAAATTTGATATGCTTGGCAACTAAAAAGACAAGGAAGACAAGGAGGACAAGGAAGACCAAGGGATGGATTTGTATCGAGAGTTTAGTGAAATGGTATCACTTCAACCATAGAAGGAAGCTTAGGATGACAAATATCATTCAAGAACAAATTGAATACTATCGCGCTAGAGCAAACGAATATGATGAGTGGTTCTATCGAATTGGACGCTACGACCGTGGCACAGAAATCAATCAGGCTTGGTTTAACGAAGTTGCTGTTCTCAAAAGGGAATTACATCAAGTCGGAGTAGTAGAAAATATTTTAGAGTTAGCTTGTGGCACAGGAATTTGGACACAAGAGCTTGTCAAGTTAGGGAAGAAAGTCACTGCGCTTGATGCCTCATTGGAAATGATAGAAATTAACCGGAATAAGTTGGATAACACTAACATCGAATATCGACAGGTTGATTTATTTGCATGGGAACCAGAGGCAGAATATGATTTAGTGTTTTTCTCTTTTTGGTTATCCCATGTACCACCAGCATTGCTCAATTCGTTTTTGACAAAAGTTTATCAATCTGTCCGTATAGGCGGAAAAGCATTTATTATTGACTCTCGCTTTGAACAAACATCAACAGCTAAGAATCATATTTTAGATAAGAATGGAAATATTTGTATAAACCGTAAATTAAATGATGGTAGGGAATTTAATATTCTCAAGATTTTTTATCAGCCAGAGCAACTGCAAGAGCATTTGCTACAAGTTGGTTTTCAGGCAGATGTAAAGGTTACTGATAAGTACTTTATCTATGCAACTGGAATTAAAGCTGAAGAGAAAAAGAAGCCAAGATAAGCAAGGAGGTTCGATGCGGATGCATTTTGATTTGGCAGATTTATTTTGTAGTCCGTTCGCGAAGCGTGTGCGTTACACTCACATGTTGCTTGCTGAATATATCACACAAATGAGACACTCGCACTACTTATTCCCAAATGGGATGCTCCCTTCGTTGCTTATAAGAAAGTAGGTTGAAAACCCTGTGGCTTTAGTCCAGGGGACGCCAGTCACCAAAAGAAGGAAACCTTCTTGCAGTGCTGGCTCATGAAAACTACAGCGCAGACTTCAGTCTGCCGTCTCATATCTTGCCATCTTTTCTAGGGTATCCGATAAGCTAGTAGCACATAGTCTTTTTTGTTGCTGTTTCAGCCACTTTTTGACCGTGGGAGTAATGGTCAATGTGATTCTCTGTTTTTTCTCTCCATAACTAGTTTCTCTCATATTGCAATACTTATAATATGCGACTATAATATGCATATTACATCAAAAACCGGGAGGTGATGACGGGTTGTACGGATGTCAACAAAACTTAATTACTCCAAATAACGACCTCAAAGCCATATTGGAATTCATTTGCTCTGTTGCGCATAAATTGACAAATTGTGGGATTTATTACAGTCGTCAGTTGTATTTGAAAACAAGAAAGTTTGTTGGGAAGTTTGACCTCATCAACGAGTACAAAACCAATGGACATTACCAAGCCTTGCA
>JAJPJF010000259.1 GCA_021324415.1 Nostocales cyanobacterium Centralia_MAG_434
AATACCAAAAGGAACAAGCCCGTCAATACTAAAAACAAACGCGGTCGCCGAATTAACTTTCACCTATTAGTATGACATAGCCAGCAATTATCACAGGATAGTTGCAAAAACCGTTATATAAAGTTATGGAAACCATTTATAGCTAAGTATGGAAAGGGAGCTACCCCAACAGATCAGGAAACAAGCATATACCTTAAACTAAACCACACAATTTCCTCAGATTTTTTTCTTATCTTGATGTATGTGGTATAACTAGAGCGAAACTAAAGCTTTTAGACGTAGCTATTAGTTGTCTATCACATAGTTATTTCCATAATTGAACTACCTAAATAAAGATGGGATGGGTACAAGGGGATAATCTCAAGATTGGAGAGATCTATGAAGTTGAATTTCTTAATGGTTCCAAAATAATAGCCAAGTATACTGGACGCAAAGGTGAGTCTCATTATTTCCTCACTAGTGCTGGACAAGACTTCTCAATCGCTGACAACTGTATTCAGTATCACCGTTTCTACCTTTTTTAAAAGTTCAGTCTTAAACTGATATGATTTGTGACTGTTATCATGACTAAGCATCAACGCTCAACAACTGTCTTACCTCTACAGCTTCACCTGTTAAACTGAAAGCACGAACTTCGGTAATTTTAACTTTTACCAACTTGCCTTTAAGTTCATTGATATTACCAGCAAAGAAGGTGAGACGGTTTCCGCTTGTGCGTCCCATAACTTGGGTTACGTCTTTAGGATTTTGGTCTTCTACTAACACTTCTTCGATACGTCCCATATAACGTTGCGATCGCTCAGCTGCTTTTATTGCAACCAGATGATTTAACCTTTGGAGGCGATCGCTTTTCGTTTCTTCACTCAATTGTTCTTCCCACAAAGCGGCTGGTGTTCCCGGACGGGGGGAATATGCGGCTGTGTTAAGCTGATCAAAACCAATATCTGCAACCAGTTTTAGTGTATTTTCAAACTGTTGTTCTGTCTCTCCAGGAAAACCAACTATTGCATCAGCACTAATTGACGCATCTGGCATATATTGCCGAATAGTATCGATAATCCGCCGATATTTCTCATGAGTGTAGCCCCGCGCCATACGTTTTAACACCTCATTATCACCCGATTGGAAGGGTATATGGAAGTGTTCACACACCTTCGGCAGATCAGCGCAAGCTTTGATCAATCGTTCTGTAAAATAACGAGGATGACTCGTTGCAAACCGAATCCGCTCAATTCCTGGTATATCGTGAATGTAGTAGAGCAAATCAGTCAAAGTGTGCAAATGCCGACCTTCTGGAGTCACTCCAGGCAAATCACGACCATAAGCATCAATATTTTGACCTAGTAATGTGACTTCTTTGTAACCTTGTCTACCTAATTCTGCGATTTCTGCGTAAATAGACTCTGGTGTGCGGGATTGTTCCACACCCCGTACATTCGGAACAACACAATAGGTACAGCGTTCATTACACCCGTAAATCACATTGACCCAAGCTGTAACGCTGCTATCCCGTCGTGGCTGAGTGATATCTTCCATAATATGGACTGCTTCAGTTGCCACAACTTGGTTGCCATCAAAAACCCGTTGTAACAAATCTTGCAATCGGTTTGCATGCTGTGGACCCATCACCAAGTCTAATTCTGGCACACGCCGTAACAGTGTTTCTCCTTCTTGTTGAGCAACACAACCGGCAACAACCAAAGTCAGATCAGGCTGAGTGTGCTTGCGCTTAGCTTGCTTACCTAGATAGGAATATACCTTTTGCTCTGCATTATCCCGGATAGTGCAGGTGTTGTAGAGAATCAAATCAGCGTTATTTGGGTCTTCTGACCACTCAAAGCCCATATCTTCTAATATGCCAGCCATGCGCTCTGAGTCGGCTTTATTCATCTGGCAACCGAAGGTCGTGATGTGATAGCGGCGTTTGGAAATGGTCATGGAGGTGAGAAAATAGTCCACAGTCTAAAAGAGTTCTACTCCCCATTGTAGAGTGGGAAACTTCGGTTAACAAGTTTTTAATCCACTGCAAGTCCACTCAACTGGAGAGCATAAAGGTTAGCATAAACTCCTTTTTGTGCAATCAACTCAGAGTGAGTCCCTTGCTCGACAATTTGACCATGCTGAATAACCAATACCTGATCTGCTTGAGTGACTGTACTCAGACGATGCGCAATCACAAAACTTGTCCGACCTTCTAGCAATCGGGCGATCGCATCTTGTACCAGTTCTTCTGTTCGTGTATCAATACTACTGGTTGCTTCATCCAAAATCAAAATTCGCGGCTGGATCAAAACTGCACGGGCAATACTCATCAGTTGTCGCTGACCTTGGCTGAGAGTTGCTCCTTTTTCACCTAAGCGGGTAGCATAGCCCTGCGGCAGAGTGGTGATAAAGTCATGGACATTTGCAATTTTGGCTGCGGCTTCGATCTCATCTAGTGTTGCTTGTGGATTACCAAAGGCAATATTTTCTGCAACTGTGCCACTAAAGAGGATATTATCTTGAAGCACAATGCCAATTTGACGGCGTAAACTTCCTTGCGTGACACTACGAACATCAATGCCGTCAATTTTTACAGATCCAGCAGATACATCGTAGAAGCGCATCACCAGGTTAATAATTGTACTTTTACCCGAGCCAGTAGGACCGACTAAAGCAATCATTTGCCCTGGCTTGGCATGAAGATTTACGCCCTTAAGAACAAGTTGGTTAGGCTTGTAACCAAAAGAGACATTTTCAAAACTTACCTCACCCTGAATAGGTGGCATTTCAATGGCATTGGGTGCATCTTGAAGTTGCGAAGGTTCATCCAACAATAGGAATATCCGCTCTAATCCTGCTAAAGCAGATTGCGCTTGTGTGTAAAACTGACTAAGAAGTTGAATCGGGCGGAAAAACTGCTGCACATAGAGTAAAAAGGATGTCACTGTTCCTACAGTAGCTTCTCCTGTAACTGCCAAATAGCCACCGTAAGCCAAGACTCCTGCTGTGGCGAGTGTATTGAGAAAATCAATAGAAGGTAAAAATGCTGAGGTTACAGCCACAGCTTGAACATTGGCATTGCGGTTTGCCGCATTTAAATTGTTAAACTCTTCAATGTTGAAACGCACGCGATTAAATGCTTGTGCTTCACGCACACTGCCAATGTCTTCTTCCAGCTTGGCAGAAAGTTCGCCAATGGTCTGGCGAGTCACACGAAATCTCCTTCTTGCCCAACGTGCAAATAAGTTAGTGGTCACAATCATCAGAGGGACAACAAGATTACTCACCAAACCCAGATGAAAGTTGATCAACAACATTGCTACAATAATCCAGAGTAAACTGAATAAGTTACCCAGCATTTGTGCAATTGTCTGTCCAAACGCCTGATTGATAGTATTCACATCATTCAGCAGGCGGCTCATGAGATCACCAGATTCGCTCCGATCAAAGAAACTGAGGGGTAAACTTTGTATCTTTGTGAAAATATCTCGACGTATTTGGGCAAGTACGCGCTGTACAATCCAGCCGACACGGATAATCTGACCTCGAATGGCTTGGATGCTTCCCACATAAATCAGCCCCAGCAAACCCATCATCATCATCAGTCCCTTGAAATTCCCACGCATGATCAAATGGTCGATAGACCAGCCAATGAGAAAAGGACCTAGGGCTTGGGTTGATGCACCGATTAACACTAATCCCACTGCAAGCGGAATCTCTTTGCGATAAGGTTGCAAATACTGTAGAAAGCGCCGTAGGGTTGGCAATTGCTGACTCGCCTGTTGATCAGACACAACAATACTTCCTGGACCTCTCATAAAACTCTCCTTAGGACTTACGCATTGACGGAAATTATCAAAGTGTGCACTGCTTCAAACTGGAGATTTTCTAACTTGTGACTCCAGAATTAGGCCATAAAGCGGGCTATCTCTCATGAGTTCTTCATGAGTTCCTTGTGCGACTAGTTGTCCTTTATCCATCAAGAAGATCCGATCAGCTTTTTGTACTGTACTCAGGCGCTGGGCAATGACAAAAGCTGTACAAATTCTGCTATGCATCAGATAGTCGAGAGACTCATGGATCTGAGCAGCAGTTTTGGCATCTACGGCGGAAGTACTGTCGTCCAAGATGAGGATACGGTAATCTGTCAGTAGGGTACGAGCGATCGCAATCCGTTGCTTTTGTCCACCCGACAACCCCACACCCCGCTCCCCAATAATCGTCTCATAACCATCAGGTAAACCAATAATAAAATCATGGATATGAGCCATTTTTGCTACCTCAATCACCTTTTCTAAAGGTGCATCTGGCATAGCATAGGCGATGTTATCGCGGATTGTTCCCGAGAAAAGCGTTGTCTGCTGAAAAACAATACCGATGCGCGATCGCAAACTTTGTAGAGTAAAATCTCGCACATCTTGCCCGTCAATACGAACTGCTCCGGCTGTGACATCATAGAAGCGCGGGATGAGGTTCATAATCGTACTCTTACCAGAGCCAGTCATCCCCAAAACAGCAATGAGTTCATTTGGCTGGGTTTCAAAGGAAATACCCTTAAGCGCCTCCGTGGCTGATCCTGGATAGCGGAAATGGACATTCTCAAACGAGATTCTACCGCTACATTGAGTAAACGGAACAGCACCAGGGCGATCGCGAATTTCAATTTCTGCGTCAACAACCTCGTAAACTCTTTGTGCTGAAGCTGCTGCTTGGGAAATCACGGGAGCCGCAAAACCAATCAACAAAATCGG
The DNA here is from genome assembly GCA_021324415.1 of Nostocales cyanobacterium Centralia_MAG_434. GTDB lineage: Bacteria > Cyanobacteriota > Cyanobacteriia > Cyanobacteriales > Nostocaceae > JAJPJF01. The sequence continues at coordinate 4,734 of JAJPJF010000259.1, forward strand.
CTGAATAATGAGCATTTGATAAGAGTTGAACGCCACCAGTTCCCCAACAGAGAACTTACCCCCAATCACCTCTGCACCACCATAGCCAACCACAGCAAGTGTAATTAAATTACTTAGTAAAAAGATATATGGAAACGTATTACGGAGCGCGCGAATGGTTCGCATGTTCAGCATCAATAGATCGTCATTTAGCGTGTTATAGCGAGACATTTCTACTGATTCGCGAACAAAAGCCTTTACAACCCGAACGCCAAGCAAGTTTTCTTGCAACACAGCATTGAGATTACCAAGTTGCTCTTGTACCTGCTCAAAAAGCTTTCCATTTTTCGTAAAAAACCGTATAAGTAAAAACCCGGCAAGTGGTATTGAAATTAGGGTAATCAGTGCCAGTTGCCAGTTCATCACTAGCAAAATCCCAGCAATAGTAGTTACAGTCACCACTGCACCAACTACCTGAATAAGTGTTGTACCGATAAAGGTACGTATTTGTTCAATATCGCTAGTAATGCGGGTGAGCAGCTGCGAAGTTTGCGTTTGATCGTGGTAGCTAAAACTAAGATTCTGAATTTTGCTAAAAATTTGATTACGTAAATCGTAGGCAACACCTTGAGAAGCTGCTTCTGCCCAAAAACTCTGCCCAAAGTTGAATAAGCCCCGTCCAATGGAGACTAAAACCATCAAGCTAGCACTTTGAACAACTACTTGTAAGTCTTTTTTGGCGATGCCTTGATCAATCCCCCAACGAAAAAGCTGTGGAGTCAAGGCATTAGTTAATGTCAACAGCAACAAGCTGATAAAGGCTCCAAGGGTGATAAAACGGTAAGATTTCAAACTCCCCAGAGCCTTCTTGAGAGGCTGAGTTGGTGAGTGTGGTTGTGGTTCTTTTTGCTTAGCCAAAGTTGTCACACCTGGTTTTTCTGGATGTAAATGCAGGTATAACAATTATCCGTTGAATCGGATGATATGGTTTTCAGTTTTTTTACGGAACTGCTGATTTTTATTGTAGGAAGAGCCAGAAAGCCCTTCTTATTTGATAGAAACTTAATCGTCAAGTCTGACTAGCAAATTGGTAGCCACCTGCCTTAACTTCAAGCTTTCCTTGCTTCCAACCTTCGTGAATTGGTGCTTTGCCACCTTGAGCATTTTGATAAACGGCATAGTGATTTTGCCAGTTGTGAGGAAGTCCATTTCGCCAAACCTTGGGTAATCCTTGCGGTTGATATTGAAGTTTCACTGTCCCGGAAACACTATGATACTCAACCACTCCTTCCTCAACTTGATTCAGATTTAAGCGGGACTGATGCAACACAAATTGCTGAAACTGCTCCCAACTACCATAAGTTTCTGGCTCACCTATTTCTAAGGCAAATCCACTTAAACCTTCATTGCCTATGGCTGTTAGGATCTGATCATTGGGATAGCGATCGCGGATTTTATCAGTTGCTGTTGTGTTGATCCCCTCAATTTTTAAATGAATTGGCAACAGTGCTAGCCATGTTTTTTCGTAGCGAATGAAAGTGATTGCGCCTATTGTTTCCAACTTAGCTGACTTGGGCAAAAAGAATTGAAAAGGTACTTTCGGTTTATTATTCAGCCAGATCACCAGATTTCGATACTGAGCTATATTGTCACCACCAACAGAAGAAGTAGAAATTTGCGTCGGATCTGTTCCTGTTGCTGCAATCAAGTAATCAACGCCACGCGCTTGATTCAACGCCATCATTTTGAACCCATTCCAATCACCGCCGGAACCTTGCGCTAGCGTACCAACTTGGAAAGTGTGACCAAAATAAAGAGTTTCGTAAAACTGTGGTGCAGTGTCGCCACCAGGTTTCCAATTTTCGTAAGTCGGCTTGGAATTGAGTAGTTCCAATGGTTTGGAAAATTGCTTGCGTGCTAAGGCGATCGCTGCTATGGGGGGACGATAACTGCTAGTTATCAGGTGTACCGAGTCAGGAGATGGTTGAGGATCAGACACAGGTGAATCACCAAAGTAC
>JAJPJF010000444.1 GCA_021324415.1 Nostocales cyanobacterium Centralia_MAG_434
CGATATCGAACCCAGGCATAAACAGTTGCATACTCTATGTCTTGTCCATGTTCAAGTTTCAACCATTCGACTATTGCACCGTAACTATTAAACCCAATTCCAGTTTCCAGTTCCTGCTTGAGGGCCGCGAGGGCTTCATCATTAATTTTTCGTTTTGCTCCGGGTGCTTTCTTCATTTCTAGTAAGCCAGACAGCCCACTGGTTCTATACTTCTGCAACCATCTTGTCACCGTTGATTTATCTCTACCTAAACGTTGCCCTATTTCCTGTTGTTCCTTAACTTGCCCACTCGCCAACCACCACAACATCTGTAACTTTTCTTTCTGGTTTCCCAAAGACGCTGTTTGTAGGCGTTTTTTTAGTTCTTCTTCGCTCTCGGTGATCTCAATTTGAAATGGGCGGCTCATGGGGATATCAACTTACGAAGTTTGCTTTCACCCTATTATATGCAGCTTCACATTAAATTGGTATTACGAATTTGTCATGAGCGATGTTGATAAATTGAGCATCTTTACTCAAAACTGATGAGTTGAGGAGTTTGTAGTAAGGACTTTAGTCATTAACTTTGAAAGCGCTAAAGTGTTTACTACAAACCTTGATTATCGCAGAGATAGAAAGCCCCCTTTGGCAACATACTGCTGACCTTCCTTGGACAGCAGCATATTAGTGTAAGCAACTCCGACCCGCTCATCAATTTTCTTGTCCCGACGTATAGCAATATATAGACGCCGGATCATAGGGTAACTACCATCCTTAAATGCAGTCTCATTGATTTGCTTACCATCATTTATGAATGGTTGCACGTAATTCTGTGAATGTGCTTTAGCTAAGGCAAGAAAACGAACTGACCGCTGACCAACAAGCGGACCGCTTCCTCCAAAAGAAATAGCTCCGGGGGTAGAGGCGACTTGACGAACTGCATCTGTGTAATCCCGAACATAGTGCACATTAGGACTCACTTGATCAACTTGTGGACCAAGAAGCACGTGCAATAAAGTTGCGACCTTAGGTCTGGCAAAAGCTACTATCGGTAAGTTGGGTCCGCCGAGTTGGTTCCAATTTGTAATTTTTCCAAGGTAAATAGCTTGGAGTTGATCAACTGAAATCCCAGGAATAGATAAGCCTGGATGAGTAAAAGCAACAATTGCATCAATAGCTACTGGTACTTGCTCTAGGGTAAAACCATGTTTTGTTGCCTCGCTGTAGTCACTATCTGTTAGAGGCAAAGCTATCTGAGCAAAACTCAGTTCACCATTTAGCAACATAGCTAAACTTCTGCTGTTACCAGGACTGCCATTAGTAGGCTCCGTATAAACTAGGGTAAAACCTGGATGAGCATTTGCCATAGCCTGATGCGCACCACTGCTGGTTATGGATGCAAACAAGACAGCACCACCATAATTAAATGTTCCTTTTGGAACATTCGGAACGTCCTTCATGAAGTCGTAATCTTGAATGTCAGAGGCACTTTTCTCAGAAGAACTATCGATATTCCCAATGCCTGTTAGGAAGCGCAATTGTCCTCCAAAATAATAGCCGAATCCAGCAAAAATCAAGGTCACCAGAGCTATAAACGCCAAAAACATGTAAGCAGAATCAAATTTGCTCACTCTGCTTTTCGCAAGACGCTTCCCGCATTTCTGACAGTTTTTGACTCCTGCCGGATTACCATTGTAATTGCAGTGGTTACAAACTACAGTTCCTTTATTGTGAAATTTGTTAGCATTCATAAAATTCTCAAAACTCTCTGTTTTAGCACATGAATTGACTCTGGCACTTTTTGATAGTTATTGATCTTCTAGTTCATTTTTGAAGAAGAATATGACAATTCTATTTGATGTCTGAAAATTTCAACCTCCAGAAATTCAGTTTCTTAGAAAAACTGGCTTTTTCGTTTTCTACAAATAACTTAAGATTGCTCTACGGTTGGATTGGGTTTATTTGGTTGCATCTAGTTATATGGGTTGTCACTTGTTCAATCCATAAGAATACAGCTTTTATATGTAAAAATTATTATGAATTCATCAAATTATTGTAAGTCTTTCAAAAGAGGTTTAAATATTTGCTTAAAAGCTAGCTAAAATCCCTTATAGTTGTATATTATCAAGTTACAAACATATCTTAAAAAGGATTTACAACTGAACATAAACGAAAAAATCAGAGATCGTCCGTTGAGCATCTCCTACATTAGTCTTTATATGATGGTTGCATCATGATATTGTCAGTGTTGGGTCTTCTACTTTCGATAAAATACACAGTCTCATGCAAAAACGAAGACGGTTCTTTGCGACCTTGTTTGTTGTTACTACCTTGTCTGCAATCTCTGTGAGTGCATGTCAAAAAGCACCTTCAAACACGACTAACCTAAAAAATGATTCTGCAATCACACCAACAACCATTGAAGTTGCTCTCCCAACTGGAAAAACTAGTTTTGCAAATGTTGATGTCGCGATCGCTCAGCAGAAAGGCTTCTTTAAGCAGCAAGGCTTGAATGTTGTGTTAAAAAACCTAGACTCGGCAGTGAAAACTGTACAAGCAGTGGTTGCCAAGGATGTCACTATTGGCGGGTCTAGCTTTGAGCCAGTGGTTAATGCGGCTGTCGCAGGTGGCAATATAGCGATCATTGGCACTTATGCTAACCGACTCACTGTTTCCATGGTCACTCCCAAGACAATTAAGTCCGTTGCAGACTTGCGTGGTAGGAATGTTGGAGTCCAAGACATCGGTGCATTTCGTGAAATCATGACTCGTATGGTACTTGAGCGCGCCAAATTGACACCAAAAGACGTTAAGTATATCCCGATTTCGCCACCAAGCTATATTCAAGCATTGATATCTGGTCAAATAGAGTCTGCTATTCTTCAAACTGAGCAAGTTTCGGAGATCCTCAAACGAGATCCAAGGTTTCATGTACTCGTTGATTTACATGAAGTTGAACCGAAATATTACTATGGCTCTTATTTTGTACGTAAAGATTGGTTAGCAAAAAACTCTAACCTTGCTGTTCGCTTTCTAACTGCTCTGACTCAAGCGCACAGATTTATGTATCAAAATAAAGATGAGACAATCACAATTGCAGCTCAGACCACTGGCTTTGATGCCAACGTGATTGGAAAGACCTATCAGCTACTAGTAGAGAAGCATAAAGTTTTCCCTGTTAATGATGGAATTGACAACCAACGGCTTAGCTACACAATCTCAAGGATGCGATCGCTCGGTTTGTTCAATGGTAAACCACCCGAACTCAATCAGCTAGTAGATCATGAACCTATCAATTTAGCTCTTGAAAAGCTTGGTCAGGCTCATTAGACCTTGTCAGTAGATAGGCGATCGCACTTTGTTGCACCTCAGACCATTTCACTTAAAGGTTGATACGTTTGACAAACAGGGGGACTGGGGGGACTGGGGGGACTGGGGGGACAAGGGGGACAAGGGGACTGGGGGGACAGGGGAGAGGATTTGTATCTAAAATTTAGTGTAATGGTATCACCCAAGTTTTTCACAATTGGTCAATAACATAATTAGTTGTGGTGAAGTTTTCTTTAATGACGATCATCTACATACAGCCCCACTCTACCTCGTGGGGTTTTACTTTGCAATGTACTGCAGAGAGTGTTTCCAGTTTGGAGTGACGAGCGTCAGGGCGAAAAGTTTTGTTTCCACAATGATGTTAGCTAGTATACAAGAAAAGTTTACATAAAGTTAATCAAGAGACGGATTGAACTTGTTGTAAAAAAAACATAGGATGAAGTCTTCATATCCCATTACGAAAATACATAAATCTTTATGGATGTTATCTATCTTCATTTGGCATATACTTCAGGATAATTTAATGGCTAAAAAAGAAGATTTACTTAGAACTGAAATTGACGCTTTATATGCTGAAGTTCTCGAACTAAAAGCAAATATCAAAAACTTGGAAGACGAGGTAGGTTCTTTACAAGGAGATATTGTCAATTTGAAAGCAGAACTCAATTGGCTAAAAGACGGAATGGATAATTCAGGCTAACAAAAAGGTCAGGAAAAAGGTGTTCACAAGAAATGAGAAACCCGGTTTCTCAGAGAAACTGGGTTTCTGGAACTTCATTTTTCGTACTGGAACCTAGTCATCTATTGTATTAGTTTTAAAAATTTTGTAGTGAGCATTTTAGTGGTACAAAATTTCACAAATATTTTGCCTCAATTGGAGTCAGGAACTACAAACTTTATCCCATAATCTGTGACAGCAACTGTCATTGCTTTTTCTATCTCCTCGGGATTTACTTTTCCCAAAAGACTCTGCTTTTCTTCTTCATTTATTGGCTGTACCCGTTGTCCTATTTCTGCTAAAAATTGTTCACCTCCAGCTAATGTTGCCCAAAAGAGAAATTTGGCGGGCTTTAAACCAATATTCTTAAAACTATGAACTTGACCTCTGGAGATATGGATAAAAGTTCCTGGAGTAGCAGAGATGGTCTTTCCGTCAATTTGATACTCTACTTCCCCATCTAGAAGATAATGTGCTTCGTCTTCATCATGAAAGTGGGGTGGTATAAAGCCTTGAGGTTGCATGAGCACTTCACTGAGATTGTAAGCACCTGTATTTTCTTTTGTAGCTAGAATAGTGTATAAGTCACCCATGACTAAATATGTATTACCCTGACCTGGTTGAGTTATTGTGCCTGTCATTTTTGCAATCCTTAAGAATAGAAATATTAAATCAAATTTGTGGAGTTGTTAATTAGTGTCAGCAACCCATAAAGCATGAAAACCGTAAGGGACACGCTGGGGAAGCAGGACTCGTGCTACAGGGTCAGATGTCATGTCTTGGGCATCAATCACCAGTAATTCAGATCTTTCCAACTCGGTATCATAGACATAAGTCAATAGCCAACCGTCATCTTCTGCAGTGGCATTAGGTCGCGGTGCAAATACTCCCTCACCTCCAAAGCGTCCTTGACCATAGTAATGGGTGACTGAGCTATGATTTTCAAAATCATATTTGATTAGACCATTTAATAATGGTTTAGGTAGCTTGTCTAGATCACCGCGTGCAAAGTAACCGTAACGCATCCGCCTACCTAAATAGCTATTGTTAATCTGCGGATAATCAGAGGGAACATAATCTTCAAGCACTTCCTCATGCACGGTTCCAGTAGCTATGTTGAGTCTCCAACAGAGTAGCTGCATGGTTTCAAATGCTGGATCTATATCAACCAAAACACCGTCGTTATAGTGAGGTACGAAGAAAAAAGTAGAATCCATGCGAGAAGCAAAGATTAGTACCTCGTCACCCTGTTCATAAGCATTGATGGTATGAAACAGTGCGAAACCAGGAACCGTAAACCAAACAACTGTGCTGTTATCTCCGTAGCGGGGTAAGATACCAAAGCGGGTGGAACGTTCTGCATCAAACACAATTGGTGACTCTCCTCGCAGTAATTTCCCCGGATGGAGAGCAACAGGTATATCTACAAGGATGGTGTAGTGTTCGGTAATGGCAAAATCATGCATGATTGTTGCACATGGCAGGTTAATAGACACATTGTGTACGATTTTTCCTTCTGCTGAGACAACACCATATTTTAAATAAGGTCGCATCAAAGGTGACATACAAATAAATACCATTTCACCTGTGACTGGATCTACCTTGGGATGAGCAGTGAATGCAGAGGTTAACTCGCCATCAAAGGTGTAAGAACCAACTGTTTCTAAACTAGGAAATTCGACTTCATACGGTTCTCCCATATCCCAAAGCGCTAAAAGTCGATGAGCATGCCACACCATTGCCGTATTAGCTGGATTTTTAAACAGCATTCCTTGAGGAAGATCAAGCCGAGGTAAGTTTAAAAGTCCGGGCCAGATTGCTCTGCCTTCTGCTTGTTCGATAGTAAATCCTTTAGTGCGGACATAGCGGTTACGATAAGCAGCTTTGCCATTGTTGATTTGTACTCCGTGAATCATGCCATCTCCATCGAACCAGTGATGACGACCAACGGGAGGAAATTGTGGATTAGGTCCAATACGCAAGAACATCCCAGAAAGTTCTTTTGGCAGTTCCCCAATCACTGGCAAATCGTTGGCTGTCATCTCTTGCTTGACTGGAGCAAAGTTATCAGTCAGGTAGATGTTTGCCAACCTGTTATTTACGATCTTGTCAGATGTGGCTGTGCTTAAATAGTTGATGACTGTATA
>JAJPJF010000279.1 GCA_021324415.1 Nostocales cyanobacterium Centralia_MAG_434
CTTACCGAAAAAACGGGTGTAGGTGGTAGGGTGTGGGGTGTAGGGGTAAAAAGAAATTCTTGCAGAAAATGAACACCCTACTCTACACCCAAGCGGGTTGAAAGCCCTTAAATTTATTGATGGAGAAAACAAAAAATTTATTCATCAATGAAATCCCCTCAATTTATTGATGGGGATACCCTACACCCTACACCCTATACTCCACACCCTTTTTAATGTATCTTATTCACTACCAAGCATAATATGAATTAGTAGCCACCTGAGTCTAGGGTTTTATGTCAACTACCATCAGTGAACCAGTTGTTACTTGGGAAAAGTTACCAGACAACTTTCCCTTACCTGATGAGCCTGTGGATAACATTAATCAACCTGCGATCGCCGCCGCCCTCACCGAAAGCTTGGAACTAGAAGGGTTGATTCAGCCTTCTACACTAATTGGCACTAACTTTGGAATTTGTGCAACCTTGGATGGCAAGTTGGTGATTAAAGCACCGGATTGGTTTTATGTTCGTTCTGTTTTGCCAACTCAGCCCCCAAACCAAAACCGCCGCAGCTACACACCTCATAGAGAAGGGGAAGTTCCCACAATTGTGATGGAGTTTTTGTCGGACACCGAAGGCGGTGAATACTCGATTAAGAGAAAATATCCACCAGGTAAATGGTACTACTATGAACGCATTCTGCAAGTTCCCACCTACGTGATATTTGAGCCGGAAGTTGGTTGGGTAGAAGTCTATCAACGCGGCCAGACAGGGGAATATCAACTTCAGCAACCGAATGCAGAGGGACGCTACTGGATTGCGGAGATGGGACTGTTCTTAGGAATCTGGCAGGGGAATAAGGCGAATCGGACAGGCTACTGGCTACGCTGGTGGGATGCTCAAGAGAAGTTGTTGTTGTGGGGAACAGAACGGTTACAGCAGGAACAGCAGTTGCGCAATCTGATGGCGGCAAAGTTACGGGAGTTGGGGGTAGATCCAGAAGTCTTATGAAGAGATACGGTTTCTGTTAAGTGCTAACCCAGTTTCTTTAAAAAATCGCCTCGATAACCACCGCATGAAAGGACGATTAGTACACGAAACAATGGTGGGCTAGGCGTGTTTAGCGATCGCATAAAATCGTGCGCCTAACCCACCCTACATCAGGGATAATTTTGTCTTAATTCTCAACCGCAACACCCAAATTACGTACTAAGAAAGCCCATTTATCTGCAACTTCCTCGATAATCTTAGCTGTCGGTTTGCCAGCACCATGTCCTGCCTTAGTCTCAATTCTAATGAACACAGGTGATACACCTGTGTGTGCAGCTTGCAAAGTTGCGGCAAATTTAAAGCTATGTGCGGGAACAACGCGATCATCATGATCTGCTGTCGTAATCATGGTTGCTGGATAGGCTGTACCTGGTTTGAGCTTATGCAGTGGTGAATATGCATAAAGTGCCTGAAATTCCTCTAGATTTTCCGACGAACCATATTCAGAAGTCCAAGCCCAGCCGATAGTAAATTTGTGGAAGCGCAACATATCCATAACGCCTACATCTGGCAAGGCTGCACCAAACAGATCGGGGCGTTGGGTTATGCAAGCACCCACTAGTAACCCCCCATTACTTCCGCCACCGATCGCCAACTTAGCAGGCTTGGTGTAACCATTGGCAATCAGCCATTCTGCTGCGGCGATGAAGTCATCAAAAACATTTTGCTTGTTCAACTTCATTCCAGCCTGATGCCATTCTTCGCCATACTCACCACCACCCCGGATGTTAGGGATAGCATAAATACCACCCATTTCCATCCAGATCAAACTGCTTACAGAAAAGCTAGGCGTGATCGAGATATTAAACCCACCATAACCATAAAGATATGTGGGGTTATTTCCATCTAATTGAATTCCTTTTTTATGAGTAATAAACATTGGCACTTGAGTGCCATCTTTGCTGTGATAAAAAACTTGTTTCGTCTCGTAATCATCAGGGTTAAAATCTACCTTTGCCTGGCGGAAAACTTCACTCTTTCCGCTAATGAGATCGTAGTGATAGATAGTTCCTGGTACGGTGAAGCTTGTAAAACTGTAAAAAGTTTCGGTATCGTAACGCTTGCCACCAAAACCACCAGCAGACCCAATCCCTGGTAATTCAACTTCACGCACAAACTCGCCATTGAGGTTATAAATTTTGATTTGGCTGCGAGCATCTTTGAGATAATCTACAACAAACTGGTTATTAATTATACCAACGCTTTCTAGAGTCTCCTCCATTTCGGGGATGATTTCTTGCCAATTTTCTAGTGCATGGTTTGCCGTATCAATGGCAATCACTCGCCCGCGTGGTGCATCTAAATCAGTGTGGAAATAAAAGACGCTATCATCATGATCAATAAAGCTGTAACTAGCATGAAATTCGTTGATCAATTCTATGACTTCTGCTTTAGGATTCGTTAAGTCTTTATAAAAAACCAGATTTCTAGGGTCAGTTCCCAGCCAAACGGCAATAATCAGATAGCGTCCATCTTCTGTTACGCCACCACTAAATCCCCATTCTTTCTGATCTGGGCGTTGATAAATAAGAATATCTTCTGATTGGGGTGTACCCAGTCGATGATAGAAAAGCTTTTGATAATAGTTAACATCTTCTAATTTGGTTTTTTCATTTGGTTCATCATAGCGACTGTAGAAAAAACCTTTATGGTCATGTGTCCACGATGCACCAGAAAACTTAATCCACTTTAAGTGGTCTTCTAAATCTTCACCAGTTTCGATATCCCGTACTTTCCACTCTTGCCAGTCAGAACCAGAGGTAGACAGACCATATGCTAAAAGCTTACCATTTTCACTGATGGACAATCCCGAAAGCGCAACGGTACCGTCTTCGGAAAGTTTGTTAGGGTCAAGTAAAACTTTTGCTTCAGCTTCGAGGGAGGTTAAAGTGTATAAGACAGACTGGTTTTGTAAACCGTCGTTTTTGAAGTAGAAGTAGCGATCGCCTTCTTTAAAGGGAATGCTGTATTTTTCATAGTCCCATAGTTTTGTGAGACGCTGCTTGATTTTTTCTCTTGAGAGAATTTCCTGAAGATAGCCAAAAGTCAATTTATTTTGTGCTTGAACCCAAGCCTTCGTTTCTTCTGAGTCTGGATCTTCCAGCCAACGATAAGGATCAGCAACTTGAGTCCCGTGGTAGTTATCAACTTGATCACTTTTGCGGCTAGATGGGTAAGTAAAGTGTTGTTGCGACGACATAATTGTGAATGGTCTGTTTCACTTGCATGGTAACTCGGGTCCACTGTTAATGGTTGACGGTTAACCGCTACATTGTACTTAACTATTGCTTCCTGAATGGTTTACCAGATTCTCTCCCTTAAGCATCCTCCCGGCTGCTTCCAGTAAAGCCTCTTCGAGATAGGGTTTGGTGAAGTAACCGCTAGCACCTAATTGAATTGCCATTTGCCTGTGTTTATCTGCACCCCTTGAGGTAAGCATGGCAATAGGTAAGTGGTTGAGATTGGAGTCTTTCTGAATGCGAGAGAGCAATTCGAGACCGTCACAACGGGGCATTTCTATATCGCAAAACACAATATCACAAGGCAATCCGGAACGCAGTTTATCCCAAGCTTCCTGACCATCACGAGCCTGTTCTACACGATAACCTGCTTTGCTAAATGTGATAGACAGCAACTCTCTGACTGTAATTGAGTCATCAACAATCAGGACTGTTGGGTCAATTTTAGTCGCAGGAATTTCTGGCACAGTGGGAGTTGCTTGCTGTTCCCAAAGGCTGATACCACGCTGTTTAGAAATTCGTCCTTGGAAGAGATCAATAATCTCTAACACGTCAGCAATAGGCATAATGCGTCCATCACCCAGGATGGTAGCACCAGCGACACCAATGGGTTTAGGTGCGGGTCCTTCAAATTGCTTAATCACAATTTCTTGTTCACTCAGCACTTGATCGATCTGTAGCGCAATCAAGGTATTTGCTGAGCGTACTACCACCACAGAAATCATGTCATCGTCGCGGTTTCCACCGTAAACATTGCCTCGACTGAGTTGACGATTGAAGGTTAAAAGGTCTTTCAATGGTCGCAATGGCAATACAGTGTCACGCCAAGGAATAAATTTTTGTCCATCAGAACCATGCTGAATATTTTTTACGGGTATGTCTAGAGTATCTTCTACACCATCCATGGGGAAAGCAATGCGGGCTTTATCTGACACACAAAAGAGAGCTTTGCAAATGCTTAAGGTCAGCGGTAAGCGAATAGTGAAAGTGGTTCCTTTACCTAGGGTAGAGTCAATATTAATCGTCCCTCGGATTTCACTGATTCTAGTAAGAACTACGTCTAAACCAACACCACGGCCTGCGAATTCGTCTTCCTTCTCTTTTGTGCTGAAACCAGGCTGGAATAGCAGGTCGTAAATATCAATATGGGACATGGTTTTGACCTGTTCTGCTGTCATAAGGCCCATCTTGACAGCCTTTGCCTTGACCCCATCTGCATTAATACCAGCACCATCATCACTTACGGAGATGACAGTTTGGTTGCCTTGGTGAAAGGCGCGGATGGTGATAACACCAACTGGTGGTTTACCTGCTGCCTGTCGCACTGCTGGTGTTTCAATACCGTGAGAGATCGCATTGTTCAGCAAATGCGTGAGTGGGCTTTTGAGATGTTCTAGAATCATTTTGTCAATTAAGGTATCTCTACCTTCAATCACAAGCCGTGCTTGTTTGCCGCATTTGATTGCACTTTCGCGTACACCTCGCTCTAGCGGTGTGCTAATCTCAGCGAACGGCTCCATTCGCGATCGTGTGATTCCTTCTTGTAGTTGGGTCGTTACTTGCCGGAATTGCCGAGCAACTTGCTCAGTTTCGTCGATCACAAAATCTATGTCACTAGCTGATTCACGTACCCGTACAATCAGTTCAATCATTTCCTGAGATAACGTATGGAAAGGAGTAAACCGATCCATTTCTAGCTCACTAAAACCCCTATCCGTATCTTTTTGCGAACCAATTCCATTGTTTTTACGGCTTGCTAGCAGAGAAGCTTCCAGTAGCGATCGCTCGTACAGTTCTTGCATTCTTGCTCCCACATCTGATAGCTGCTGCACTTGGCTAAGCAAATTATCTAGAGACTGTCGCAGGCGCTCTTGATCTTGTTCCAAGCTATTGCGATTGACGACCAATTCCCCAACCAAATTGCTGAGATCATCCAGATGCTTAACTGGAACCTTCATTAATTGTTCAAATTTAGGAACACGAGTCACAGGCATACGTGGTGCTAGGTCGCCCTTCACCATCTCGACCAGTTCTTGAAATTGATCGTTAATATCTGCTTTGCTGCTATTTGCGCTAACTTCGCCTGGTACTATATTCAGCAATTCTTCTAGGGCAGACATTTCGTCTTCTGGTGTAGCGGAAGCAGTTGTACCAAATGTGACTTCTTGTGTTAGCAGCTCATCCAACTCAGCAAATTCATCTTCTATTAAGGTGTCATTTACAGTTTCTTGCTGTTCTTGTTGGGCTGCCTGTGCCTGTATGTATAGCAAGAGTTCATCTTCATTCTCGACTATTTCTGAAGCAAAATCAGAATTTTCTTGCTGTACAATTGTTGCTTCTTCAGTTTTTGATCTTTCCGTCAATAGATATGGTAAATCGTCAATTTCATCATCTATAAGATTTAATAAAGTTTCTATAGATACATCTAATGTATCTGTGCTTCTAAACCTGTCATCCGATTTTTGTTGACTTTCTGTATTTAATATATCCTCCAGTTCTGTATCTGCATTTTTTAAATCTACATTTTCATAATCTGTTATTTTTTTTGACACCTCAACATTAGTTTCCGAGTTAGAGAGAGTCTCTGCATTGACGACCTCTTGATGTATCTGGTTCTGTTGAGACTCATTGGTAAAACTTAAATTTAGTTGATTGTCTAAAGTAAAGAACTCATCACCTAAATCCTGCTGTTGCTGTGGGAAAGAATTGTTTTTAAGATTTATATCATCTGCTGCTATTTCCTCAAACAGACCAGGCAAAGACTCATGACTTTCTATCTCAAATTCATGAAACCAATCAAGTTCTATTTCAGAAGCAGATTCTTTTGAACTGGCCTGTGAAGTTTCGGGAACTGAATTTGTAAATTCAGGCATCAATTCCAAAGCTTCTGGAGGAACAGCAGTGGATTGGTTTCCAAGATTGAGGAAACTACCAGGCTGTTGCGAAAAGCTAAGAATCTCAGATGATAGTTCGTCATTGTCAATACCAGGATCAGTTGTTGAATTGGTTAATGGCAGATCCTCAAATAAATTATCGTCAGTCTCTGGCAAAAATATGAGATTTAGTTCTTCTTGTGAAGGTAAAGTGAGATCCAGTGTTTCTAAGTTAAAACCTGGTGGTATTGACCCTTCAGCATTTCCCAAAATATTATCAGAAGCAGCAGCATGTAAAATTTCTTCCAACGCCCTTGCTGCATCTTCCTCCACAATAGAGTTCAATTCACCTTTGGGTTCTTCTGAGATTTCTTGATTCCAAAACTGTGCAAGATCATTCTCTTGTTCAGCGAGTTCTACTGATGTTGTAGATCCAGACAAAGCATCCAATACATTATCAGAAGTTTCGGATGTAGACTGGTTGGCAAGCGATGCTGATGTTGGATCTTCTGGAATTTTAATTAACAGTTCTTCTAAAGAAGAGATCTTATCTTCATCTGGTACTAGAACTACGTTTGTCAGGACAACATCGGCAATTTCTTGCACAGTGTTTAACAAATCGGTTTCTTGAACTAAGTCATCATAACTATTTTCGTTCTTAACTGGTAGTTCAATACTAGCAATTTCTTGCTGATTGGTTGGTGATGCAGTTTCTTCAGAAACAATTGGTGCTGTTATGTCTTCTTGGTCAACTAAATATTCATTACTAAACTCAATCACCAATCCAACATTTTCTGAATTTTGAATTTCTAATTTCTCTTCTTCTAGAAGTTCGTCACCAAATAACTGTACAAGAGTCAATTCTTCTTCTTGAGGGCTTGGTTGATGAGAATGACCATTAGTTTCTTGGTCAAATAAAAATTGAAAGTCACTATCAGTATTGTTAGTCTCAGTACTGCTTAGATTATTTTCAACTTCCTCAGAAGGAATATCTAGGATCTCGACTTGCTCCCATCCATCTAGGTTAGCCGTCTCGCCTTCAAATAAATCAGCAAGAGTATTTAACTCGACTGTTCCTACCTCTGGGCAATTAGAGCCAATGCTGCTGTCTGCAAAAAGTTCGTCTTTGCTGTTATTGTTCAGTTCCACAGATAAATCTGATAGGGTCGTGATGCTGTTTGCCTGAATCTCTAAAAGCTCATTTTCCGTCCTTGGTAAGGCCTCTTCAGGGCTGGTTACAGTATCAACAGTGTCTGTGGATGAGATTGACTCTGAACTATTTGAAGGTTCGTTTATAGTAGTAGTCGGTTCATCTCCCACATCTATTTCTAGTAATTCAAGTTCTAGAACGGGGACGAGGGATTCTAGTTGCTGACTCACAGCAATTTCTGCTTCCCGACCTGTAAGCACTAATTCTAGAGCTTGTTTAATATCTGTAATGACAATTTTGGCTAGGGTTAGATAACTGTTTGTGGGATTGGCGATTGCACTTGCTGCTACCCGGCACAAATTAGACCAATTTGACCACTTAAATTCTTCACCAAGTTTCACTAAATGATGGCAACACTTCTGAAGATTTTCCCGAGTTTCGGGTGTTGCTGTTTGTCTAAACAGTTGCAACATATCCCTAAGTGTATGTATCACCTGGGTTTGAATTTGTTGCTCACTATCACTGTCTATTAATATTGCAGGCGATGATGAGGATGCAGCATTGGAGAAGGCAGCATGGTTGTGGGGTAGCGCTGCGAGAGAATGTGTTGTTCCAGATGACTGCCGTAAGGGTAGTTCTTTGGACACTTTTGGATCGGCGGCAGCTGCCATTCCAAAATGAGTGGTGGGCGTTGGTTTAGCCGAGTTGTAAAAATCTTCTGAGAGACTTCCTGCAGATCTCCCGTGGGGCCTTTCCTCATGAGATGGGTTGGAGGAGTGAGTCTCTGTTGTCGTGATCGTGGGTGTTTGAACAGTCTCAGATGGATTAGTCGCTAATTTTATGCTTTCTTCTTTGACAAGTATCTCCAAATGTTCGTGTAGCCACTGAAAAACCGGTTCCGCTTCTGACATCAGATCACTAGCGATCTCTTCTGAGAGACCAAAGGGTGACTGTAACTGCTCTAATAGTGCTTTTAATGTATCAGATACACCAAGAAATAAAGATTCTAACTTTTGGTCCACCTGAACCGGGTGTTCTTTCAGAATTTTGAAACAGTCCTCCAATCGATGAGCTGTATGCTGGATGCTATTCAGACCAAGCATTGCTGCTCCTCCTTTAATGGAATGAGCTGCTCGGAAGACTTCATTAAGCATTTCCGGATCGTTTAACGTTGCTTGGAGATTTAACAACCCTTGCTCAATTGTATTGAGGTGATCTTTTGCTTCCTCAATGAAGTAACCCAAAATACGCTGTTGTTGTTCTGGTAGCATAATCAAACAAAGTTAGGAGTTAGGAGTTAAGAATTAGGAACTAGGAGTTAGGAATTAGGAATTAGGAGTTAGGATCTATGACTTGTTTTTATTCCTCACTCCTCAACGCCAGTTTCTACAAGTCGGTAAAGCCGCCTAATACACTGGCTCCTCCTCACTCCTCACTTTTCTACTTGAATCACCTTGATTCTGAAGTTTCTACGCGGAAGCGTTCAACAGAAGCGATTAAGTCACGAGACACCCCAACTAAATGCTGTAAAGCACCGGATACTCGCTGTGCTTCTTGAGAGGTTTCTTGCGCTGTTAGTTCTACTGATTGCATCACCTGAGCTACAGCTCGTGAAGTTTCTGTTTGTTCCACTGTATCAGAAGTGATGGAGCGTACTAAAATGTCAATACGCTTGGCCACCTGAATAATATCTTCTAGCGATCGCTTAGCTTCTTCTGCTAATTTCGTACCTTGAATGACCTGTTGTGTTCCTTCCTCCATAGCAGTCATCACAGAGCCTGTTTCACTCTGAATTTGCATCACAATTTGTTCAATTTCCTTCAATGATTTGGCAGATTTGTCTGCTAACTGGCGCACTTCATCTGCAACAATTGCAAAGCCTCGTCCTGCTTCTCCAGCCCGTGCCGCCTCAATGCTAGCATTGAGTGCTAACAAATTAGTCCTAGAAGCAATCTGAGAAATGAGGGCCACGATTTTAGAAATTTCTTGGGATGATTCTGCTAATCGTTTCACTTTCCGTGTGGTTTCGGCAACAGTTTCGCGAATTTCTAAAATTCCCGCCACCGTATTTTCTACCGCATCACCACCTTTGAGAGCAATCTCCCTAGCGTCACGGGCTACAGCTTCTGCTTCGCGTGCTGCTTCTGCTACCCGTTGTATCGAATCAGTCATCACTTGTACAGATGAAAGTGTAACTGCTAACTCTTCTGCTTGTCGCAGGGCATCACTTGATAATGCTGTAGCAAAGGTTTCTGAATTTGTTGCCCCTTTAGTCACTTCTCGTGCTGCGACTTTCACCTGTTGCACAATATCTCGTAAATTTTGGATTGTCAGATTGAAAGCATCAGCAACCGCTCCCAGAACATCGGCTGTTACCTCAGCTTGTACTGTTAAATCGCCTCTGGCAGCGCCTTCCACATCATCTAATAGGCGAATCACCTGACGTTGTAGGTTTTCTTTAGCTTCCTCCTGTTCTTGAGCTTTGCGTGTTGCTTCATTTGTTGTTGCGAAAATAACACGAGTCATCTCATTGAAGCCAGTAGCTAATTGTCCAAATTCATCTTCTGAATAGACTGTGGCTTGGACATTCAGATTTCCTTGACGCACAGCTTCAAATTGAGATTGCAGATCTTTTGTTGTGCGACGAATTTGCCTGAAGGCAAAGTTACCCATCAAGCCTGTGGTGACAAAACCAGCAATTCCTGCGGCTAGTGTCATTGCCCAGCCTGTGTTGCGTACTGACTCACGTTGCTGGGGTGGAGAAAAGTTAGCAGTGACAAAGCTCACCGTGGCCACAACTATTGCCGAGACAATGCCTACAGTTCCAGCAATCAACCACTGTTTACGTTGTAGTGAAGCATTTTCCAATGGAGCAAGAAAGCCTTGCTCGACTGAGACT
This sequence comes from Nostocales cyanobacterium Centralia_MAG_434, assembly GCA_021324415.1. Lineage (GTDB taxonomy): Bacteria > Cyanobacteriota > Cyanobacteriia > Cyanobacteriales > Nostocaceae > JAJPJF01. The sequence goes on from JAJPJF010000279.1 coordinate 10,194, forward strand.
TGAGGTTCTATCTTCGCGACATCTGTTGGGACAAAGACTGGGATTGCTTCTTGTGAACCAGTCATACTAAATAGTTCTGCATCGCGATCGCTACTCATGGCACTGCTTGCTGCTGTATTTCCTACACTCTTCAAGACTTGGCCGCTTGTGGTATTTTTTGAACTAGAATGCGACTGAGAACTACCAAAAGTAGAGTCTTCCGTTATATCAAATTTGGGAATGTTACCTAAATCATCAAACTCATCAAAGTCATCTAAAAAGTCTATATTATTACTCTCAAATGTTTCTAAGTTAAAGCTTTCGCTACTTTCAAAGTAATTTTGGTCTTTTCTAGAACTTAAGTTACTCTGCTTTTCTTCTGCAGAAACTTCTAAAGATATCCTTTGGTTAGAAAGTTCTTTGTAGTTCTCCGCATCAGGAGTTGCTCTTTGGATTTCTATAGTTGCTTCTAGAATTTGTAGTGAGGATGTCTCCTCCGGTAATAGAACATTTTGTAGGTGAGAATTTTCTAGGTTACTGGAATGAGTCGTCTGGGAATTTTCATCTGTTTGTAAAGTTTTTTCCTCAAACCTAAAGGGAATATTATCATTATTTTGATCTAGAAGAGATTCCTCTTTTAAGGACGTTGCCTGATTTTTGCTTAGCAGAAATGGTGAATTGCTGCTATCATCTTGAGAATATACTAAGTTGCTATTTACCTCAAAGTTTTCAAATTTTAATTGTGATAGATCCTCTTGCCAAAAAGCAGATAATTCAAATTCTGAGTGTTCTTCATTGTTATTGTTTGTATTCTCTTCAAAAATACCTACTTGATGAAATCCAAAAGGATCTTCAACAACATTTCCTGTGACCTTTGATTTTGCTTCAGACACAGTATCTATGGTGACTTCAAACGGACTAATTGATTTCACCTTTTCTACTTCATCAATGGAGGATTTGAAATCAAGATTCTCATGAACTTCTTCTCTATCCTCTAATTTTTCTAGATCTTTTTTTCCTATAGTTTCGGTCAAGTGTGAAGGCTTTAGTTGAGCATGCTCATCTACTTCAGTAGCTTCAATAGCTTGTGTTTGGTATTTGCTGATGTTTTCCAGACCATTATTAGCAAAATCAATGATTTCTGAATCATCAGTCAATGCTAATACCTTTTGATATTCTTCTTTTGCAATGTCATACTGTTGCAAAACATAGTATATGTGACCCCGTAGTAAATGAGTATTAGGGTCATTGGGTAAAGAAACTACAGCCTGGTTAATCAGTGTAGCTGCTTGTTCATAGTTCCTTTGTACATATGCTTTGTATGCTTGCTGATATGTCTGTTCGTCATCTATCGTTGCTGCCATTTCCTGCCTCCCAATTTTATCCTGCCCATCTTGCACTCCGTAAAATTGCTGTTTGATCAAGCAGTCGCAGACACTGATTTTTTTGAGTATCTATTAACCACTCTCCTCGCAAAAAAGGGGCCATAGCATCTGGCACATGAGTTAATGCCATGAGATACTTCACATCTAGCCAGTCCATACCACCAATTTCCTCCACTGCCAAGCCCACTATTGTGTCTTGCTCCTCAACCGCAATGACTGAAATTTCTGCTCGATCCGTGTTTAAAGCAGTTGCTTCTCCCAAAAATTGACCCAAATCTGCCACCCAAATAACTCGACCTCGTAAATTTAGAGTACCCAAAAGTAAAGGGGAAGCATTAGGAATAGGGGTGATTCTATCTGGACTTAGTTCAATGACCTCTCGAATACCTGTAGCTAAAAGTGCAAACTCCTGATTTGAGGGAATGAAAAACCTTAAATATAACTCCCCTTCCGGACTTTCTACTCGCAGTTCTGGACGGAAGTGGTCTTGGCCACTACCTCCTAAAAAGTCTGGTTTACTAACCATTTGATATTCATCCTTATCCTCGCAGCAGTTGTTTAACTGTTCCTACCAACTCGGTAGGTTGAAAAGGCTTTGCTATGTATGCGTCTGCACCCTGCTTCATTCCCCAGTAACGATCAAATTCTTCTCCTTTGGATGAACACATGACGACTGGGACGTTTTGAGTTTTTGGATCGGACTTTAACCGACGGCAAACTTCATAGCCGTTCATTCGGGGCATGACAATATCCAGTACCACTAAATCGGGAGGTTCGGTTTGCATTGCTTCCAACGCTTCTACTCCATCGCTGGCATGGGTGACGGTTAAACCACTTGCTTTCAGGAGGTCTGTAATCATCTCCCTTTGAGCAATACTGTCTTCCACAATCAGAACTATACTCATAAAATGTCTATATACCTCCTGATGTAGACGTTTCTATCTAAAACATTCCCTATTTTCCTCGCAAGCACTTACTGTATAAATTAATTCTATTCCTTCATGAAGTTGCTAGTTAATGAGATTTTACTGAGGCTAGTTGATTCTGTGATAATATTTTTTACCTCATCTTTGCTTGGATTAACAAGTCTTACAGCATTTTTCAACTAAATTAGAGGCAAACCGACCATGTACCCCTACATTGATGTTGTATTCCATTAAGAGGCGAAGTGCTAAGTGGGTTGATAAAACACATCTTTGGTTTGTAGTTGAGATATAACGCTAAAGCACTACTACAAGCCTAATTCCGAGATTTTATATTTCTTTACATATTTTTTTTATTTTCACGCACTTAAGCTTATATGTCTTGTTTTTATCCTATACAACACTGCAGTTGAGATATTTCTCTACTAGTATGAGTAATTCAGTATACCCAAATGGCTTGGTTAAATAATCTGTTGCTCCTGCTATTCTGGCTTTTGTTTGCTCAATAAACGAACTTTTATCAGTGAGTACAATAATTGGTATCAGCCGAAACGCTGTAGATTGCCTCAGCATTGCACAAATCTCATACCCGTCTAATTCCGACACAGCTACATTGCATAAAATCAAATCAGGCTTAAGCCGAAACACAAGACCAAGCGCCTCTAACGGATTGTTCAGAATGATCGCCTCATAGCCTTGTCGTTGCAAAATAGAATTTACAGTTTCACAGAAACTCTTTCCTTCGTCAATACAAACTATACGCATCTTTCGGCGTCCTGACTGGTTCAGTTCACTTTCTTGTTTGTATGATTGAGACTTAGATGTTGCTGAATATACCAGTTGTATCCAACCATGTTGCGCGTATGGATATATTGCCTTAGCAACAGTCAAAATATCCTGATTGAGACGACGAGCTAGTTGACGTAGGGATGTTTTCTCATCAGCCCAATGCTTTAGCCTATCCAATGTTACTGGTGGTAGTGAGGTGCGTAATCCAGTTATATCAGTGATTACTGGAAATTGATCGGCAGATTTGATCTCTGGATAAAGCCGTTTCCACTGCTGCACCTGTTTGAGAATTCTCGTGAGGGTAGGTGTTATTTGCAAGGTCGTTAATTGTGGCACAAGCGTTGAACCTTGCTTGAATATGAAGCTACCTTGGCGTAGACTCAGCAGATCAAAAATAGTTTCGTACACTGCTCTATGAATGATACTACGAGCCTGTGTTGAACTAACGATATTCTGTCCCAAAAGCAGCCACAAATAGCCGTACTCTGGTTCATTCAGTGATGCTAAGGAGACTAATTGCATCTCATCGAGTTGTACTTTGACCCCGTAGTGATGGAGATAATCACTTAGTCGAGATAAATTACTCTCACCATCACTGGCATAGATAATTTGACCATTGAGAAAAAAAACAATCCAAGATTGCTGTTTCCAGTTATAAAAAGTTTCAGATCTAAGGACCTCTTCTATACCAGACTGATTGTGATGGGAAATGCTGTGAGCTTGGACAAATAGTAGTCCAGTCTGTTGCCCTACCTCAATCAATTGCAGGATACTGCGAATATCAATTTCATCTAAATTTCCCTGCATTTGGGTAGAAAGTGCTCCTTATTATCCCTGTTATATTCTTCGTTTATTGTGCCCTTTGGTTTTTCAATGCTACCAACCGAGTCAAAAAGCACCAGATGAGGAAGATATTGAAAAATATAAATTTTAAATTCTTTTTATATACTTCACCTAATAGCGTGATAATACGGTAGTCATTGTGATGAATAGTCAGTACAAAATATAAAAATGCAACAATTTGATTGTGTTGCATGAATGTTCATACAAATTCTCTAGAATGATTGAGAATAACGGGATGGCATTCGATATATCAGAATATATAGTTATTTTCACGTTGTTTGTCTTGTTTCCCTTTAAGGTCACATCAGGCAAATAGTAACTGTATTTTAAGTATAAATGAGAACATTATTATTAAGTGCATCAAAAGGACAAAGGGTGTGCTATATCTAGCGGAAGTACAAAAACAAAAAGTCGGCTTACTAGGTGGTGGAAGTAAAACTGAACTGAAACTGTTAGCTTGTCAGCGAACCGACCAAAGTTGGAGTACAGTCTCGGAAGAGGTGATGAGTGCTGAAGAAGCCAGTAAGTTAAATGATGGAACGCTTGTACTTGTTGAACTCAATCAAAATCGTCAAGTGCAACGGATTCAGGAAGCGGGTCGTCCACTAGTCAATATCTTGCAAAATTTTTCTCGTCAGTTAGAGAAGTTTAAGCTCAAAGAAGAAGAGATTGACCAGTGGAAGCAATCACTGACATTCCAAGCGCAAGAGCTAAATCGTCGTGAAATGGATATGGAAGCACGTTGGGAACAACTGCAGCAAAGAGAGGATGAGTTTCAACATTTGGAAGCCCACAAGCAGGAAGTAGAAACATCTTATAAGGAAATTTCACGACAGCAAGAAGAAATAGAACGCAACCGCAAGGAACTAGAAGGAGCGTGGGAGCATGTACGAGGTGAACAGCTTCGTCTAGAGGATCACAAAGCTCAGTCTCACCAGGGGATGCTATTGGATCAAGAGCAAACTCAAATGTTGAGTGAATCACTTGACTTGGTCTCCAATAGTGTTCCTTCTACAAAAAAAGTGCAAGAATACTTGAACCTTGCCTTTGAAATAGCAGAAAAGCAACAAGTTCTCCTTAACCCTCACTGGCAACAACTAGAACAGCAAAGAACAACTGTTAACCAGCAACAGCTAGAGGTTGACCAAATAGCGCAACATTTTGTTAATATCCAAGACGAGTGGCAGCAATCTCAAAATTCTCTAGGGCAGCAAGCTGCAGAGATAAAGGTCAATACAGCCATTCTTAATAGTAAGCAAGAGTATGCACGGATGCTGAAAGAGCATTTGCAAGCCCAGGACAAATTATACGAGCAACTACAATCCTTGGCTGTCATGTCTTGCAATGTCATTCTTAACCAACCAGTTGATGTCGCAACGTTAGAAAATATGCCTCTAGAAGAACTACAAAAAATAGTGCAAGACTTGCAAAGCAAATTGGGTATTGACTCTAGCTTTGTTCACGATCAGGAGCAAGAACTGAAATACAAGCAGGCAATTATTGAAGAACTACAGCAAAGGATTTACCAAGTTTCTGAGTCAGAAAAGAGCAAATTAGAAGCTGAACTAGCAGAGGAGAAAGACTTATACCAAATGCTCAACAAAACCTTGGTAGGACAACGCCGTAGTTTGTTAGAACGGCAAGAACTCCTCAGGCAACACCAAATGGTATTGTTCAAACGTCAAGGTCATACTCCTAACCATGAACAGGATAATCAAAATATTGCTTTCAGTCCACTGCTAGCGCAAATTGAACAAGAGAGAAAACAACAGTCTGAAGAACTGCAAAACCTCGAACGAGAAATTGAGCAGATACATGCCAGCCTTGAGCAAGCACAAAGAATGATTGAGGAACAAACCCACCACCAGGAAATGAAGCGTCAAGAACTACAAACTATGGAGGAAAACTTGCGATCACGGCAAACAACCATAGCAGAATCTCTGGGTCGGGTTAATCTATACCAAGAAGCATTACAACCACTTCAAGATAGCTTGGATGCACTAAAGCAAAAACTACAAAGCATTGCAGAAGCATTAGCTCAGGTGCAAGAAACTGGAGATTATCACCTCCAAGCCATTACTCGAATACGCCACATTCTCCAAGATTTGATATCTCAACCCCAATTGCTAGCGTCATAAATTTGGCATAAGGTTAGTTTTAAACTATTAGCAATACAATCCAATCACCTTCAACATGAGCGATCGCACCACCAGGAAATGGATCAGTTTGTGAGCGGTTTGGCGCTGTCACCAAAGCCGTGAGTTTTTCGATTTGCTCAAAACTCGGAGCAATCTCGAGTATTTCTTGTAACACCTGACGCATAACACGACGTTGTAAAGCAATTGGTGCTTTTTGTAATACGCGACGATTGAGGCGCAAAGAGACCCCATTCATAGCTTCCTCCCTCAACTGCTGAGCAACGTGTTCTAAATATTCCACTTCCGCTTGTAGGAGTTCTGCCGTTTGGGCTAAGGCTGATTCGACTTGGGGGTTGAAATTTTCTTGTAAATATGGTAAGAGTTCTTGACGAATGCGGTTGCGAGCGTATTTCAAATCTTGATTAGTGGAATCTTCCCAAATTGGTAGCTGAAAATCTTGGCAAAATTGTCCTGTTTGGGTGCGAGTCAGTTCCAAAAGTGGGCGTACTAACACAACACCATCAATGAGTGGACGTTTCCAGCTTAGGGCTTGTAAACCATCTGCACCAGTGCCACGAATTAAGTTATAAAGTAGAGTTTCAGCGCGATCGCTTGCTGTATGACCTGTAATAACGCAATCATATTGATATTCCCGAGCGATCTCACTTAAAGCTTGATAGCGCCACTGACGTGCAGCTGCTTCACTGTTTAAAGGTTCGTTGGCTGTTTGTAAAAAAAATGGGATTCCCCAACTTTTAGCTAGATTTTCTACGTGGTCAGCATTTGTCTGAGAGTCAGGACGCCAACGATGATCACAATGGGCGATCGCTAACTTCCATCCCCATTTTGGTTGTAAATCTGATAGTAACTTAATTAAACATAGAGAATCTTGTCCACCCGAGACCGCAACTAAGAGTTGCTGGTGGTGTTCAAATAATTGGCGTGAGCGGATAGTGCCGTGTATTTTTGCATGGAGGGAAGTCCATACCATCTTGAATTTGGCCAAGTAATAGATATCTTGATTCTGGTAAAAGGTTGTTGTTGGTTACATTTCAGTTTAAAGGGCGATCGCAGCATTTTCATAAAATTGCCACTAAACCTTCACATCGACTCGTTATCCTCACTATTAGCAAATGTTAAGTTTGCTCCTCTTACCACACTTACTGCTCTCTTATATGCTAGAAGGCAAGAGAGCATTTTTTTATATAGTAGATATCTACGCTGAATTTCTTCTGAAACCTATCATGCCTTTTCTTTTCAAGCTGCGTCGTCCATTTATTCTTTTAGGCTTGTTACTCAGTTTTCTCTTTAGTGAGACGCTGTTGCCAAGCAATTTTACCAACGCCGCAACACCAACAGCAGTCGCACCAGTATCCGGTCTTGCACTGACTCAAGGTGTACGTAAAACGGTATTGGACAACGGCTTAACAGTACTGACTAAGGAAATCCACACTGCACCAGTGGTAAGTGTGCATGTATGGTATCGTGTTGGTTCACGTAATGAGGGACCGGGAGTCAATGGTATTTCCCATCAACTAGAGCATTTAATGTTCAAAGGTACCCATGATCGTCCAGTACAGTTTGGTCGATTGTTTAGTGCTTTGGGCAGTCAATTCAATGCTTTTACCAGCTATGACGAGACTGCGTATTTTAACACGGTAGAGCGCAACAAGTTAGAAGCACTGCTAACTCTAGAAGCTGATCGCATGGAAAATGCGTTGATTGGCCAAGAGCAACTTACAAGTGAGAAGCGCGTGGTCATTTCAGAGTTGCAGGGATATGAAAATTCACCAGGTTATCGTCTCAATCGCGCTGTCATGCGATCTGCATTCCCTAATCAACCCTATGGGTTACCTGTAGGGGGTACAAAAGCCGATGTTGAGAAATTCACATTAGAACAGGTACGGAATTACTACAAGACTTATTACAGCCCTTCTGATGCAACTTTGGTGATTACAGGCGATTTTGCCACGGAACCTGTTCTCAAAACCATTAAAGAAACTTTTGGTAAGCTGCAAAAACGGGGAGTCCCTAATCAGGGAACACCAAGACCAAAAGAAGTAGCAAATATCCCCCCATCTTCTGCTAACTCAACCAAAAAAGCACCTATAGTCTTAAAACAGCCAGGGAGTGCTGCACTATTAGACGTCGTCTATCCCCTCCCAAATATCACTCATCCCGATGTACCTGCGATCGATGTGATGGATGCTATCCTCACAGGAGGACGGAGTTCTAGACTTTACCAAGCTTTGGTAGAAAGTGGCTTAGCAAGTTCAGTTGGTGCTAATCCTTCAGAACTGATTGCTGGAGGTTGGTATAACATTAGTGCTACGGCTGCTCCCGGTAAAGAGCTATCGAAAATCAACCAAGTGTTGCAACAGTCATTGACTAAATTGCAACAAGAACCAGTGACAACCGAAGAGCTGAATCGGTCGAAGGTACAGCTACAGGCTTCTTTTATACTTAGTAACCAAGATATCACCAGTCAAGCAAGTCAACTTGCCTTTAACCAAACAATTGCTGGAGATTATCGCTATGTAGAGCGTTATCTTGCAGCGGTTGCTAAAGTGACACCAGCAGACATACAGCGGGTAGCAAAAACTTACCTCAATCCTGCTCAACAAACTATCGGCCTTTTTGAACCGACTCAACCAAATGGTAAACCAGGGACTTCAAACGCTGGCACTGGTCGTACTGCTGAAAATTTCAGCCCTGGTAAGCCTGTAGATCCAGCAGAACTTGCCAAATATCTGCCGCCTGCCACATCAGCAACTGTTTCTAATAAACAAGAGCTACCAGAGCGATTCACTCTCAAGAATGGGTTAAAGGTTCTCTTATTAGCCGACCACAGTGTCCCTACTATTAATTTAACTGGACAAGTGGATGCCGGTAGTGAGTTTGATACCAATCAAAAAGCAGGTCTAGCAGGTCTAACTGCTGCCAATTTGATGAATGGAACCAAGACACAAAATGCTCTGAGTTTGGCGAAAACTCTAGAAGACAAAGGAGCGAGTTTGGGTTTCTCTGCTGGACGCGAGGGAGTCACAATTGGTGGAAATGGGCTGTCTACGAATCTGCCGAGATTGATTAAAACCTTAGCAGATGTACTGCAAAATGCGACTTTCCCAAGTGATCAACTAGAACTGAGTCGTCAGCGAGCATTAATTAGTCTTAAAGTACAGCTAGATGATCCTCGTGCACTGGGAAGACGTTTATTCCAACAGGCCATTTACCCAGAAAATCATCCGTTTCATAGCTTTCCCACACAAGAGAGCTTAAAAGCGATTACTCGGGATGATTTGGTAAGCTTCTATCAAGAACATTACCGTCCAGATACGACAACCTTGGCTTTGGTAGGTGATTTTGACCCAACTCAAGTCAAGACTCTACTGAATCAGACTTTTGACCAATGGCAGGCAAAGGGTCAGCCCCCAGCACTTAACATACCTCCAGTCTCATTCCCACAAAGTACCACACGTCAGAATCAGGTCATTCCTGGTAAGGCCGAGGCTGTGACTTACATTGGTTACAATGGCATTTCGCGGAAAGACCCCCGTTATTATGCTGCTATCATCCTGAATCAAATTTTAGGTGGCGACACCTTATCTAGCCGCTTGGGTACTGAGGTACGCGATCGCCTGGGTCTGACTTATGGTATCTACAGTGCTTTTGCCGCTGGTATTTCTCCTGGTCCGTTCTTAATCCAAATGCAGACTGCTCCTGGAGATGCTCAAAAGGCGATCACTAGTACCCTAGCTTTACTGAAACAGTTGCGAGAGAAAGGTGTCACTGAAGCTGAGCTGAATAACGCGAAACGCTCTATCACTAGCAACTACCCTGTAGACTTAGCTAGTCCTAGTGATGTTGCCACTATCATTTTGGATAATTCTATTTATGGGCTTTCTCCAGCGGAAATCCGAGAATTTCCCAAGCAAGTTCAATCTGTAACCATGGCTCAAATTCAACAAACAATTCAGGAGTTAATTCATCCAGAGAACTTAGTGATTGTTACCACTGGACCTGGAGACACTGTACCAAAAGGTAGTAGCTGACCAAATCCAGCTAGTTTGTCTCTAGTCTTTCATTGAAAATCCCCAGAATCCCGGTTTCTTCAAGAAACCGGGATTCTCGTTGCGCACAAACTGCATTTGATGCTAATCAAACAGACTCAAAACTTGTTTGTGTAAAACGAGCGCGGCAGGACTCGAACCTGCGACAGACTGCTTAGAAGGCAGTTACTCTATCCACCTGAGTTACGCGCCCATTATAAGACACTGGCTCTAAAAAAGAGTCAGCTTCACTATTTTATCTGTATCCGCAGCAAATTGCAATCAAAAATTGCAGATTCCATATTGGCAAGGCTAAGATGCAAGTCGAAAGTTAGTATATGTAAACTAACATAGTCGAGAGTTATCATAGTCTCTTGTGTTAAAAATGCCCCCTGTGAGGAGTTATTTGCCAGTGCCATGTTTATTCTCAAACGGCAGGATGTTGAGATATCGACCATTCAGCACCCAAAGCGGGATCAGCACGTGCCGATCCTTCATTATCAGGGGCAAACCTTTCGATTGATTAGCGTTTTTAAACCCAACCAACAAGAAGAAGCTAGAGCTTTGTGGCGAGAATTAACCGATCAACGAGGCAAAGCTTGTGTTTTGCTAGAAGAGTCAGAGCAATATAGCGTCTGGGGGAAAATTCGTTTAGAGCAATTTAGTACGGATACAAGTCATCAGCAAAAAAGCGAGATTTTAACGCTTGCTAGCATTCTGCTACTACAAGCAGTATACATGGATATTGAAGAGTTTTTAGGATCTCGGCAAGCTGGATTATTTGAGAAAGATATTGTGGAAGTATTGCAGCATGGGCAATTTCCCCATCTGTCTTCCTCAAACGCTGTCAGAGAATTGCTAACTATAAACCCGCTACAGGCAAACCAAATGCTGATTTGGCAGGAACGTTATGTGATCATCCTGTTGCAAGAACTACATCGCCTAGCCAAAGCCTATTTTGGCAATACAAACTTTGCTTATCAAGTCGAGGAGCGCTTACAAGATATGCCAGAAGGAGAGCGATCGCTTTTTATGAGTTGGCTAAATCAATCTTCTATGAGTAAACTATGGCATTAAGACATAGCAGTTTCTCTGAACAATGGGTGACCTAGAACTCTGGAGATGAATTCATTTGCTCCTTATCAAAACGGGTGCTTCCCATACAATTTATTAACACAAATACTGCTAGAGTTCATATATACAATAAAGTTCTATGAGTAGCGCTTACGACAAATCATACCGACCGAAATTTATGTTAACCACCCAGAACATCGTCCTGGCTAGCATAGGCTGGGGTGTGTTGGCACTGTTGTATTTTTTACTGTTTAGTGCCAAAATTCCTACTTCAGATGGCATAGAAAGGCGTGCTGACTGGTACTTGATTGGTACAAATATACTAGAAGCTGCTGCCTATCTGGGTGCAGGTCTCTTATGTTTGAGGAATTGGCGCAGTCCGCAAATTGTCAGTGGTCGGAATGTTTGGTTGGCAATTGGGGTAGGTATGCTTTCTTATTTTCTTGGAGGAATATTTTTTGGCTACACGGAAATTGTTTTAAAAGAAGAACCTATAGTTTCCTTTGGTGACGTATTTTTTGTGATAACCTACATATTATTAGGTGTAGGTATGATTTTGGCAGTAGCTTCTAGACGAATCAATCTAGAAAAATGGCAGTGGTTGATTGTATTGGCAATTGGAGCCTTTGGTAGTGCATTAGCCTGGTTGATTTCTAATCAGCCAAAGGGAGCAGTGGAACAGGTGCCTAGATGGGCAGAAAATATCGCTCCTATTTTAAATTGGTTTTATATTGTCAGTGACGTGCTACTGTTAATCATCGCCACTATCCTGCTGTTAGCCTTTTGGGGGGGTCGAGTCTCCCTTTCATGGCGTATGATAGCAGCAGCAGCGTTTTCGCTCTACATCGCAGATATGTGGTTTAAATATGCCACCAATTGGATCATTAATTATCAAAGTGGGGAGATATTAGAAGTATTTTGGGTATGGAGTGGAGTTTTATTTGGTATGGGCGCTGTCCTGGAATACGACGCATCATCAAATCGTCCACGACGGGACCGTGGACGCAAAAGAGCTTAGATAAAGATTTTTGGTGTCTACCGTGAGAAAACTAACAGATTCTGATAAACAAGAAATTCTCAAGTTATATCGCGAGACTGCCGAAACGACCTCAACTTTGGCGGAGCGTTATGACGTAAGTAATTCGACAATTAGCCGCCTACTGAAAAGTACCTTGCCAGAAGACGAGTATGAGTACCTCGTTTCTTTAAAGCGTGCTGCTAGAACTCCAGAAGGAAGGGCACAGGTAAGCTATGACCATCCACCTGTATTCTCTCAGGCAGAGCCACAGGTAGAAGTTAAAGTTCCAGAAACTCCTGTTCCTCAAAAAAAGGTTCAGATACAGAAGCCAATCATACAGAAGCAACAGGAGCCGCCAGCACAGCCAGAGCAACCCATCCCTCAGGATGGCAAGGAGTCCAATGCTATTGTTCGGCGGGTAAAGCGTCGCTCGTCAGCGGCGTATCAACCGGAGCAAGCAGTAGGCGAGCAATTGGAACTTTTTGAACAACAACCTCCACAAGTTAAAAGCATTCCGAGTCCTCAGTTTATAGAGGATACACGTGCGGTTATAGAGGATACACGTCCGGAAGCTAACGTTATAGCCCAAATGCTGGGTGAAGACTTGTTGGATGAGTCGGAAGATTTGGAGGATCTAGAGGATTTAGACGAAGATGATGAATACCTAGATGAAGATGAAGAAGACTTTGATATTGCTCCACCTATAGTTACCAGACCAAGACCCGGTGACTCATTAGTTCGAGTTTTGCCGCTGTCAGCAGCCAGTTTACCTAAAACTTGTTATCTAGTGATAGACCGATCTTCTGAATTAATCACTCGACCCCTCAGAGATTTTGGTGACTTAGGGCAAATTCCTAATCTGGAAACTCAGCAAAGAACGCTGCCAGTGTTTGATAACCATCGTGTGGCCAAGCGCTTCTCAACAAAGCGCGATCGCGTGATCAAGGTCCCTGACAGTAAAATGTTGCATAAAGCTCGCTATCATCTGCAGGCAAAAGGTATTACGCGACTGCTGATTGACGGACAAGTCTACTCCTTGTCGTCTAGTGCACACTAAATAAAAGTTAGGAGTTAGGAGTTAGGAGTTAGGAGTTAGGAGTTAGGAGTTAGGAGTTAGGAGTTAGGAGGAGCCACTGCGCTCTTGCGGGTCTCCCGACAGTCCCGCAAGTGGCGTCGAACTGTCCGTTGGAGTTCCCTCCGTTGTAGCAACTGGCGTTGGGGAGCAGGGAATGAGGCATTGCATAGAGTGTCCTCCTTGTCCCCTCTGTCCCCCTGTCCCCCCTGCTCCAGTATTCAATATTTATAAAACTTTATAAAAATATATAATTATATATAAATGTTCCTGGGATTGAAGTGTTGGATCACGGATAAACCGAGGCATTTACCGTGTTAAAATAAAAAAATTCCTCCAAATTTCGACCGGATTTCCGGGGATATAAGCGAGCCGAAAGGGTGCTCGTCACTTATACTACTTCGGTCTTTGCTGATGCCTTTTTTAGAAAAACTGTACCTCTCCAATGGTTAAATCTGCTCCTTCCCCGACCACAAGCCGCAAACCTTCCAAAGTTGAAGCGCTCAAAGAACGCAGCAATTTTTTGCGTGAGCCTGTAGCAACCGAGATTCTTCAAGATACAACTCATTTTAGTGAAGATGCAGTTCAAATTCTCAAGTTTCACGGCTCTTATCAGCAAGATAACCGAGATAATCGAGTTAAGGGGCAGGAGAAAGATTATCAGTTTATGCTGCGGACAAAAAATCCTGGTGGATTTGTACCGCCCCAACTGTATCTCACCTTAGACCAGCTGGCTGATGAGTATGGTAACCACACACTGCGCGCAACCACTCGTCAAGGCTTTCAGCTTCATGGGATTTTGAAGAAAAATCTCAAGGCAACACTTGCCACTATTATCAAAAATATGGGTACAACGCTGGGAGCTTGCGGCGACTTGAACCGCAATGTCATGGCTCCTCCAGCTCCCTTTAAAAATAAGCCCGAATATCAGTATGCCTGGGAATATGCTGATAATATCGCTGAGTTGCTTACACCCCAAACCGGAGCCTATTACGAGATTTGGCTGGATGGGGAAATGGCAATTAGCGCTGAAGAAAGCCCAGAAGTAAAAGCGGCGAGACAGAAAAATGGCACAGGGACAATCTTCCACGATCAGGAAGAACCCATTTATGGCACTAACTACATGCCCCGTAAGTTTAAAGTTAGTGTGACAGTTCCGGGTGATAATTCTATTGACCTCTATACCCAAGACCTCTCCTTGGTTGTGATTACCAATGACAAGGGAGAGTTAGAAGGATTTAATGTCTTTGCTGGTGGCGGTTTGGGACGAACCCACAACAAAGAAGAAACTTTTGCCAGGTTGGCAGACTCCGTTTGCTATGTGGCAAAAGAAGATGTATACGACATCGTTAAGGCAATTGTTGCAACTCAAAGAGATTACGGCGATCGCACCGACCGTCGTCATGCTCGCTTAAAATATCTCATCCATGACTGGGGCGTTGACAAATTCCGCTCAATGGTGGAGAAGTATTTTGGCAAACAACTTGCACCCTCTAAACCACTACCAGAATTTAAATATAAAGACTTCTTGGGCTGGAATGAACAAGGTGATGGCAACCTGTTCTTAGGTATTTCTATTGACAATGGTCGCATTAAAGATGAAGGAGACTTCCAACTGAAAACCGCTTTGCGGAAAATTGTTGAGGAGTATAATTTGCCCATTCGCCTGACACCTCACCAAAACGTTATCCTCTGCGACATTGAGCCAGGTCAAAAAAAAGCAATTCAAAAGATTCTCAACAGTCATGGTGTCGTCTCAGACCCAGGTAAAATTGACCCCCTCGTGCGGTATTCCATGGCTTGTCCTGCTCTACCTACCTGTGGGTTAGCAATCACGGAGGCAGAAAGGGCAATCCCAGGCATTTTGGAACGGATTCGCGCACTTTTAGATAAAGTTGGTTTACAAAACGAAGAATTTGTGGTAAGGATGACAGGCTGCCCTAATGGCTGTGCTCGTCCTTATATGGCAGAACTAGGCTTTGTGGGTAGTGCTCCCGAGTCTTACCAGGTTTGGCTAGGGGGTACACCAGATCAAACACGGCTGGCAATGCCTTATATGGAAAGGTTGAATCTGAATGATTTAGAGAACCAGCTAGAACCAATTTTTGTTTACTTCAAGCAGTCACGTAAGCCAGGAGAAATTTTTGGGGATTTCTGCGATCGCGTTGGGTTCGATGCCATTCGTGAATTCGCTGCTCAGTACGAGTCTCAAGTCGTTGCTTCACCAGAAATCACCGACGATAGTGATGGTTTGATTGAGACAATGGCAGACTCTACCACCGCACCAATCACAGAAGAAAGCGAAGGTCAAGAGGTAGCAATAGTGAATACAACCACTGCTCCTAGTAGAGGACGGCATCGTATTAGCCTGTATGATGAAGTGTATAACAAGGTCAAAGAGACTGCTAAGAGCCAAGGCAAATCCATGAGCCAATTAGTGAATGAAGCTCTCATAGAGTTCTTGAAAAATCTGTAGAAACTTGACTTCACTAAGTTTGGGGAAATTTGTTTGCCGTGAGGACTTTAGTCCTCAAGAACACTCAAATGCTCACGTAAAAGCCTCAGAATCCCGGTTTCTCCAAAAAACCGGGATTCTTGTTTCTCACGAATGATTTAGGATTGCTATATATAGAGAAAACACGACGAGTCTAAGATGAAGATTAAAGGAATCAAACGCGGTCGAACTATCGAATTATTAGAACAAATCAACAATATTCCTGATGGTACAGAAATTATAGTTGAGTTAGAAATTACTCCAAGTCAAATTAATACAAAAGAACAGCCTCTAACTGACAAAGAAAGACTAGCAAGACTAAATAAGTTATTTGGTGCTTGGAAAGACCAACCTGATTTGATGGAAGTCTTTGCTGAAATTGACGAACAGCGTCACACTTATCAAGGTAGAGTGATCGACTCAATTGATCATCAAGATAACAGCTAATGTACCTATTAGATACTAATATTTGTATTGCGCTGCTAAACAAAAATTCCACAGTAGTTGCTAAATTTAATCATTTTTTTAGCCAATGTTATCTTTCCACAATTATAATTTCAGAACTTTATAAAGGGGTTTACTGTTCTAAACAAGTTGAAAAAAATTTAGAAACATTGGCACAGTTTACTGAACTTTTACCAGTTGAACCATTTGATTTAGATGCTGCTGTGGGCTTAAATAATTTGACTAGCATACCTGGAAGCTTGGCAGTTTTGCGATTAGCCCCTACTCTGATACAAGCAAGTACAGCCAAATTCGCACTCAATCCAAAGAAAGAGCAAATTTCGTTGTCAGCCATACGCTAATTTGATAAAATTCTAATTAGATATTTATCGAATTAGATGTGCACCTATGGCTTCCCCTGACTTTCAAACACTGCTCAGCTTCTTTAAAGCCCTAGCTAATGAAAATCGTCTCAAGCTAGTTGGGATATTATCTCAGCAGGAGCGCAGTGTGGAAGAATTAGCTGCTATGTTGAAGTTACAAGAGCCTACAGTCTCCCATCATTTGAACAAATTGAAAGAACTGCAATTGGTTCAGATGCGCGCAGAAGGTAATACCCATTGGTATCGTCTTAATAATGAAGCATTGAAAGAGCTTAATAAAGCTATGTTTACCACAGACCAAATGACCACCCTAATTGATGAGGTCACACCCGAAGCTTGGGAAGACAAAGTTCTCAAAAGCTTTCTCTTGGGGGATCTTGTGACAGAAATTCCAGCTAGTCGGAAAAAACGCTTAGTGATTCTCAAGTGGTTGGTTAAGAAATTTGAGATGGGATTGACTTATCCAGAGCGTGAGGTAAATGAAATCATTCAACGTCATCATCCTGATTGTGCGACCCTGCGGCGGGAACTCATTGGCTATCAGATGATGCAGCGGGAAAATGGATTGTACTGGCGGTTGCCAGAAACATCTTGGAAGTTGATCGACTGAGTCGTTATTTTTTGGTAGTGATTTTATGGCTCAATTGCAAAGAATTGCGATCGCACCCTCTCAATTTCAACAAGGGCAAATTTTGCTCACCCAAGAGCAGCAACATTATTTAGGACGTGTATTGCGCTTAGGTGCAGGCGATCGCTTTATTGCAATGGATGGCTTGGGTAAATGGTGGCTAGCTCAGCTAGAAGGAGATCAAGCACAGATTTTAGAAGCGCTAGTGGTGCAAACTGAGTTATCTGCATCTATAACACTGATGGTAGCCTTGCCAAAAGGGAATGGTTTTGATGAAGTTGTGCGTTGCTGTACGGAGTTGGGAGTGAGTGTGATTGCGCCAGTAGTAAGCGATCGCACTTTACTAAATCCCAGTCCGCAAAAACTTGAGCGGTGGCGGCGTATTGCACAAGAAGCTGCAGAGCAATCAGAGCGAGCTTTTGTCCCCGAGATTTTAGAACCAGTGGCCTTTGGCACGAGTTTATCATCCGTCGTTCATTATTCATCATCTGTGAACAACCAACAATATATTTGTGTCGCTCGCGGCAATTCTCCCCATCTACGAAATTGCTTGCACAATAAAGGATACAGCACAAATGACCAAGGAAAACGAACAATTATAATTGCGATCGGTCCAGAAGGCGGATGGACACCAAAAGAAGTAGAGTGTGCTGTTGAGGCAGGATTTCAACCTGTTTCCCTTGGTCGTCGTATTCTCAGAGCAGTAACAGCGCCAATAGTTGCCTTGTCTATTGTTGCAGCTGAATTAGAATCCTTAAAGACTACAACATAAGGAAACATAAGGAGTTAGGAATAAATTCTTCATTCCTAACTCCTAAACACCAGCTGCTACCCTCTAGATTGGAATAGATGCAGTACAAGAGGAACCAGTGTAGGCAGAAATTGTTGAACCAAACTAGCATCTAAGCCAGTACGTTCTTGTACAACCTGAGCTATCTCTTGTTGTATAAAAGGGGATAAGAGAGAATCAACAGCTTGGGGGTTGGGAGAAGTACCACTAAATTGATTCACCGCAGCTTGTGCAGCCTCATCACCTTCTGTTGCTTGTTTTTCTTGGAGAGCAGAATGTACATAGTTACCTACAATTCCCAACGCAGATTGTATTGTTGAGGGATCTGTGCCAGCAGCATTACTGAGTTGCTCCACTGTGCTAACAATATTACCCAGTTGTCCAATACCACCTTGCTGATTGGAATTTTCAATCGCACCAAGAATTTGATCAAAAAGTCCCATAAATTTATATCTCCTTTCTTAAAGACTGTAGAAAAGCCAATTTTCACACCCAAGGTACCACATTATACGCAGATGCTCTTTATCTCTTTAAATAAATATCAGCCAAAAAAACCACGACATTGCTAAATCAAAATATGGATTTATAATCCACGCATGTGTAGAGACGTAGCATTGCTACGTCTCTACAAGGATTTGGGTTTAACGACAACAATGTATGCAAACATAATTCATACCAAATTCAGCAACGCCAATCTATAAGACTGCAAATTCCTTCTTATCTGATAATGGGTGACTTATCCTTACAAAAACTCTTTCCAAAGGTGGAAGAGAATGTATTTTTTGGAAAAAATCTTAACATTTTTAGCCCTATTATCGGCCTAATTTTATCCCACTATAGTTCCTGTATAAGATTGAAGGAAAAGATATCTCAAGTCAGATAATATTGAAGCATCTGTGTGCGTACTCACTAGTAGTCCTTGCCGTTTATGCCTACATCACGCATAGTTACGCTGATTGTTGGTCTTATCTTCATTGTGGCGCTCAGCCTATGGGTGATTGATTCTCTTTCACGGATTTACTGGCAGTTGTCCTTTTCTTCTCCATTTCTTGGCAATCTACTGTTGCTGTTACTGGTCATTCTTGTTGGAGCCTTAATTGCCGCATTTATTTATTATGTGCTAGTTATTCAGGCTGGAGAGGAGCGTTCTCGTCGTAGACGTAGACAACGTGCTCACGTGCAAGCCCCAACTGCTAAACCTGAGGCAGCTTCTTCAACTCTGCAAGCTGTGCGGCAACAGGTAGAGCAAATTCAAGATGAAGTTGCACGGCAAGTAATGCTTCGTAAATCTCAAGAAATGGAGGCGAATTTAGCTGGTGGTGAAATTCAGGTTGTGGTGTTTGGCACTGGAAGTGCTGGCAAAACTTCCCTTGTGAATGCAGTGATGGGGCGTATAGTCGGTAGGGTAGACGCGCCTATGGGAACGACTAAAGCAGGAAAAACTTATTACCTCAGGTTAAAGGGATTAGAGCGTAAGATTTTAATTACAGATACGCCAGGGATTTTAGAAGCGGGAGTTGCAGGAACCGAAAGAGAGCAACTGGCAAGAGAACTAGCAACCTCAGCAAATTTGCTGTTATTTGTGGTAGACAATGACATTCGGCAGTCAGAATATGAGCCATTGCGAATATTGGCAGAAATAGGTAAGAGATCGATTCTTGTGCTGAATAAAATTGACCTATACACACCAGAGGATAGGGAAGCAATCCTGGCACGGTTACGCCAACGGGTGCAGGGATTTATTGCTGCAGATGATGTAGTGGAGATCGCAGCGAATCCGCAAGCAGTGGAGCTAGAAAACGGTGAGCTTTTCCAACCTGAGTCGGATATAGTACTATTACTGCGACGGATGGCAGCGATTTTAAGGGCAGAAGGTGAAGATTTAGTAGCAGATAATATTCTGCTGCAATCTCTACGATTGGGCGAAGAAGCACGCAAATTTATTGATGCCGAACGTCGCCGTCAAGCGGAGAAAATTGTGGAGCGATTTCAATGGATTGGCGCAGGTGTGGTTTCAGCAATGCCTCTACCAGTGGTAGATCTACTAGCAACAGCTGCTGTCAATGCACAGATGATTGTAGAAATTGGCAGAGTTTATGGTTGTGAATTGAATATGGAACGTGCTCGAGAACTTGCAGTGTCTTTGGCGAAAACTCTTGCTAGCTTAGGGATTGTAAAAGGAGCAGTCGAGTTGCTCTCCACTGCATTAGAACTGAACGTAGCTACTTTTGTTATTGGTAGGGCAATTCAGGGGGTAACAGCGGCTTATATGACGCGAATTGCTGGTAAGAGTTTCATTGAATATTTCCGCCATGACCAGGATTGGGGTGATGGTGGCATGGCTGAGGTTGTACAGCAACAGTTTCAACTCAATCGCCGAGATGAATTTATCAGAGATTTTGTTCAGCAAGCGCTCACACGAGTGGTCAAGCCATTGACAAATCAGTCAGAGGTTGTTGAAGAGTAAACCAATTGCAACGAAAAGACATTTTCCAATTTTGTATCTATAAAAAGTCTAGCACTCGAACCGTTACATTCCATTGTGTAAGTCAGTAAGTAGTTAATTCATGAGGGGTTTAACCCCTCATAATCGAAAGATTGTTTTGTGATAGCAGTTGCTCGAAAAATAAATTTCAAACTAGTAGCTTTGAGTGCTTTTCAAAAGCTAAACTGCAAATGATGGGTACGACCCCTCACGAATGAGCTAACATAATGAATGGGCTTGAGAGGTTTAACGAATAACGAAACCAAAGCTACCAATAAATAATGAAGCACTTCATAGCCTATAAGCTGCATAAGCTGCAAACTCTTAATTATACATTTTGATTGCACGCAAAAAAATATTTATTATTTTTTATCAATTCATTCCCTCACGTAACAAAAATTCCAGAGGGTAATGCTTGCAGAAATTACTAAGCCAGACAGGCATAATACTGCCGTACACAAGTTAAAAATATTGCTGTTTTCTCAAAGACTAGCAATATTTAATACCTTATGCTAATCTTCTATGAAGAATGATTCAACAAAACTTAGACCACCATAGAAAAATCAGTGTAATTAACTATAAAAAAAAGTTCTGATTAAATGAGTGGTGGCTCTATCTATTTATTTACAAGGCATTCCGGAAACAGGGGGCAACGTTAGAAAATTTATATAAGCCGTGATAAAGTAACCAGCCCATGACCAACTACATGATCGGTAAAGTACTGCAAGGACGTTACCAAATAGTTCAAAGCCTCGGTACTGGAGTATTTGGACAAACATACATCGCTGTAGACATTGAGACTCCAGAAAATTCTAAATGCGTTGTCAAACAGATTAAGGTTACTAGCTCCCACCCCGCCTACCTACAAAACCTGAGGTTGCACTTTCTCGCTGAGAGCAAGACCTTGGAATATTTAGGGCATCATGAGCAAATTCCTCAACTTCTCGCCTGCTTTGAAGAAGATGAACGCTTCTATCTAGTACAAGAGTTTATTGATGGACATGCACTGACGGCAGAACTGCCAACGAAAAAGAATCTAGAACTGCCAACCGAAGAAAATACAGAGTTCCTCTGGACTGAAAACGAAGTTGTTGGATTTTTACTCGATGTCCTGGGCATTCTTAAATTTGTTCACTCTCAAGGGGTGATCCACTGCGATGTCAAGCCAGAAAATTTAATTAGACGTACTCATGATGGTAAGTTAGTCCTGATTGACTTTGGATCAATTCAACCTGTTGATTTTAAATCAGATGAGGTTTTGCCCATCTACAAAATTCCGGTGACATCCTTGGGATACATACCGCCAGAACAATTTATTGGTCAGACACAACCCAATAGTGACATTTATGCTCTGGGGATGATTGCAATCCAAGCTTTAACAGGGTTAACACCATTGCAATTAAAGGTAGAGCCTCATTCCAATCAGATCATTTGGCGTTCTAGCAATACACCAGTTAGCGACTATGTAGCTGCAATCCTCACACAAATGGTTAGCTATGATGCCAAAGAACGTTTTCAGTCAGCAACTGAGGTGATCCAGGCACTCCAAGAAATGCCACTGGAAAATGAAGCACTGCAAACAATAGAAGCCAACTACGTTGAATTTGCAGAACCTAGCGAAGAGATTCCACGTCCAGATGAGTTAGGTTCTAAATCACCACTATTAACAGGAATGAAGGTAGGCTTAGCAGCTAATTCCTTAGTAGTAGGGTTTGGAGTCTATTCATTACTGAGCAATGCTCCAGCATACTCAGAAACGCAAACTTTATATCAAGCAACAGAGGAATTTCAATCCGGTGACTTGGAGGGAGCCATTGCTCTTGCCAAATCGATTCCTAGAACAAGTAACGTTTATCCAGATGCACAAACCACCATTGAAGATTGGCAAAATCAATGGCGGGCTGCAGCTGAACAATACCAAGTAGCTGAGAAAGCTATTCACGAGAATCGATGGACAGATGTTCTTCATGCGGCTGCTCAAGTTCCTGATATTTTGTACTGGCAATCGAAAATAGATCACTTGGTTAAGCATGCACAAGTTAGCATTGAAATCCGAACTAAAGACCTCTTAGCTAAAGCCTACGAAAAAGCTGCAGACAGAGACTTTAGCGCAGCTTTAGACTATCTGCACCAAATTCCCCAAGAAAGCTCTGCTAATAAGATGGTTCAACAAAAAATAGCAGAGTACAACGAAAAGCAACGGGTCAGAGCGACTTATTATTTACAAAAGGCTTATAACACAGCCGCAGATGGTGACTTTGATAATGCTGTAGCGTATCTTCAAGAGGTTCCAAAAAACACTCCTGTTTATGAAGCTGCTCAACTAAAGCTAATCGAGTATAGTTACAAGCAACGGCTAGCTGAAGACCCAAAAATTGCTTCATCACAAATATTAAATTCTGGACAAAAAAAGGTAGGCCAATCTATCAACAAATCTTCAGCTTTGAGCAGTATAAAATCTTTTGATCCAACAGACGACTTACAAGAAGTAAATATTAGATAGCCATTTGTCATTGGTTATTTATTTGTTACTTGTCAACAATCTTTTAACTATGGAATGTTGACGCTAGGCTGTTGACTCTTACTCAACTCTTGTTGTGCTTGGTTTTTGGCATTTATTGCTGGTTGATAATCTGGTTTAATTTTAATAGCTCTGTCATAAGATAATATTGCCTCTTGATACCTTTTTAAATTCAATAAGGCATCACCTCTGCTATACCAACTTTCGTAGTGATTTGGTTTGTAACGAATCGCTCTATTATAAGATGCGATCGCTTCTGGATATTTGTGTAAATTGTATAGCGAATTTCCTCGACTATACCAAACTTGATAGTCATTTCTAAGGGATTCAATTGCCTTATTATAAGATTCGACTGCTTCTTGATAACGTTGAAGTTGATGAAGTGACCAGCCTCGACCGTACCATGCCTTATAGTTATTTTGATTATACTTAATGACTTGATCAAAAGATTCTATAGCTTCTGGATAGCGTTGCAAATTGAGCAGTGTATTACCTCTTGATAACCAAGCTTGATAATGATTTGGTTTGTATTGTACTGCTTTATCATAAGCAGCAAAAGCATCTTGAAAACGACCTAAATTAACTAGAACATTTCCCTGATTGTACCAAGCTTGTTCATAATCTGGTTTGAACTTGATTGCTTTGTTATATGCTGCTAGTGCTTGTTCGTACTGCTTTAAATTCTGTAAGGCCCAGCCTTTATTGTACCAAGCTTCATAATAGTCTTGTTTCAATTCGATTGCTTTCTCATAGGATTTAACTGCTTGGTCATTTTGGTTGAGATGACTCAAAGCCTCACCTTTTGCATTCCACACTTCTGGATCTTTATTTTGTTGGAGTTGTAAGGTTTTATCAAAGGAGGCTATTGCTTCTTGATATCTCTGCAAATGATTTAATACAAAACTACGTCCACGCCAAGCTTCTAAATAGTTGGGCTGAATTTGGATTGCTTTATCATAGGCTGTGAGTGCTTCTTGATATTCTTTCAATTCAGACAATGTTTGAGCTTGTCCATTCCATGCTTGAGCATAATTGGGTTGGATTTTTGCAGCTTGTTCATAAGCATTTAAAGCATCTTTGTAGCGTTGTAATTCATAAAGTGTGTTTGCTTGCTTATAAAGTTCAGTAGCATTTGCAGAATTAATAATATGATTAATATATGAATAAGATATTGCACTTGCACTTATAAAAAGTATACCTAAAAGACCTTTAACAAACCAACTATTTTGAGATTTAGTAATTTGAATACTACTTTTCTGCGAAGATGGAAGATTCAGAGCAATTGTCTGAGAATGAGAATTCTTTAAATCTTTGAGTGCTTGAAGAGCATCTGTTGCTGAAGGATAGCGTTGACGAAAATCATAATATATCATCTTATTTAAAATTTTGGCAAAATCTTCATCCACCGTAGCGTTATTTTGCCAGATAATCTCATTAGTTTCTACATCCTTTTCAAACTGATCAGGAGAGAGTCCAGTTAGAGCTTGGATACCAATAATTCCTACTGCATAGATATCACTACTGAACTTTGGATCACCTTGAGCTTGTTCTGGTGGTGTATATCCAGGAGTACCTATAGCAACAGTAAATTTTGTTTTCCCAATAGGATTTACTACCTGAGTGGTAATTTGTTTAACCGCCCCAAAGTCAATTAAAAATAATTTACTATCTTGCTTATGTCTAATAATATTATGTGGATTGACATCCCGATGAATCACCTTTTGCTGATGGACAAACTTTAAGATTTCTAGAATTTCTTGTAAAAGAAAAAGCACCTTTTCTTGGCTCAGTGGCTTTCCAGGTATGATTTCTTGGCTAAGATTGTGACCCTCAATGAATTCTTGTACAAGATAGAATTCTTCATTTTCTTCAAAGTAAGCTAAAAGCTGAGGAATATGCTCATGAGTACCTAATTGAAACAAAACTTGAGCTTCTGTATCAAACAAACGTCTAGCTGTTTGCAAACTTACAGGATCATTTGCCTGAGGTTTGAGTTTTTTGACAACACATTGGGGTGAACCGGGCAGTTGTGTATCATAAGCAACAAAGGTTTCTCCAAATCCTCCTCCTCCCAAATGGCTAATAATCTGGTATCTTCCAACAAGTTTGTTTCCTAGCATTTGGTTTGCCTAGTCTAATGCACTACGGATCTGATTCCAATCTTGCCACAGCTTTAGAGGGGCAGGGGGGTAGGGGGGAAAAGGGAGACAAGGGAGACAAGGGAGACAAGGGGAAGATCTTATACTATGCCCTATGCCCCATTCCTAACTCCTCATAATGATTCCTATTACTGACAACGTTCTGAACCGCAGAAAGCCGATAGTTACTTACTATTTGATTGGTATTAATATTGTCTTTTTCTTATGGGAGCTAAAACTAGAGCTTAGCGATCAGTTACAAGACTTTATCAATAGTTGGGGCATTATCCCTGCACTTTTTAGCGATGCACTTACTCATGCACTGGGTGGTAATGCAGCAGCTGGCATAGTTGTGCTAATACATTTGCCATCGCTGTTAATAGGAATATTTCTTTATAGTAGCTTTAGTCAAATATTGGGTAATTTGATATTTTTATGGGTTTTTGGCAAAACTATCGAAAATACCATTGGTCATTGCCGATTTTTAGGATTCTACTTAATTGCTGGGATTTTGAGTAGCTTACTACAAATTTTGATGGAACCAAGCTTGACAGCACCGATCATTGGGTCAAACGGGGTTATTGCGTCTATTCTGGGAGCTTATATCTCGGCATTCCCCAAAGCCAAAATTGACACAATTTTACCAATCGTCATAGTCTTTATACCCGTAGAGTTACCAGCTTTTATTTATCTCTTCTGGTGGTTTGTACAACAGTTATTTTACAGTATTGGTAGTTTGGACGTGTACAGCAGTGTCGGGCAAAGTGGTAGTAGTTACTTGGTACAGGTTGTGGGATTGTTGTTCGGTGCAGCTTTCATGCGGTTTCTAAGGCGTTAGATGACGACCATACCAGTTACAGACTTGGGAGAGTCAAAGCAGTAGCAACCCTTAACAAGTGTTAACTATTGTATAGCTCAAAATCATGAGATTTCTTTAACATAGTTATAGACCTCACTCCTTGTGTGTGGTTGTGTGTTTTAGAACTTAGTTGTTACTTGGTCAGGGGATACAATCTCTTGACCATTTTCCTATTTGACACTCTCCTAGCCTTTAGG
Source organism: Nostocales cyanobacterium Centralia_MAG_434 (assembly GCA_021324415.1). Classification (GTDB taxonomy): domain Bacteria; phylum Cyanobacteriota; class Cyanobacteriia; order Cyanobacteriales; family Nostocaceae; genus JAJPJF01. The sequence continues at coordinate 36,403 of JAJPJF010000279.1, forward strand.
TAGGAGATTTTTAGGACATCACTGTCCTAATAACCTGATTACTCAGGTTTCCAGGCTCATTTATATATTTCTGATATAGCAACTCCCAAATCATTCGTGAGAAGCGAGAATCCCGGTTTCTTCAAGAAACCGGGATTCTGAGCCTTTTAATTTTTACCAATCCTACACAGATTGCCATAGATCAATAAATAAACCTTAAAAAGGTAAATTTGTGACTTTTTTAAAATTAAATTTGATCTACTCTGGATAGCGATTAATCTTATGAAATTGTAACATCTAGATACATACAATACAATAGCAGGAGGTTTTATTAAAGTCATTTTCATTGCTTTTAGACGTGATGGATAAGATATTGCTACTATCAGTTTTAATGGTTCTTCAGTACTTGTTATGCTAAACTAACAATTAAAATGCCAATTCAATAAGCATCGAATTCGGAAATTATCAAAGTTTCTAAATCCATAAGCCGAGCGTTTAA
>JAJPJF010000376.1 GCA_021324415.1 Nostocales cyanobacterium Centralia_MAG_434
GTAAGTAAAAAGATGCTGCATAGCCATCAGCGTGACCGCGTACAGGTTGTAGCAACTTAGCAGACAATAACTTTAAACCACCATTTCCATCTGGAGCAACAGCAGCCAGTAAGCTCAAGGTTTTTCCCAGTTTCTTGAGTCTTGCAGGTAATTGCACATCCTCACGATCTGTTGCTATTGTTAATTCCCAAATTTCGTCTTTTGCGTCTTTCCCAGGTCCCTTGCGACGAACATAAAATAAGCACGCTTTTTGACCAACACACTCAAACATTAACTTATTAGCATGCTCCCGCCGTTCTGCAAAGTCAGGATATGCTTCAACACCAACGTCACCTTCAAGATGCCGGATAAAACTATCAACTGTCGAACCTACGAAGACATAGCCCCAATCTTCAGCCTTGATTGTCCTTTTCAAGGATTTTGCTTGGGAAGAAGCCACACCGTTTTTAGTTTGTTTCTGTGTTGCGGTGCGAATGAGCTCTACTTCACTTTCTGTAATGGTGCTGTTATGGCTTTTGACTGCTATGTTGATCTGGTTACAAATTGCTATTAGCTCTTTGTTATCCAGCTTCAATTCCCTTGATAGTTCGTAGATCCTAATTTTATTTTTGTTCATCCTGAATGATTAGTCATGAGTCATGAGTTGTTAGTCATTGGTCATTGGGAGCCTGCATTAATGAGGGGTTCCCCTGGTTGTAGCAACTGACGTTTATTTAGTTACAAATAACAAATAACACTTTAATCCGTTACAGCTTATTTTCTTATATATACTGTCGATAAACCTCGCTAGCAGCACGATGTACTAAAGAATGACGCCAAACAAGAGATTTCATATCATCGGCATAACCACCGCCGATCACGCAGGCAACGGGGTATCCAGAGGCCACACACGTACTCAAAACCTGCATTTCGCGACGAAAGATACCAGTGTCGGTTAGGGCTAATTTTCCTAAGCGATCGCCCACATGCGGATCAACACCAGCATCATACAACACAATATCTGGCTTGACTTCTGACAACAGATCTGGTAAGTAATTTGCTAATGTTTGCAGATAAGCATCATCTTCCATTCCTTCTACAAGGGGAACATCCAGATCACTTTTTTGCTTGGTACCAGGGAAATTGATTTCACAATGCATTGAAAAGGTAAAAACGCTGTCGTCATCTTGAAAGATGAAAGCAGTTCCATCTCCTTGATGAACATCTAAATCCACAATCAGAATTTTGCTAACAAGACCAAGTTTTTGTAGAACACGGGAAGCGATCGCCAAATCGTTAAAAATACAAAAACCAGACCCATAATCAGGAAAGGCGTGATGAGTACCGCCAGCTGTATTACAAGCTAAACCGTGATTGAGTGCCAGCCTGGCAGTAAGAACAGTACCACCTACCGCTACACAAGTACGATTCACCAACGCTGGACTCCAAGGCAATCCAATCCGCCGCTGGACTTTAGGATTGAGTGTTCCCTCACAATAAGCTTGAACATAGTCTGGGGTGTGGACTAACTCGATCAACTCCTTTGATGGGCGTGAAGGTGTGTGAAATTGTTCTTTTTGCGCCACGCCATCAGCTAACAGCAGTTCATAAAGTTGTCGAAACTTGGGCATCGGGAAACGATGTCCTGGGGGCAGTGGAGCTACGTAGTCGGGATGGTAAACTATTGGCAAGTCCATGGAATTGAAATTTTTAACCGCCAATTTTGTTGAAAATAGAACTAAATAAGGGACAATAGCAAAGACGCCGAGAGTACTTCCTCACGGATTATGGAACAAAAAGTTATCTGGCAACAAGGTAGTAGTAATCCAGAAAACCCCAGTAGCCTCGCTACTATCCGCGAATGGTGGACAAATCTTAATGGCAAAGAAATCACGTGGCAACAAAGAATAATTCCTTATAGTGGTGAAATTAGTGAGATTGATTGGGAACCGCAGCGCTTTGATGAGGTCGTAGTACTGAATAAACCAGAGATTCGTGGGATAACTCTCTACTGGAATAAAATTAGTGATTCTCAAGAACGTAATACTACACCACACAAACTTATATTGGATAGTATCCATCAATATTTATACATTTTTCCTCAGTCTCAAGCAGAAGTTGTGATTCGTGTAGGTTTACCATCTATTCCTTATCAGACAATTTCCCTCACTAATCCCCAGTACTTTTATAATAAATCGGGGCAAAACTACATCCTTCTGTTGAGAGATGCGACACAAGAACTAGAAGTGAGAGTGACTTTAAGTCCAGAAAATCTCAAGCAACTCATTCGAGAATTAACAAAGTAAGATTTTGGCGATTGTTTTAAAAGAAATCCAAAATATCAACTTCGACTTTTCTATGATGCGATTGATTCTATCACTTGTATTTATTTTGCTTGGCTTACTAGGTGGAGTTATTAGTGAAAAAATTCTCTTTGAGAAACTGAAGAAATTTGTTGTTTGGAAAAAGATTCCTGGGAGTCAGATACTCATTCAGTCTTTGCATCGCATGCCCTTTATTTGGAGCGTGCTGGCTGGCTTGTATGGGGCAATCATTATTAACCGTGCTGAGCCAGAGATTGCTGATGTACTGAAAAAAATCCTGACAATTGTTTTTCTGTACTCAGTCACGCTTGTCCTTGCCAGACTGACTGCTGGGTTTGTGAATCTCTATCTCCGGAGAACAGATGGACTTTCTGCATCACTGCTTTCAAACCTTGCCAAAGTTTCTGTTATCACTTTAGGGACATTAATTCTATTACAAACAATAGGTGTTGAAATTACACCATTAGTTACCACTTTAGGTGTAGGTGGTATTGCCGTTGGTTTAGCACTTCAAGACACACTTGCAAATTTGTTCTCTGGTTTTTACTTAATTGTTTCTAATCAGGTGAAGACTGGAGATTATGTAAAATTAGAAGATAAGTACGAGGGCTATATAACCGATATTACATGGCGTAATACAACCATAAAAGAACTGAATAATAATGTCATCATTGTACCAAATTCTAAATTATCGACATTGATTTTTACTAACTATCATTTGCCTGTCAAGGAAATTACATTAACGATGAAAGTAGGAGTAGGCTACGATAGTGATCTTGATGAAGTCGAGAGAGTGACTGTAGAAGTCGCAAAAGAAGTCATGCGGGAAGTTGCACCGGAATTAATCAAAAATGAACCATTTATTAGATTTCAAAATTTTGGGGATTCTAGTATAGATTTTATGGTTTATATACGGGTCAATGAATTTTTTGACCAACGCATGGCTAGACATATCTTTATTAAGAAATTACATAAACGCTATCAGCAAGAAGGTATTACAATTCCCTTCCCCATCCGAGAACTGTATATGCAAGATAATGGCAGAAACAATGGAGCATTAAAGGTAGGTAGCTAAAACCAGTTGAGCAACGAGGTTTCTCCTTGCTCACAGAATCTGGATTTTTTAGTATTATATAAGAAAATACTTTACGAAACTTAATAATGACTGTAAACACACAGCAGCTACCAACCATAGCCTCTTTAGAAAAACTCTTTTGGACTTGGCAGGAGCATAAAATCCAGTACACAGTTATGGGTACGGGAAAGCCTTTAGTATTGGTGCATGGGTTTGGTGCTTCTATCGGACACTGGCGGAAGAATATCCCTGTTTTAGCAGACGCGGGATATCAGGTGTTTGCCGTTGACTTATTGGGATTTGGTGGTTCTGATAAGCCACCATTAAATTACACTGTAGAAGTTTGGGTGGAACTGCTGAAAGATTTTTGGACAGCACATATTCAAGAACCTGCTGTATTTATTGGCAATTCCATCGGTGCACTTTTAAGCTTAATGGTGGTTGCAGAACATCCAGAAATAGCCGAAGGTGGTGTGTTGATCAACTCGGCTGGTGGTTTGAGTCATCGTCCTCATGAACTAAACCCACCTCTGCGTATTGTCATGGCAGCGTTTAACAGATTGGTTGGTCATCCTATGACAGGTAGGTTTGTCTTCAACCGCGTCCGCCAAAAAGCCCAAATTCGTCGTACCCTATACCAGGTTTATCGGAACCGGGAAGCTGTCACTGACGAGCTCGTAGATTTACTTTATACTCCTTCTTGTGATCCAGGCGCACAGAAAGTTTTTGCCTCTATTCTCACAGCGCCTCCTGGTCCTAGTCCAGCGGAATTATTGCCCAAAGTGGAACGTCCGTTACTCGTGATTTGGGGTGCAGATGACCCTTGGACACCCATCACAGGAGCAAAAATTTACGAGCAAGCACGGGAAGATGGTAAAGATATTGCCATTGTTCCTATCCCAGGTGCTGGACATTGTCCTCATGATGAAGTGCCTGAGATTGTCAATCAGCAAATTGTGGCGTGGTTAGGGCAAAGGTAGCAATTCAAGAATTTGACATTCACAATTTTACTGCCAAATTTTTTGCAGATTTGACACATCAAAAATAAAAGGGGATGAAACAGCGAACTACCTACACCCACCCTAAGCAGGTGGTGTAGGCTGAGATCTATCTGTAACTTCCGGTTTTACTCCCACTGGGAGGTCTGTAATTACCACACAAAACAGTACGATTGTTCTACTATGATAAGGGCAACGATGATAATATTAAGAACTGTTTCGCTCCCGCCTCTATCTCTTAGCCTGCTGATATGTCAAACCCCCAGCTAGCCGCATCCTTAAATGGACATCTTCCTCACCCCACCAACCACAATCCCCAAAATACGATTCGGATTCGGGGTGCTAGGCAGCATAACCTCAAAAATATAGATGTAGAATTACCACGCGATCGCCTGATTGTGTTTACTGGTGTTTCTGGATCTGGCAAGTCTTCCCTAGCATTTGACACAATTTTTGCAGAAGGGCAGCGCCGTTACGTGGAATCACTGAGTGCTTATGCGCGGCAATTTTTGGGACAGTTGGATAAACCGGATGTTGAGGCGATAGAGGGTTTAAGTCCGGCCATTTCTATTGATCAAAAGTCTACCTCTCATAACCCGCGTTCTACTGTGGGGACGGTGACAGAAATTTACGACTATCTTCGGCTGTTGTTTGGAAGAGCAGGCGAACCTCATTGCCCGATCTGCGATCGCTCAATTGCGCCACAAACAATAGATGAAATGAGCGATCGCATTATGGAACTACCAGATCGCACCCGCTTTCAAATTCTCGCTCCTGTTGTTCGGGGTAAAAAAGGCACACATAGTAAACTTTTGTCAAGTCTTGCTTCCCAAGGTTTTGTGCGTGTCCGGGTGGATGGTGAAGTGAGAGAATTGTCGGATGCAATTGAGTTGGATAAAAATGTTGCCCACACAATAGAGGTCGTGATTGACCGTCTTGTGAAAAAAACTGGCATTCAGGAGCGTTTAGTCGATTCTTTGTCTACCTGTCTCAAGCAATCAAGCGGAATTGCGGTCATTCTGGTGAGTCCACCAACAGACGAAACCCAATCAACAAATAAAGCAGAACAAGAATTAGTCTTTTCAGAAAATTTTGCTTGTCCCGAACATGGCGCGGTGATGGAGGAGTTGTCACCACGCTTGTTTTCATTTAATTCTCCTTATGGTGCTTGTCCTCATTGTCATGGAATCGGGAGTTTAAGAAGGTTTTCGCCGGAGTTGGTAGTTCCTGATCCACAAGCACCTGTTTATTCTGCAATTGCTCCTTGGTCAGATAAGGAAAATACTTATTATTTAGAGTTGCTGTACAAGCTAGCTGAGGCTTATGGGTTTGAGCTACAGACGGTGTGGAATCAGTTGACCCAAGAGCAAAGAGACATCATTTTATATGGAAGCGCCAAGAATTCTAGTGGTTCAAAAGAAGATTTTAAAGGAGTTCTTAACATCCTGCAAAGGCAGTATGAGGGAGGTTCTGAACTGATCAAGCAAAAGTTGGAACAGTTTTTGGTTGATCAACCATGTTCAGTGTGTCACGGGAAGAGATTGAAGCCGGAAGCATTAGCAGTCCGGTTGGGACAATATCATATTTTGGATTTGACTGGAGTTTCCATTCGGGCGAGTCAGGAGAGAATTGATCAGCTAAAGTTAAGCGATCGCCAGATGCAAATCGCTGATTTGGTCCTCAAAGAAATTAAAGCTAGATTGCAATTTCTCTTAGATGTAGGGTTGGACTATCTCACACTTGACCGTCCAGCAATGACGCTTTCAGGTGGGGAGGCGCAACGAATCCGTCTAGCCACTCAAATTGGTTCGGGCTTAACTGGGGTGTTGTACGTTTTAGATGAACCGAGTATTGGTTTACATCAACGAGATAATGGGCGGTTGTTGCGAACTTTAACAAAATTGCGTGATTTGGGTAACACCTTAATTGTCGTAGAACATGACGAAGAAACCATCAGGGCTGCTGACCACATTGTTGATATTGGTCCTGGTGCGGGTATTCATGGGGGAGATATTGTTGCTCAAGGTGATTTGTCCAATTTGCTAACGGCGGAAAAATCTTTAACAGGTGCCTATTTGTCTGGAAGGCGGGTGATTCAAACTCCATCTGCACGCAGAGACGGAAATGGGCGTAGCTTAATTATGAAAAACGCCTACCGCAATAACCTGAAAAATATAAATGTAGAAATCCCTTTAGGTAAGCTTGTTGCCGTCACTGGTGTTTCTGGTTCTGGAAAATCTACCCTAATAAATGAGTTACTCTATCCCTCATTACAACATCATCTGACTCGTAAAGTTCCTCTCCCTAAAGAAATAGATGAAATTCAGGGATTGAATGCCATTGACAAAGCCATTGTGATTGATCAATCACCCATTGGTAGAACACCACGTTCCAACCCAGCCACGTATACAGGTGTGTTCGATATTATTCGAGACGTCTTTTCCCAAACAGTAGAAGCCAAAGCCAGGGGTTACAAACCAGGCCAATTTTCGTTTAATGTTAAAGGCGGACGTTGTGAGGCTTGCAGTGGACAAGGTGTGAACGTTATTGAAATGAATTTTTTGCCTGATGTTTATGTACAGTGTGAAGTTTGCAAAGGTGCAAGATATAACCGAGAAACTTTACAGGTGAAGTACAAAAACAAATCAATTTCCGACGTTCTCCACATGACAGTTGAAGAGTGCTTGGAATTTTTTCAAAACATTCCTAAAGCCGTGAATAAACTGCAAACTTTAGTAGATGTTGGACTAGGTTATGTTCAACTAGGACAACCAGCAACAACATTATCTGGTGGTGAAGCACAACGGGTGAAATTAGCCACAGAACTCTCACGCCGTGCTACAGGTAAGACACTTTATTTAATAGATGAACCAACAACAGGTTTATCTTTTTATGATGTCCACAAGTTACTTGATGTATTGCAACGTTTGGTGGATAAAAGTAATTCAATATTAGTGATTGAACACAATTTAGATGTGATTCGATGTGCAGATTGGCTGATAGATTTAGGACCAGAAGGTGGTGATAAAGGGGGAGAAGTTATTGCGGTAGGTACACCAGAAGAAGTGGCAGAAAATTCTAGGTCTTACACTGGGCAATATTTGAAGCAGGCGTTGCAGCAATATCCAGCAGTGGCTAATACCAATTCACTATAAATTTGATATGCTTGGCAACTGGAAAGACAAAGAGGACAAAGAGGACAAGGAGGACAAGGAGGACAAGGAGATAGATTTATATCAACAATTTTGTGCAATTTGGGCTATGTGCCTGCTGCAGAACTTCTTGAAGAATACTCAAATGACAAAGAGTATGAATGTGAAGAGGTCGTTTCCGGTGTGTCTACAAGAAAAAGTGCTATTTTCAATGCAAAAGGTGACACTATTTTTTTGATAGTTGGAATTGGTCAGCATCCCAAACAGTACTACCTCTGGTCTAGATTTGTGATTGAAGAAATCCTCATTGATGAGGAAGGAGACTTCTTGTACCACGCCTTTGGACAGGGCTGGTTGTTAGCTCCGCCAAAATATTTAAATTCATCATCATTTAATGAGTTTAAGTCTTATTGTGGTAATTTCGGTTTTGGGTTGATACCAATCAATGGCTCTCCTTATCTAAAGACTTTAAAGCATTTTTCAGAGCTTAATAAGCCAAGAAGACCAAAAATTAATTTTAGAAAATATGTAGATGAATTTTACAAACAAGTGATTCGTATTAATCCTAGCGAAGAAGAGAGGCTATTTGAATAAGTTTAAAATTGACAGCAAGCAGCAAAAAATAGCTCATCTGTGGTTTTAGTGGAACTCAGGCGAGGGCTATCTTCTAAATACCAAATAAGGGCATGGGTATCAGTTACCGCATCAGACATCAAACATCCTCACGAGGAAAGTTTTGCCACATTTGCTGTCTGACTTCAGCAATATCTGACTCAGTAATATCGCTACCTCGCCATAGCCCTCTCAAAGATTTGCGTGTCTTGGATTGAGTAGTTAATTCTCTTTCAATTTGGGGCGCGACTTGCTCAATGAGGCGTACTTTATCTAGTAACGAAAGCTGCCTTACCAATTCTAAAGCTTCCTCTAGAGTTACTGTTTTTTCCATTTTTCTACCTTAGAATAAGTCTACTTGAATAGTAATAATCTCACCTTAAAATAATTACCCTGCTTAAGTGTGCTGGAAAATTTATCTACGAAATTAATTATAATTCTACTCCATTGCTTATACTATTGTAGGCTTGTAGGCGATCGCAAGATATAGTTAGGCTTATAGGTCGTGCAAAATTCATGTTAGGATATCAACCCCAGTCACCGGATACAAACCCAACAATAGATAAATTTCTTATGCAGGCTTTTCGGCAAATGCCAGCATGGAAAAAAGCACGCCTCATCAATGAAGCGACTAAAGGAATTCAGCAATGGGCTATTATTGGAATTCGTAATCAATATCCTCATGCAACCTTCAACGAAATCCAGTTTCAGTTAGCAGTAAGATGGCTAGGTAAGGAAACAGCAAATCGGCTTTATACAAATGGTCATGGGAAAATAGTGGATGCAGAATCGATTCAGTTGGCATTGAAAGTGGCAGAAATTCTAGAGACGCTCGGAGTAGATTACCTGATTGGTGGTTCTGTAGCTAGTTCTATTTTGGGAGAACCTCGCGCTACGTTGGACGTTGACATAGTAGGGAATTTACAACTTTCTCATGTACAGCCGCTAGTAGAAATGATGAGTGGGGAATTTTATATTGACGAGATGATGATAACGGACGCAATTCATCGTAAATCATCTTTTAATGTTATCCATCTTGACACTATGCAGAAAGTTGACATTTTTGTACTGACAGAACAGCCACTAGCACAGTTAGAAATGCAACGTCGTCAGCAATTGATTATTACTCAAAACCCCGAACGTTCTGCCTGGTTTGCCTCAGCAGAGGATATTATTCTTCAGAAACTGATTTGGTATCGTCTAGGGAATCAAGTCTCAGATAGACAATGGCGTGATGTTTTAGGTGTGCTGAAGGTTCAGGCTCACCAGCTTGATTATAACTATTTGGACGAGTGGAGTAAAAAGCTAAATTTAGTAGAATTAGTAGCACAAGCCTTACAAGAAGCAGGACTGAGCAAAAATTCTGATGAAGACCTTAGCTAAATGGACAGTAGAGGACTACCATCGGATGATCGAATCTGGGATATTGAGTGATCGACCAGTAGAGTATTGGGTCATAGATTTTTGTTAAAACCACTTTGATAAAATTGTGTGCATTCATCAGGTTTAAACATAGTTTGCACTATCAAAATCATGCAGATAGTTGATACAACAGTACAGGTGTGTTTGTCTGCAACAAAGTTTTGAGTCACTTAAGCTTGGACATAAGATTTCGCAAACAAAGGAGACTCTAATGAAAGCCTATGAGATTCACAGCGACAAGCTAGGATTGGATGCTTTGGTCCTTACGGAACGACCAGAACCAAAACCCAATTTTGGACAAGTTTTGGTGAAAATCCATGCAGCATCTTTAAATTACCGTGACCTGTTAGTAGTGAAAGGGGCCTATGGTGCTAAACCGTCTAAACCCATTATTCCACTCTCTGATGGTGCTGGTGAGGTGGTTGCGCTTGGGGAAGGTGTGACGCGCTGTCAAGTTGGCGATCGCGTAGCTGGCATTTTCATGCAAAAGTTCATATCAGGTGAATTAACCCCCGAGAAGGCAAACTCAGCACTGGGAGGCGCTATTGATGGTGTGCTGGCAGAATATGTCGTGTTTGATGAACAGGGGGTTGTCAAAATACCAGACCATCTATCTTATGAGGAAGCTGCAACACTACCGTGTGCTGCTGTCACAGCTTGGAATGCTCTTGTCGTAGAGGGACAACTGAAAGCTGGAGACACAATCTTGTTGTTAGGAACAGGTGGGGTGTCAATCTTCGGATTACAGTTTGGCAAAATAACAGGAGCACAAGTTATCCTCACGAGTAGCAGTGATGAGAAGTTAAATAAAGCCAAGCAGTTAGGAGCAGATATAGGCATCAACTACAAAACAACCCCTAACTGGGATGAAGAGGTTTGGAAGTTGACAAACAAAAGAGGCGTGGATCTTGTTGTTGAGGTTGGGGGTGCAGGAACTTTATCTAAATCACTGCGTTCAGTTCGGTATAACGGTAGAGTTCCATTAATTGGGGTTCTGACCGGAACAGTAGGTGACGTAAACACCAGTTTAATCTTGCATAAACACGTGCGGGTTCAGGGGATTTATGTCGGCTCTCGCGATATGTTTGAGGCAATGAATCGAGCGATCGCCCAACACAAGCTACGACCTGTGATAGATCGTGTCTTTTCCTTTACTGAAGCTAAAGAAGCACTAGCTTATTTAGAAAGTGGGTCACATTTCGGTAAAATTGTCATCCAACTATAAGGTGTAGATTAGCTGAGACAAATGTCGCCACAACAACCGCGGCAGGAATGAGAATGTTATCAACTTCTTTTGGGCTGCATCCTTCCACAAGTGTGGCGACAACCGCTAACAGTAAAAGCTGAGTGATATTTAATTCGCTTGGTAGGACAAGCCAGACAAAAAAGACGCTAGCCGCAAAACCAAAAATCAACATTGCGAGGCTTCCTTCTACAGTTTTATCGCTAAAAATCCTGTATTTCCACCTGCCGTATCGAGAACCAACTATCGGCGCAACACCATCACCCCAGCCAAGGGTTGCCATGGCAACAATTCCAGGCAAGCTCTTGTATAGAATCGTACCGCAAAGAGTGGCTACGATGACAAAATATAGTGGACCTTTCAGCAGTTCACGCCTATCGCCTGTGCGGGTCATAGTTCTCACTGCTTCGTCTTCTGGTTGTGCGAAAAGACCTTTTTGTACAAGGAGGACAATCCACACCAAAAAAATCGTCACATTTAAGTAATTGGACCAGTCTAAATCGCTGTAAAGTGGGAGAAATCCAATCAGTGATCCAGCACCAATATGCGTAATTTTACGGCTAATGTCTTGTGGTAAACCAAACTTTGTCACGCAGAAATTTAATAGTGCCACAAGCCCAAACACGTAAACAAATGTCAGTGCTGTCACCACTAGATTTTCTACCAACGGGCTGAAACCTAAGAGGGCAAAAAATAACATATACTTAGCAGACTGAACTGCAACACAGCTATTAATTCATCGCATCCTGTAGAGTAGAGTAGCTGTGCTCGAGCTATCAAGTCTATAACTTGACAAAATCATTAGTGTATGCAGGGAAAAGTTATTTTTGGAAATGCCCATGTTGATGGTTCAAAACACTGGGGTTGGTTCATTGGTCATTTTATTACCCCAACCAATAACCCTCGTTCAACATCCGATGTAGAAGTAAAATGGATGAATCACAAAGCAGGAGATGTTAGAAAAGATTGGGCAGTAAATGCAGAAGCCACAACACTTTCCCTACTTATTCGAGGGCAATTCCGTCTTCAATTCTTGGATAAAGAAGTTTTGCTATCTTCTGAAGGAGATTACGTGATTTGGTCTCCTGGGGTTTCTCATTGTTGGGTTGCAGAGTCAGATTCTACTGTTTTAACCGTTAGATGGCCATCAAAGCCTGGAGATAGTGTTGCCATGACTCCAGTCAAGTAAATTTGTAAGGGTTTCCTACACTTCTACCCGATAACAAGAACTTTGGTCAGTTATCTTCTCCTTTGCGGAAAAATTGCTGCAAAATCTCAGTTGGTTTGCGATCCCAAGTATCAATATGCTCGTAGATCAAACCTTCGGGAGTGAGTTTGTATGTTGAGTAGCCGTTAAAAAATAGCTTGGCTTTCCAGGGAACACGCAGAACACCACGCACTGTCCATTTAGCTAAAATCGTATCCTCGGCTGTCTGATAAACTTCATGTAAATCAAAGAAGATTTTTGGGAAAAATAGCCGAGCATGAAATCTTAAAGTCCAGAAAATAATGCGGTAGTTCAGTTTTCCTTTGAACTGGTTTACAGGATCGCGAAAGTAAATATCCTTGGTGTAAATATCGTAAGAAATATCTCTTTCAAAAAGTGTCGGGAGATCCTGTTTGAGAGTCTCAATGACTTGCTCTATTTGCAATTGATATTCCACTCATGCATCCCCTAAAAAACATATTTCTAAAATCTCAACAACCGCTGCCAAATTGAAGATGATTTCTGCTTTCTCTCACTACCTTGATTGAGTTCTGCTATAGAAGGAAAAGAAGCAGGCTGGACATAAGGACCTTGGTGTAATACTTTAGCTAAAGTGTTATTGTTGTCTCGCAAACCTTCATAGAAGAAGAAAACTTCTCCTAAAATACCACAAGCGCGGTTGTATTTGATTGCCTGTAAGAGGTGATCTGGACTTATTTGATAAGAACCAACCTTCATTAAAATTCCTGGTGCCAACTTCAAAAGTGTCATATCCGTGAATTGCGTATTTACCAGCTGATCTATAATACGTTTGTAGCTGTTAAAATCGCGACGATAAATGAGCGGGTGAATCATATCTACCAGTCCTTGTTTCATCCAAGCGCTTGTATCCTGCAGATATTCCTGGAATGCCCAATTTTGAATATTGGGAGCCATTGACACCAAAAGGCTAGGATTCACAGCTTTGACTTCTTGATAGAGACGTGCTAAAAATCGAGTGAGAATATCAGCACGCCACTGCAACCATTGTTTATCTTTGAAGTTGTTAGGCGGATTTCTACCAAAAGAAGAACGATAAAGTTCTACAGTTCCTGGGTCATAACCACCTTCACTCGGTAATGCTGGCAGGCGATCATCACCTTGAACGCCATCAACATCATAATTTTTTACAACTTCTAATATTAAATTTAACAGGAATTGCTGAACTTCAGAATTAAGAGCATTTAGCCACTCAAAGCCGTTTTTGGTGAGCAAATTGCCTTGATAGTCACGGGCTGCCCATTCAGGTTTTTTTGCTAGAAGTAATCCACCATTAGAATTATAGGAACTCGCGAATCCATATTCAAACCAGGGGATTATTTTTAAACCTACACGTCGTGCCTCGACAATCATTTCTGCTAATGGATCGCGCCCAATGTATACAGGGTCTATTTCTATACCAAAAGTCTGCCTCATGGTTGAACTTGGATACAGTGTCATCGCTTTGTTCCACACCACTGGAAAGACAACGTTAAATCCTGTCTCAGCAAGTAAGTTCATTGCAGCAGCAATGTTTTGCTGGGAGTGGAAAACTTGACTGTCTGTTGTGGTCAGCCAAACGCCGCGTATTTCTACTGTTTTCATGAGTTATGTGTCATCTAGCTTAGGTAGGGTTATTCATCCATTTTTGCCAAAACTAACTTAAAACCTACATCTATCTAAAAAATTTGGATACAAGTACGATGGCTATGGTTCGCGTATTCTACAAAATTTTAGGAGTAAAAATTATGCCCACATTGGAGGATTTTTGGAAACACGAGTATATCTCTACGAATGGCATTAGATTGCATTATGTGACTCACGGGGAAGGTCCATTGATGATTATGTTGCATGGATTTCCTGAGTTTTGGTACTCTTGGCGACATCAAATACCAGAGTTTGCTAAAGATTTTAAAGTTGTTGCTCTTGACCTACGTGGTTACAACGATAGTGATAAACCAAAAGAGCAATCTGCTTATGTGATGAACGAATTTATTAGAGATGTCGAGGGGGTCATTAAAGGATTAGGATATGATACCTGTGTTTTGGTAGGACATGATTGGGGTGGGGCGATCGCTTGGAATTTTGCTTACACTCATCCGGAAATGGTAGAGCGTCTCATTATACTTAACTTGCCTCACCCTGCAAAATTTGCCCAAGCCATACGTAATCCTCAACAGTTGTTACGTAGTTGGTACATGCTTTTCTTCCAAATTCCTTGGTTACCAGAATTTGCCTTACAATCAACCGACTATCAACTTATTGAAAATACTTTCAAAGGGATGGCAGTTAACAAAAGCACTTTTACCTCAGCAGATATAGAAGCTTATAAAAATGCAGCAGCCAAACGCGGTGCTTTAACAGCCATGCTGAACTATTACCGTAACTTATCTCAGCAAAAAATCTTCAATGAAAATTGGCCCGTTCTGGAGGTGCCAACGTTGATGATTTGGGGAGAAGAGGATATTGCCTTAGGGAAGGAGCTGACCTACGGTACGGAATTATATGTGAGAGATTTCCGGATTAAATATATTCCTAAATGTAGTCATTGGGTACAGCAGGAACAGCCTGAGTTAGTGAATCAATATATACGAGAATTTTTGGGGTCTTAGCACCTGTAATATTAGCCTACCTCAGCAGGTTAAGTTTCTCTAGCCCCACTCTGAAAATATACAGACTCTAAAGTGCATCATTACAGAAAATTTATATAGCAATCCTAGTTGATTTATGAAAATTCCAAACCCCAGAAACCTGGTTTTTTCAAGAAAGCGGGTTTCTCTTCCTCATGAATAATTTGGGATTCTTATATAAATAAAACTTCATAAAAAGAAGTACCTAATTTAGCTTAATGTCATTAAATTTTAACTTTTTTAAAATCATAAAGTTGATTACAATCACAATTTTTGATGGAATCGATCAATACTTTTTTTAAAAGAAAATGCCATAATATAGGGTGTGAGGAAAAGAACGGAAGCAAGTTGTGAAGATAAAGGGGGAAAAGTTATGTACCATAAGCTTTTAGTTACTCTATCCTTAGTTACTCCCCTATTTTTCGCTAGTTTAGTTAGAGCAGAAAATCCACAGCACGTCCAAAAGCTGATTTCTACTGGGGCATGTGTTGGGTGCGATCTATCAAGAGCAAACCTCAGTGGTGCTCATCTTATTGGTGCTGATTTAAGAAATGCAAATCTGCAAGGAGCAAACCTTAAAGGGGCGAACCTTGAAGGTGCAGATTTGACCGGTGCTAATTTAGCTGGTGCTAATTTAACGTCAGCTCTTGCAACAAACGTCAACTTTAAGAAAGCAAATCTCAATAGAGTTAATTTTGCCCATGCCCAAATTAACGACTCTAATGTGTATGGTGCATCGATGAACAATCTCAATATTACTGAAGCAAAAATATACAATACTGGCATCGGTATTGGTGGAGAAGATGCAACTATTCCTGATTGGAAGTAGATTGAGCTTGTTTTTGATGAAAAACTAACAAAATATTTTTTGGGTCAAGGCTCAAGCTATTTTCCTAGAACCTGTCCTTACTCCCATTTCTTGAGTCGTATGCTGAGAAATGGGAGTTTTGTATTTGAAGATAACCTGTCAGATAATCTCAAGATCAGGTAAAATCGGCATTTAGACTGGTATAAACAAGAGGAGACTTGATTTTTGCATGATTTGCAATTAGATAAGGCTGATTATTGGCGATTTACATAGCATAGAATGACTCACCGCCTCTTTAGGATTTCAGTTTACAAAATAGCAAACTTGGAATTCTGTATTTGATTCATTCCAATAAGTGATGACTGCTACAGTCCAATTACCTGCGACAGTCTAACTACCTTTCTACCTTGTAGTTGATAAAGTAGTGGTTAAAGGTCAATTATGCTTGTAGAAAACAAGCCCTTTTGGAACTTGAACTCAGATCTGGTGATGCACTTTCTCTAGTCAACAGCCTTTGTGCATCTTCTAGTCAACAGCCTCTTGGTTGTAACTGTCCGGATACGAGTCACCCAACTATGAAAATAATGGAAGCGCAAATGCAAGAATCGCAATACGTAGAAACCAAATCTCCAGAGGCAAATATGCCAGAAATCAATAGCCAAACAGGAACCATAACAAAAATTCAACCTAGCTCGCAATCTCAAGAGCAGTTGCTAAAATATGGAGAACAAGTTTCTAGCTTTTTAGCAGAACTGCCAGAATACCTAGGAAGCTTTTTTAATCAATACAAACAACCCTTAATTACCCTTGGGTTAATAGTGGCAGGTATTGTCACGGTTAAGGTAGTCTTGGCAATCTTGGATGCTCTAAATGACATTCCCTTAGTAGCACCAACCTTTGAGTTGATTGGGATTGGTTACTCTGTGTGGTTTGTTTACCGATATTTGCTCAAGGCTTCAACTCGTCAGGAGTTAACTCAAGAAGTAAGTACACTCAAGACACAAGTTCTTGGTAACCAATAACCAACAGTACGCTTATTTGTACCTAGTTGATAGCCATATTTTCTAAAAATGGTCAAGGGGTATTTAAAAATCCTTGACCATTTTTATTATTCATTCACCCGCTGGAGTTGGAAGAGGTAAAGGCACAACATTTGTGTTTGAGCGGTTATTTGGTTGTGTACCCACTTGAGGAGTTGGGGCAGCAGAGGAAGTAGGAGACACCATCAACCCATTAAAGTTCCAGTCAGCATCCTTACGGGAAAACGACCAGAATAGAATAGCTCCGATAGTGAGAAAGGCAACAAAGATACCAATAAACTCATCAAAGCCTAGGGTGTTTGTTGGAGGGGAATTAGGATCGTTGGAAGGGGGCATGGGGAGTTAGGAGTTAGGAATAGGGCATAGGGCATGGGGCATGGGGCATGGGGCATGGGGCATGGGGCATGGGTAGAGAAATTGCCTCTTTGTCCTCCTTGTCCCCCTTGTCCCCCTTGTCCCCTACTCCCCATTAAAGCACTCTCAACAAACTAGGAATGCTATCTATTGCTTCTAAGGTATTAATTTCTGTCAAAGCTGAGCGGAAATCGCCTTCTCGGACGTCATGGGTAACAACAACAATCTCTGCTAGTTCTCCCTGAAAGCCAGTTTGGACGACTGATTCTAGGCTGACTCCGTGATTACCAAAGCAAGTTCCCAATTTACCAATCACTCCTGGTTGGTCTTTCGTGAGAAAACGGGCATAAAATCGCGTTACGAGTTCTGCTACTGGCACAATTTGACAATAGTCTTTATGCCTGCAGGTTAATAGCGGATTTTGTAAATTAGCTTGAGATTGTGGCTCATTTTTAAATTGATGAAATTCCTGGTTGCTAGCTCTTTCGGTTTTTAAAGCAGCGACAAGATTGAGAATATCTGACGATACGGCACTAGCTGTCGCACCAGCACCAGCACCAGGACCAAAAAACATCACTTGTCCAATGGGGTCACCTTCGATGAGAATGGCGTTGTTCACTCCACTAATACTGGCAAGAGGGTGTGTTTTAGGTACAAGTGTAGGATGTACTCTAACGGAGAGGGGGACATTGGGAGCACTTCTTTTGGCGATCGCCAGCAGTTTGATGACAAATCCCAATTTTTCGGCGTAGGCAATATCTGTTTTGCTGACTTGCCGAATTCCTTCACAATAGACATCTTCTAAATTAATGCGGCAATCGTTAGCTATTGATGCGAGGATGGCAATTTTATCTGCTGCATCCAATCCATCGACATCAGTTGTCGGGTCAGCCTCAGCGTAGCCTAAATTTTGGGCATCAGCTAACACATCATCAAAGCTGCTGCCCTCAGTTTGCATGCGTGTGAGAATGTAGTTTGTAGTCCCGTTAACAATTCCAGTGACAGCGTGAATACGATTGACACTTAAAGACTGTTTGAGGGGTTGAATGATCGGTATACCACCGCCAACAGCAGCTTCTAGCATGACATACACCCCGACTTGCTGCGCTAGTGTGAAAATTTCATCGCCATAACGGGCAATCACTGCTTTATTAGCGGTAACAATGTGCTTACCTGCGAGGATGGCTTTTTTGATCAAGTCTCGCGCCTTGTCCACTCCCCCCATGACTTCGACCACAATATCCACCGCTGGATCGGTGACAATACTCTCTAAATCTGTTGTGAGGACTTCCAAAGGAAATTCGACTGCACGGGGTTTGTCTAGCGATCGCACTCCCACCCGATAGATTTCTATTTCTTGCAACAACGGGTCTCGTCCATCTTTATCTAGTAATAGCTGCACTGTACCCGTTCCTACAGTGCCTAATCCGAGTATTCCCAGCTTTACACCCACGAGCCTTACACCTAATTAAGTCCTAAGTTCTATGTCTTGAGTCGTTAGAAGCACTTAGTCATTTTATCTAAAACTCCGAGTTTAAGAATTTTATCAATAATCGATCATAATTTTAGGGTGGGGCAATGCCCACCCTAATCAGAAAAATCTCTTTAGGACTCAGGACGAGATCACTTAGTATGTTTCTACGTGCCAGCGACCTGCTTTCTTGAGTTCCTTCTGGTAATCACTCCAAGTAACACCTTCTTTGGCTGCTGCTGCTGACAAAGCAGCATCAATGCCATCTTCCATACCCCGTAAACCACAGATGTAGGTGTGAGTTTTTTCATTTTTAATCAACTGCCAAAGCTCATCTGCATGTTCCGCAACACGGTCTTGAATGTACATTCTGCCACCTTGAGGGTTCTTCTGTTCGCGGCTAATGGCATAAGTGAGGCGGAAATTTTCAGGATAACGCTGTTGTATTTCTTCCAATTCTTCTTTATATAGGATGTTTGGAGTTGTTGGTACCCCAAATATCAACCAAGAAAATCCTTTGAACTGGTAGTCTGGGTTCGCTGCTCTTTCTGCATCTTTAAACATCCGCCACAAGTAAGCGCGCATCGGAGCAATACCTGTTCCTGTTGCCATCATAATAACGTTGGCTTCTGGGTCAGCGGGTAATAACATTTCTTTACCTACTGGACCTGTGATTTTTACATCTGCGCCTGGTTCAAGAAAACACAGGTAAGTTGAGCAAACACCGTAAACTGTTTCGCCTGTTTCTGGGTGCTTATACTCCAACTGGCGGACGCAAAGTGATACTGTTTTATCATCCATATCATCGCCGTGACGAGTCGAGGCGATCGAGTAGAGCCTGAGCTTTTCAGGCTTACCATTCTTGTCCAATCCTGGTGGGATAATGCCAATACTTTGACCTTCTAGATACCGTAAGTTTCCACCTGAAATATCAAATTTCAGGTGACGAACGGTACCGATACCACCTTCACCAACCAGTTCTTGATTGGATATACATTTACCAATAAAAGGAGAGTTTGGACGATAAATGTTTACAGGAACGTCACTGTGACTTTCTTTTTTGGCTTTTGCTTGAGTCATGGTGTTGCCTTTTGTTTCCTTGTTCTTGGGCTGTTGTGCAGCTATAGGTGTGGCTTTACCATTCCCTTCAGTCTTATTGGTTGCCTCAGATGTGGCGTTGCTCATCGCTTCAGTGTTAACACTCGCTGAGGCTTGACCATTAACTTGCTGCAGAGCATTCGAGGGCTGGATGCTAACAATTGTGCCGCCTAGGCGAGTGATACGTCGCATTTCTTGATTCATGCGCTCATAAGGCACTTTGATGAACACACTGCCACTGTTACGAATTGGGTAGTTTGTTTTGTCTGTTGACTCGTTTTGACGCAGACCCACCACTTCATAGACAAAGACACGGCTACCTGATTCTGTATTGGCAGCACCTTCAAAAGTACCTTGACTGTACATTCCTTCTACCACTCCAATGTTTACTTAACCTTGTCTCAAAAAAAAACTTTTCCCATTGCTAGCTTTAGTTTACCGAATTTCGGTTTGATAAAGATAGCACCGTGGGAAAGTGGCATTCCCTCACCAATACCCTGTCTGGGACACTCACCTAAGACAATCAGGCATTGCAAAGCACACACCTGTTCATCCTCTAAAGTAAAGGATAAATCTTCGGGAGAATGTTAATAATGAGTCAATTTAATCTTTTCTTCGTGAGTCATAACCTCCTGTTTCAGGAAGTTGCTAAAAACCACTTTATGAGCTAATGACCTCAAATTGTCTACATTAGGGAATGCCTAAATACAAAAGCTACACGATGAGGATAATTCCCCCCCATCTCGAGAGCTTTCGGCTCTCTAAAAAATAACATGGAACTTATATACCAATATATCCCCCATAGATAAAATCCGGGGAAAAGTTGGGTGAATGTAGTTATGTTTTTGTGCAGTAATTATTATGAGCGACTATAATAAGTTTTACGTGATGTGAACAATCTGTCAACCTCTGTAAAGTTCCTAAGATCATAGTGAGCTTTATCTGTCTTGGCAAACTAAATTGCATTACTCTCCTTGAATGGGAACCTTGTATCGAATACCCTCATTCTGTTAAAATTTATAGAACACTAGGATAAAATACTTACTAGCAACGAACTCAGTCTAGTTCAGACGGGAAATACATTTCAGTTGTATACCCGTCTAACGTGTTATTACGCTGCTAGGTGGGAGAGAGCTAGACACACGAAACCTCAATTGCTCGTATAGCAACAGAGGATAGACATTATGCCAGAAAAATTCAAGCGGTGGCTTGGATAAAAGTCGCTTTTTGACTCAAATGGCAGATTCGTGGCATCAAAGAAAACTGTGTGAAAAATTATTGATTGACTCATTTTTTATTCAGGATCTAGAGGAGATTTATGACCAGCAAGCCGGAACGCGTGGTACTGATTGGAGTCGCCGGGGACTCAGGGTGCGGTAAATCCACATTTTTGCGTCGCCTGATCGATTTATTCGGTGAAGAATTGATGACAGTCATTTGCTTAGATGACTATCATTCATTAGATCGTAAGCAGCGTAAAGAAACAGGAATCACAGCCCTTGACCCCAGAGCCAACAATTTTGACCTCATGTATGAGCAAATTAAAGCGCTCAAGAATGGTCAAGCAATAGACAAGCCGATTTACAACCACGAAACCGGTAACATTGATCCACCAGAGCGCATAGAGCCAAATCACATTGTTGTGATTGAGGGGCTACATCCTTTATATGATGAGCGTGTACGAGAGCTTGTTGACTTCAGTGTCTACTTTGACATTAGCGATGAAGTCAAAATCGCTTGGAAAATCCAACGAGACATGGCAGAACGCGGTCACCGCTATGAAGATGTTTTGGCTCAAATCAATTCCCGTAAACCTGATTTTACAAAGTATATTGAGCCACAAAGAGAGTTTGCCGATGTGGTTCTTCAAGTATTGCCCACAAACTTGATCAAAGAAGACAAAGATCGCAAAGTCTTGCGGGTACGTATGCTCCAACGGGAAAACAAAGAAGGTTTTGCACCAGTTTATCTATTTGATGAAGGGTCCACTATTCAGTGGACTCCCTGTGGACGCAAACTGAGTTGTTCTTATCCTGGTATGCAATTATACTACGGCTCGGATGTTTACTATGGTCGCTATGTCTCAGTCTTAGAGGTAGATGGTCAATTTGATAACCTCGAAGAAGTGATTTACATTGAAAATCACCTCAGCAACACATCTACTAAATACAAAGGTGAGATGACTCACTTGTTACTCCAACACCGTGAGTATCCAGGTTCTAATAACGGAACTGGATTGTTCCAAGTATTAACAGGGTTGAAAATGCGTGCAACCTACGAGAGTTTGACAGCTAAGGAAGTAAAACTAGCGGCTAAAGTATAGGTCTATCTGTACATAGCTCAAGCTGTTGGGGATGCTTCTTTTGTGTCCCCTCTTTTTTTCCAACGCTCCTTAGTTGAGCGGCAACTTTGATATATCTTTAAAACTTTGCTTTCTAAATGCCTATTTAGATGAAGATAACATTATTTTGACAATTAAGTATAAAAATATTGTTATGATCGCAGATTGAAGTAGCTAAGCCTTAAAAATTATGCATTTAGGTAAGCTATAACCTTATCCTTCAGGAGGAATTACATTTGACTCGTCATTATCTATTTACCTCCGAATCAGTGACCGAGGGACATCCAGATAAAATTTGCGATCAAATCTCAGATACCATTCTGGATACCTTACTCACTCAAGATCCTACTAGCCGTGTTGCAGCTGAGGTAGTTGTGAACACAGGTTTAGTACTAGTCACTGGTGAAATCACGACCAAAGCTAGTGTCAATTACGCAAATCTTGTCCGTAAGAAAATTGCTGAAATTGGCTACAACAATGGTGAAAACGGATTTTGCGCCAATAGCTGCTCGGTAATTGTTGCTTTAGATGAACAATCACCTGATATTGCGCAAGGCGTTAACAGCGCTCAGGAGATCCGCGAACAAGACAGCGAGGAATTATTCGATAGCATTGGTGCTGGTGATCAAGGGTTAATGTTTGGTTTCGCTTGTAACGAAACACCAGAGCTGATGCCTTTGCCTATCAGCCTTGCTCACCGTATAGCTCGTAGACTAGCAGCAGTCCGCAAGACAGGTCAATTAGCATACCTGCGTCCAGATGGAAAAACCCAAGTCACTGTCATTTATGAAGACGGACGACCAGTCGGTATTGATACTATCTTGGTTTCCACTCAGCACACAGCGAGCATTGGGGAAATCTCAGACGAAGCAGCAGTGCAGGCAAAGATTAAAGAAGACCTTTGGTCAGCAGTAGTCGAGCCAGCTTTTGTTGACCTTGAGGTTAAGCCAGATGAGCGGACTCGTTTCCTCGTCAACCCAACAGGTAAGTTTGTCATCGGTGGACCTCAAGGAGATTCAGGTCTAACAGGACGTAAAATTATTGTTGATACCTACGGTGGTTACTCACGTCATGGGGGTGGAGCTTTTTCTGGCAAAGACCCCACAAAAGTAGACCGCAGTGCTGCTTATGCATGTCGCTATGTAGCTAAAAATATCGTAGCTGCAGGATTAGCAGACAAATGTGAAGTCCAACTTAGTTACGCCATTGGGGTAGCAAGACCCGTGAGCGTCATGGTGGATACCTTTGGCACCGGCAAAGTGGATGATGATACTTTGCTGGATTTAGTCAAACAACATTTTGAACTGCGCCCGGCAGGAATTATCCATACTTTCAATTTACGTAATCTGCCTAGTGAACGTGGCGGACGTTTTTATCAGGACGTCGCTGCTTACGGTCATTTTGGGCGGAATGATTTGGATTTGCCTTGGGAACGTACCGATAAAGCAGAATTGCTCAAACAATCAGTTGGCGATTTGCGTTCGGTTGTGATCGCTTAGGCAATTAATTTCATCCCATCCCGACAAAAGGGGTGGGATTTTGATCCACTTATGATAAATTTTAAAATTTTATTTTAAGATTGATTAATTATTTTTACTTTTAGTAAAGATTGAATAAATTTTCTAAAATGAGAAAAACTTCAAGGCACCAAGGACACTAAGACAAAAGTCTCACAAATAATTTAGACTGCTATATAATCAAAACAAATCCATAAACTCTAGTGTAAGATTCCTGACTACACTAGAGAAAATGGAGTTAAGGGCATTTGTCCGAAAAACAACAAGGTCAAAATATTGATCATCAGCTTAGCTGATATAAGTATCTATAAGTACATATCCTTAATGAATGTGGTGATTGCGAAAAGGCAAGGAGATAATGGGGGATGCCAGCGCAAAAGCCATCCGCTGTTAATAGAAATACAAATAATAAGCACGTGTCAGCTGATCAGCCCTCGACCGATGAACTACCGACTATAGAATTTCCTTCGAGAGGGAAACTTAAAGCTAGTTCTTTGCGAATTCATCAAAAAATTGGATACGGCTATTTTTTGGCGATCGGAATTGGCTTTTTTGGCTCACTATCTGGGTTATTTATATCTAACTACTATCGGGCAATAGAAATCAGAAAATATAATCATGCCCATTACCAAGTACAGATGCTATCTGATTATCAAGATGCGTTAATAGCAACGCAATTGTATAGCTCAAGCTTGGTGGCTGTACTCGATGAGCCTTCCCGACTCTCTAGCAAACAAGCTGGATTTTTGAAGAGTGTTGCTAAAGCTAATGACGTTGAAGATAAAATTAGAAAGTTTTTAGAGGTTAAACCTGGGAAGTTAGCAGCAACAGAAGATACTTTAGACACCTTACTGTCTAATTACTCCACTAACTTACACTCTTACGTTGAGCAAATCAATTCAGTCTTACAGCAAATTGATCAAAAGCCACAGCAAAAGTCTTTGGCACAATATCAGTATCAATTGCTACAAATTCTACATGGAGACAAAGCTATAGCCCTAGATCGGGTGTCTCAACAATTGAGTAATATCCTGCAAAGTGCTGAACAGCAAGAACGGGAAATCACAACACATGTGGATCATTCCAAAGAAGTTGAGAGATCTATAGTCATATTTAGTATGCTGCTATCAGTAGCAGTGGCTGCAATTATTGCTTGGCGAACTTCGCGTGCGATCGCTGAACCAGTTATCCTGGTGACTCAGGTTGCTGAACAAGTTGCGCGTAAATCTAACTTCGATTTACGCGCGCCCGTTACCACCGATGATGAAATTGGGTTATTAGCTAAATCTCTCAATCGCTTGATTGAGCAAGTTTCTAAGCATACTAGAGAACTTCAGCACGCTAAACAATTAGCAGAAGATGCTAGTAAAGCAAAAAGCCAGTTTCTAGCAAATATTAGCCATGAATTACGCACACCATTGAATGCAATTATTGGTTTGAGTCAATTGCTGCAAGATGATGCTGCTGATATAGGGATAACAGAAGATTTTATTAATGATCTAGAATCAATCAATTCTGCGGGTAAGCATCTTTTAACATTAATCAATGACATCCTCGATTTGTCAAAAATTGAAGCAGGGAAAATGACTTTTTACCCTGAGACATTCAATCTGACCACACTAATTAACAGTATTGTCTTGACAGTGAAGCCATTAGTTGAAAAAAATGGCAATACTTTGGAAGTGAATTTTGATGAAGAACTGGGTACTATGCACACTGACCAAACTAAGCTCAGGCAAGTGCTCTATAACTTACTAAGCAATGCTGCTAAATTCACGACAAACGGCAAAGTAAAGCTATTGATCAAAAAAGAAAAGCTTGACACAACCAAAAACCCCTTAAATAGATTCATTGTTTTTCAAGTGACCGATACAGGTATCGGTATGTCCCCACAACAACAGCAGCAACTATTTCAACCCTTTACGCAAGGAGATGCTTCAACTACGAAAAGGTATGGTGGTACAGGACTAGGTTTGGCAATTAGCCATCACTTTTGCCATATGATGGGCGGAGAGATTTTTGTCAAGAGTGAACCTGGTGTAGGTTCTACTTTCACTGTTAGTCTGCCACTGATTTTTGATAGTTAAGTGTCATAAACAGACTTTCAGCAAACACAAGCATAAGTGTTTCGCATCCTATGTCACAATGATGACTGCAATTTGCTGCAGTAGAGTGAGGAAAAAAGCGCATGCGTCGTCCCCCTAACCTTGGTATCACTATATTTTTATATATTGCTGGGATTTTACTGGTGATTTTGGCAGTGGTTCTTCTCCTACAAGCTACCGGAGTGTTGAAAACTATCTCTAAGGAGGTCATTTGGGCTTTAGTACTACTAGGAGTGGGTGCAGGAATTCTGGCTGGTGTTAGCAGTCGTTGAGATGGTGGACTCAAACCTAAAAGTTTTTTGAGAAATTTTCTTTTTAATAAACTGCCAAGACACTAAGAACGCCTATTGTAATGTCAAAGCAGAGATTATAAAAATGACAAGAGTGTATAGCAATCCTATTTGAATAACAAATTTGCCAAAACTAGAAACCGGGTTTCTCCATATTTACAGATGATTCAAGATTGCCATATGAGGAAAGACAGGTGATGATTTCAGAAAAGATTCAGTTTCGGTAGGATAGTGTAAGGATATTCTATTTTTAATTTGGCACTATTTTTAATATCTGCGACTTGTGTCTTAGTCTCACGCAACTCTCACATCCATGACAACAACCATTGACTTTCTCGGTCATCTCAACCCCAGTCAACGTAGCGCTGTTGAACACTTCTGCGGTCCCTTACTAGTTGTTGCTGGTGCAGGTTCCGGTAAAACACGAGCGCTGACCTATCGCATAGCTAATCTCATTCTGCAACACCGGGTTGATCCAGAAAATATCCTGGCGGTTACCTTTACGAATAAAGCCGCACGGGAGATGAAAGAGCGGATTCAAAAGTTATTTGCAGAACAGTTGGCAATGTCAGAGTATGGTCAGCGGTTTGATTTGTTACCAGAATATGAACAAACACGGTTAAAGTCGCGAGTCTATAAAACTATTATCAAAGACCTCTGGTGTGGCACTTTCCATAGCTTATTTTCTCGCATTCTCCGCTTTGATGTTGACAAATACCAAGACGAAAAAGGACGCCGTTGGAACCGTAATTTCTCTATCTTTGATGAATCCGACGCGCAAAGCCTGGTTAAAGAAATTGTTACTAAACAGCTTAACTTAGATGATAAGAAGTTTGAACCACGTTCTGTCCGCTACGCTATTAGTAATGCCAAAAACCAAGGTCTATCTCCCCAAGATTTTGAGCGAGAACAACCAAATTATCGGGGACGGGTGATCGCAGAAGTTTACAATTCCTATCAAAGTCGGTTAGCAGAAAATAACGCCCTTGATTTTGATGATCTGATTTTGGTTCCAGTCAGACTATTTCAGCAAAATGAGCAGGTGTTAGGTTATTGGCACCACAAGTTTCGCCATATCCTTGTGGATGAATATCAGGACACAAACCGCACTCAATACGACCTGATTCGCTTATTGGCAACAAATGGGGAAACTAAAAAAAGTGAATGGGATTGGGGCAATCGTTCAGTTTTTGTAGTAGGTGATGCTGATCAATCAATTTACAGTTTTCGGATGGCGGACTTTACTATATTGTTGGAATTTCAACAAGACTTTGGTGATGGCTTACCCGACGACGACACCCGTACAATGGTAAAGCTGGAAGAAAACTATCGTTCTTGTGAAAATATTCTGCAAGCCGCGAACCAACTGATTGAAAACAATACCCAAAGGATTGATAAAGTTCTCAAACCAACCCGCAGTGCTGGTGAAGAGATTTATTGTTATAAGGCAGATGATGAACTTGCTGAAGCCGATTTTGTCATTCATCAAATTCGCACTTTGGTAAGCCAAAATCCCGAGTTAAATTGGGGAAGTTTTGCCATACTTTATCGTACCAACGCTCAATCTCGTCCATTTGAAGATATTTTGGTGCGCTTGAGCATTCCCTACACAGTTGTAGGCGGATTGAAGTTTTATGACCGTAAGGAAATTAAAGATGTACTGGCTTATTTGAGAGCGATCGCCAACCCATCTGATACAGTCAGTTTGTTACGCGTCATTAACACTCCTCGACGTGGTATTGGTAAAGCGACTATTGAAGCACTCGTTAACGCCTCTCGAGAATTGGGCACAACTTTGTGGGAAATTCTCAGAGATGAGACATCTGTAAATACTCTGGCGGGACGTTCAGCTAAAGCAGTCAATGGCTTTGCTCAAATGATCCAATCTTGGCAAGAACAAGTAGAAACGGTTCCAGTTTCTGAAATTGTGCAAGGAGTGCTGGAAAACTCGGGTTACGTCCAAGATTTGCATAGCCAAGGTACGGATGAAGCCGAAGACAGATTGCGCAACGTTCAAGAATTGTTTAACGCGGTGCTGCAATTTGAAGAAGAAAACGAAGAGGTTTCTCTACAAGCATTTCTTGCTAGTACTGCTTTGAGTTCTGACTTAGATAATTTAAAAGAAGAACAAACAGCAGTCTCACTTTTGACTTTACATGCTTCTAAAGGCTTGGAGTTTCCTGTTGTGTTTTTAGTAGGAATGGAACAGGGACTGTTTCCTAACTACCGTTCTCTTAATGATCCTGCCTCTTTGGAAGAAGAACGTCGTCTGTGTTATGTAGGTATTACTCGCGCCCAAGAACGTCTATACTTAACTCACGCTCGTGAACGTCGCCTTTATGGTTCCCGTGAACCTGCTATGCGATCGCAATTTCTCGAAGAGTTACCCGAAGAACTACTAGCTGTTCAACGCAAAAGTGGTCGAGTTGTGAGTCAAGGAATTTCCACAACTCGTGGAAAGCAAGCTTCTCCGGAGAATTGGCAAGTAGGCGAGCAAGTCATTCACAAAACTTTTGGTGTTGGTGAAATTACTCATATTTTCGGTACAGGTCACAAAATTTCTTTGGCAATTAAATTTGCTAGTCTCGGTCAAAAAATTATCGACCCCAAAGTAGCACAGCTGCAAAGAGTTGAATGAAGTCTAACCAAGGTTATTTTCATGGGACAATGAGAACGAGAAATCACAGGTGCTTAGTGTTGCTTGCAACCCAAAGGAAAAGTTGAGAAATGTGGAAACGAATTGTATTGATTCTACTTTTAGTATTTGGCTTCAGTTTGAATAATCCTGGTGTGGCAATTGCAGCTGGACTCAAAAGCTTTGTGAATACTACTAATGGCTATCAGTTTTTATATCCTAACGGTTGGGTGCAAGTGAAAGTTGCCAATGGTCCCGATGTTGTGTTGCATGATTTGATTGAAACAACTGAAAATGTTTCTGTGGTGATTAGTCCAGTTCCAGAAGGAAAAACTTTGCCAGAATTAGGAACGCCAACAGAAGTGGGATATAAACTTGGTAAAAATGCTTTAGCCCCTGAGGGTTCAGGTCGTACAGCCGAATTAGTGAATGCCGAGCAACGAGAAGGTAACGGTAAAATATACTATCTTCTGGAGTACGCCATCAAACTCCCTAACAATCAACAACGTCATAACCTTGCAAGCGTCACAACAAGTCATGGTAAACTTTATACCTTCAACGCTTCAATTCCCGAAAGGCGTTGGTCTAGAGTAAAACGCATGATTGAAGAATCTGTGAGTTCTTTCTTTGTGTATTAAAAGAATCATGCCAATTCCGCAATTTGTACTAGCTTCAGCCTCTCCAGCACGACGCCGCTTATTACAATCTGCTGGAATTGAACCGATAGTCTGTCCTAGCGACTTTGACGAATCTCAAGTTCAAATCAATGACCCAACTGAACTGGTGCAAACTCTAGCTCACTCTAAAGCAGAAACTGTCGCTTCTGGCTTTGATTCTGCTTTGATTATGGGTTGTGATTCTGTATTAGCCATTGATGGTGGAATTTACGGTAAACCTATAAACGAAGAAGAAGCTTGCCAACGTTGGCAGAAAATGCAAGGTCAATTTGGCGACCTGTACACAGGTCATGCTTTGATTGACCTTTCCCAAAACCGCACTTTAGTAAAGTGTCAGGTGACAAGAGTTTACTTTGCACCAATGAGCGATCGCGCAATTCGCGCCTATGTCTCTACAGGTGAACCCCTCAAGTGTGCTGGCAGTTTTGCTCTCGAAGGCCGTGGAGGTTTATTTGTGGACAAAATAGAAGGCTGTCACAGCAACGTGATTGGGCTCAGTCTACCGCTGTTACGGCAAATGCTCGCGGAATTGGGTTATGAAGTGGTTGATTTTTGGGGGAGTGGGGCATAGGGCATAGGGCATAGGGCATAGGGCATAGGGCATAGTAGGGTTGTTCTATCTCCCTTGTCCTCCTTGTCCTCCTTGTCCCCCTTGTCCTCCTTATCTCCTTGTCCTCCTTATCTCCTTGTCCTCCTTGTCCCCCTTGTCCTCCTTATCTCCTTGTCCCCCTTGTCTCCCTTGTCTCCCTAATTGCCAAACGTATCAAATTTATAGTGAATTGGTATTACTTACCGCCGTAGAAGAAGGCAATTTCTTTTTCTTTTAAGGGGGCAAAACCAGCGTTGATGAGCGATTGGTTGAGTTCTTCTTGGGGAATGTGTTTTGCTCCGATCCGGACAATGCGCGATCGCATGGTGTTGGAAACGCCGCTACGTTGTCTATTTGCTTCTAGTGCCATAACTTGCTGATAAAGTTCCAGCTTGGCAGCCGGAATCGGAGTGCCGTCAAAATCAATTCCGCGTGCGATCGCTTCATCTACAGCATCAGCACCTGTAGTGGTTTGAGTCCCTGGGTTAGTTTCTGTAGTCATAAAAACTTGCGGTGAGTATAAAACCTTAGCAGCTTTAGCCACAGATAGAATTTTACCAACTCTTGCGAGAACAACAAACAATTAATTTTAGTCTCTTGGTGAGAATAGACGATTATTCGTTAAGGTTGGGCATAGGACATAGATAGAAAACAAGAGATTTAATATTCCAAAACACATAGTTGGTTTTATTTTTGTTGCATTACTTATTTAAATTATTAAATTGAATTTATTTTTAATTTGAAAATAATATAAGTAACATAGTCCTATGTTTTTCCCCACTCTTGTCACCTTATGAGTTTTTGGTTTAATCTCTAACCAAAGGTATAGCAATAGGTGCGCTATGTCAGAACGTCACACTCCTCCTCAAAAAGAACGTGTCCTCGAAAAAGCTCTGACGAACAAAATCATAGATGATTATTTTGAGAACTCAGAAAGCTGGCTGCGAGCAATTTTACGCATGTGTATTTTCTCTTTGGCTCACCTTGATGGACAACCTGTATTTGTTGTGGAGTGTCCTAACCAAGCAGTAGCAAAGCGATTAAGTCGCAAAACGTATCCTTTTCGCAGAATTGTATATTATTTAACAGATAATTTAAATGATAGCGATCGCTCTTTATTTTGTTACCAAGACCCATCTAACGGATGTTGGCACTGTTTTGACACTAGCACGAGTTCTTGGAATACTCTGAGTCATCCTCAAAAACCAATCGACTATTAACAGTTATCAGTTAACAGTAAACAGTTAACACTCGGGTGATAACTGTTTACTGATTGCGTGTCCTTAGCCCGCTGATAAATGCTCCTAACACCACTCCTGTCCACAGTCCTGTCGTGCTACCTTGCCATATTGCTCCGGGTGTTGTGACTACGTTACAAAATTCCTTAACACCCCAAGGTTGATTTTGACATTTTTGGCTGTAGACACTTAAGGCGATTTGACCACCGATATAAGCACCAAGAAATCCCGATATTAACGCCGACAAGGTGCAAGTTAAAACTCGATTTTTTGTCATTGGACATTGGTTATTGGTCAAGCATGATTGGTTATGAGTCATGAGTCATTTGTTACGAAGGACAAAGAACAAATGACTCATCACAATAAACACATTGTCTTCAACCAGTATTTCTCATCCCGGCAGCAATACCATTAATAGTTAACAATGCGCCTCGTAGCAACTCGCCTTTGCTGTAACGAGAGTGGATAATCCCAGAATTGGCGTTGGTTCGGGACTGGCGCAAGCGTTTGAGCAGAGAAATTTGGATAAAGCCTAGTGGTACAATTGTACCATTGCGTAACTGTACCGAGCGCTGTAATACAGGATCGCCATCTAAAAGTCTTTGGTGATCGGTGATTTGCAAAACTAGATCCCGTGTCAAATAAAATTCATCAGCAATTTGTTCAAAAACTTTCTCAAAGCGGTCTTTGTCTTCGGGATTTGACAATTCACGAACGTATTGCTGCGCCATCTGTAAGTCTACTTTTGCCAGGGTCATTTCTGCCTTAGAAATGACCATTTTGAAGAAGGGCCACTTGACGTAAAAATAGCGTAGCAGCTTCATGTGTTCTTCTGGTTCTGCGCTCACAAATTCTTGTAAAGCTGTGCCTAAACCATACCAAGAAGGCAATAAAAACCGGGTTTGTGTCCAGCTAAACACCCAAGGAATTGCTCGCAGACTACTTAAATCTTTCTTGCCAGAAGGACGACGCGCAGGACGGGAACTAATTTGTAACTGACTAATTTCCTCGATGGGAGTCACTTGGTGGAAGAAGTCGATAAAATCAGGCTGTTCGTAAATTAAGGCGCGGTAGTGGGCACGCGCTCGCGCTGCTAGTTCTTCCATAATCTCATTCCAAGGTTCGATATCATCAAACCCAGTTCGCAGTAAACTAGCCTGAATGACAGCCGTTGTGATGGTTTCGAGATTGTATAATGCCAGATCGCGCAAGGAGTATTTAGAGGCTAAAACTTCTCCTTGTTCGGTAATTTTGATCCGCCCATTAATACTGTGACCAGGCTGAGCCAAAATAGCCTCGTAAGATGGTCCACCGCCTCGTCCGACGGAACCACCACGTCCGTGGAAAATTCTCAAAGTCACGCCATATTTTTCGGCGATCGCCTGGAGAGATTTTTGAGCTTTGTGAATTTCCCAGTTGCTACTTAAAAAACCAGAGTCTTTGTTGCTGTCAGAATACCCTAGCATCACCTCTTGGAGGTTAGGAGTTAGGGGAGATTGGGAAGTGACAGAAGGAGATGGTTGGCTGTTGAATGCCTCATAACCCCCAGCAAGAAGGGCACGATATAGAGGAAGTTCAAACAGCTGTTGCATGACGCTTCTTGAGCGTTGCAAATCTTCCACTGTTTCAAATAGAGGAATGACTAGAATGCTGCCAACAGCCGTACCTGGGTCATAAAGTCCTGCTTCTTTTGCCAACAACAACACTTCTAAGACGTCGCTGACTTCACGACACATACTAATGATGTATGTTTGACAGATATTTGCACCAAACTCTTGTTGTAGCGATCGCACCATTCTCATGGTTTCAATCACATCATTAGTTTTTTCTGAAAATGGCAGTTGTGCAGGAATGAGGGGACGACGGGTTTGCAATTCTCCTATGAGCCAACTGACTCGTTGAGACTCAGATAATTCGTTATAAGATTGGGGTAATATGCCCAAGTATTCCAAAATCTCATTAAGAGCGTCTGAATGACGGGAGGATTCTTGGCGAATATCTAGTTGTGTCAAGTTAAAGCCAAAAATATCTACCTGACAGATAAGATTTTCTAATTCCTTACAGCTTAAACCTGTTTCTGTCAAGTTGCGTTCTATCAGCTTAAGTTCTGCTAAAAACTCTGCTCCTGAGCGATAAATTGGGGTAGTGTCTTTGAGTATTTCTCGTTTGGATAAAGCCAAATTGCGATCACGTGTATTTTCCAAACGCTTGAGCACATAAGACAGCTTCAGCCGATATGGTTCTTGCCGATACCGTAGAGCCAGTGCATCGTAAACTTCACTTAACTGAGACTGTTCCAGTTCTAGAGATTCCAGCAAATCTGGCAGAATATCACTCCAGTGCAACGACAAACTCAACAAGTTAATCAGCCGTTTTACTGACTTGATATACTTTTCCAACACTATATTGCGTTGATAGCAAGCTGTCTGCCAAGTAATCTCCGGTGTGACTGATGGATTACCGTCTCTATCTGCACCAACCCAAGAGCCAAACTTACAGAAGTTTTTGCGTGGTGGCTCTAACCAGGGAAAAGTGCTTGCTAAACTGTGCTTGAGGCGTTTAAATAGATGAGGAATCGCATCAAACAAGACTTCTTGGAAATAGTGGAGAGCATAATCTACTTCATCCAATACAGAAGGCTTAAACTGGTGTAGCTCGTCAGTGCGCCACCATAAGCGGATCTCTTCTAGCAATTGCTCGCGTAATTCTGCTACTTCCCAAGAATTTCCATTAGGCGCACGTTTTTCGAAAATATCAAGTTGTTGTAAAAGTTTTACGACTTGACGCTGTTTATCGCGGATAGTGTGGCGAACAATTTCTGTTGGATGCGCTGTGAAAACTAATTGCACATCTAGCTGTGCAATTAAGCGTTCAATTTGTTGAGGTGGTACGTTTAGTCTGTATAAATGAGGGAACAAAGCCGCAAAAGTACCTGTTTTTTTCTCATTCGAGTTTGCCAGCCAACTTTTTACCAGTAGGTCTGTTCCTAATCCGCTATTGAGAGAACCTTCAGTATCAGACAGTTGCTTTAGGGAACCACTACCTTGAGTAACCTGTGCGCCATGAGTCTCTCCCTCCACAGACGATTGACGTTGGATCTCGTTAAGACTGGACTGCCTAATCACCGCGCCATCTTCTGAGAAGATCTTTGGTACAGTTTCCCCAGGTCCTAATTCGGTGGTTGCCTCATAGCGAGTCATTTGCTGTCGTTGCTCGTAATCCTGCTCTATGATGTTAATCAATTGAAAATACAACGCGAAGGCACGAGCTGCTCCTATGGCTTCATTGATATTCAGTTGTTCAATGACCTTGAACACGGAGGAGGCTTGGTCATTTATGGCTTGACCTTCTGGTGAGCAAAGATCCCGTAGTTGTCGCAGGAGATCCACCATCTTTTGACCACATTCTTGTCGGAGAACAGACTCCCACAATTCCTCCATAACCTGTAAGCGATGACGCAGAAATAAATCGGAGGCGGGGTAGATATTTACAGCCTGAGCATCAGAGTATAAAAGGGAACTCATATCATTGTGTTGTAGTAAATCCGATTACTGACTAGAATCCCTATAGTTGGTACTTATCTGCTATGGAGATTACCACAGAATTTTTAGAGTTAAAAAGTATATTCCTTAACCACCGCTTAATTCATCATGATCTGGAAAGTCTAAGATAGGGAGACGATCACCTCGAAACAATTCTTCACTAGCCTCGCCAATGGTTTGTAGGGTTTCTACGGTGGCTTTTTCTGCTAACAACAGCAGTAGGATAGACGCTGTACCAACTTGCAAAAGGAAAGACCGAGGAATGGTAAACAAAACCATATTGACTCCAGCATCGGATAAAGGTTGGGAAGAAGCAGGTGGCATGGGTGATTTTTAGGTTTTTGAAGGATGATTGGAAACAGTGTTAAACAAGAGCAAACAAGACAATGAAGAAGCTGCCTACTGTACAAAACTATCTTTGCTGATTTTGCAAGATCAGAAGATAACAAAAGTTTTAAAAAAAACTTCTTAGTATGATGGCTCTATGGTTCTAGTTTACAAGTTATTAGGGGATGAGCAATGGGCAATGAGCAATCGAGAAGAACAGCCAGTTGTAGAGAAATCACCAATGATCTATGCTCTATTTTCCATCTCACATACCTCATGCCCTACAGTAGTCAACACATAATCCCCCAACACTAGCTTCCTGTAAAGTCACCTTCCCATGAAAACAATCTTACCAGACAGTCAGCAATCTCTAGTTCAATGGGTAAGCCAAGCAACAGGGATTAGCACGTTCGGGGTAAAAGTCCGGTTACAAGGTAACAACCTACATATTCTTTGTGAAGGTTTAGAATGTCCTCAACGATGGCGAACTCTCTCTGACTTGTTGCGAGCTCTACAGCAAACAAACTTAGATATCCTCACAAGCACTGGTCAAGTTTCAATATATCAGGTATTTGTCTACGGTCGCAAAAAAGGCGAAAATCGACCCAAATGGTGCCATCGGGTTTACCTAAATCAACTAGACCGTCATCTGGAGCAGGTACAAAGTGCTCTCATAAAAGACGCTAAAAAACCAAGACTCACTGGTGGTGCTCTGATTGTGTCTAATGAAAGTTTAGCACGTCAGGGTGATCCAAATGCGATCGCTCACTATCTCAGTGAAACATTAAGCACCTTAGGTGTGTCAGTAAATGTTCAGGTCAAAAAGCAACAGCCAACTGTCAACAATCAAGATATTCAAAGTCGCCTGTGGATTTTTTGTCAGTCTAGTTATAGTCCTGACCCCTCACTAATTGCCGATGTGATAGCCAAAAAGTTACGTGAACTTAAGCTTTCTGGCTACCAAGATGCAGTGATTGCTTCTCAAGTTAATGGAGAAAATACACCTGATTGGCTGCTGCGGATAGATTTAACACCACCAGAGGTCATGCTCAAAGAATGGGCACGCTGGGGAGATCTACAAGCAATTGCCCGGTTATTAACAGAAGCATTGTTAGAGTCAAAAGTGGCAGTAGAAACGACTCTCAAAGAATCAACGCTACATATATTTTGTACTCCTGCTTTTGACTTTTTAGGAAATGCTCCAGCGCCAGATAAGGCATTGTGCTTGAAGGTTATCACACCCCTGTTACAATTCATTGCTCCTCAAGGTATTGTTCAAGCCACGGTGTACGGTCAAAAAACAGGTGATGTCCAACCAGCTTGGATTGATTGGCTGTTTTTACCTGCTAGCGAACATCCAGCTTTGGTAACAACACCTTTGGAATTAGCAGTTTCTGGTGACGAAGGTGCACTCATTTTTTTACTTGAGCGCTTACTTAACCCCAACCTAGATTCACGTCTGATGACAGGAGGTATTCGCGTACTCCTGCTACGCAGAGGGGATTTATTACACATTATGTGTGATGCTCCTATTTGTCCTGGACGTAGACAAGTTGCACCCAAAGTTATTGATTTTGTGAGCCAATTAAAAATTTCAGAGATTAAGGGAGTGCGTGTCTATGGTCGTCGTGCTGGCAATAAAGAACCTTTTTGGCATGACGGCATTGATTTTGAGCAGCGACAGCAGCTAGTATCAGATGCTACTCCAGAATTTGCCGCTACTTCTGCTTACATTCGTGAACTTTTGCCCTCTGAAAATAGTGAACCTGTGCTGCGTTCCGACGTCACTCCTGAAGAAATTCACACTTTTGTCTTGGAAGTGGCTCAAGATTGGAGGACAAAAGTCAGAAACTTTCTTTTAGGAACACAGCTATTTGTTGACACTCAGCAGCCATCAGCACCAATCCCTAATCATCAAGGTCGTTTGATTGCTTTAGTCTGGGGAGCGTTGGGTTTATTACTCACCTTACAAACCGATTGGGTATTGGGCAAATTGCTAACTAAAACTACGGGTCCAACACCAACAATTGAAAGTGTTTTACCCAATTCATCGAGAGCAAAAAGCACATTGGTGCCGCATTCTTCTCTGGCAAAATCCTCTACTGGTAAAAGTTTTGTCTTCAATGCTTCCGAGTTTACACAAATAGATGACAGCCAAATAACAGATTTGAAAGCTGCCCCCCTTAAGCAAAAAGCAACTTCAACTGCCATTCTTTTAGCAGCAAGAGCACAGATACCAAGTTTTAATACCAGACAGTTAGAAGAGCAACTAGCATTATATAAACAGCGTCTTTTGACACGGGGTAAACCACCAAATGTTTTGATTATTGGCTCCTCTCGGGCGCTAAGAGGAATAGATCCAGCAGAACTGTCACAAACTTTAGCAACTCAGGGTTATTCAAATGTTGACGTGTTTAATTTTGGTATTAATGGTGCAACCGCTCAAGTCGTAGATTTTGTTCTTCGCCAAGTTCTCAAACCATCGGAATTACCGAAACTTATTCTTTGGGGTGACGGTTCCCGTGCTTTTAATAATGGTCGGGAAGATATTACGTTTAAAGCGATCGCTGCATCACAAGGCTATAAACAACTTTCACCAAAAGCACCCTCAACAGCCAGTCATGTTGGTGTCTCAAGTTCAGTACAGACACCAGGTGACGAAAAAACAAATAGCTATCAACGTTTTAACCATTTATTAAACACAGCATTGGCTACTGTTTCAGCTACTTATCAACACCGCGACAATCTCAAGAATCTATTGAACCAAAAACTAAAATCTTGGTCCATAATTGGCAATGACTCCCCAGCAGTTCACACAAAAGCAAATTTAGAAACCGATACTTCCACAGATGCTGTTGACTTTGATGGGTTTTTGCCTTTGTCTATCCGCTTTCAACCGGAAATATATTACCAAAAACATCCCAAAGTCAGTGGAGATTACGACAACGATTATAAAGATTTTCAACTTACAGGGGAGCAAGATGCCGCATTGCACTCAATTATTGAGTTTGCTCAATCTCAGAAAATTTCTCTAGTTTTTGTCAATTTGCCCCTCACTGCCGACTATCTAGATCCAGTCCGCTCCAAATATGAGCAAGAATTTCAAGACTATATATTGCGTCTAGCTAACCAACCAAACTTTATTTATAGAGATCTTAGCCAACTATGGCCCAAAGCCAATGACTACTTTTCTGACCCCAGCCACCTGAACCGCTACGGTGCCTATAAAGTCTCGCAAAAACTAGCCAATGACCCAATGATTCCATGGCCAAGCAAATAGGAGGAGGGAAGGGGGCATGGGGCATGGGGCATAGGTATAAACAGAGATTTCTTCCCTACCCTATTCTTAACTCCTAACTCTCCTGAAAACACATGGAATTCATATCAATTGTTTACGGTCTGTTCTTACTTAGTGTGTTAGGAATT
This sequence comes from Nostocales cyanobacterium Centralia_MAG_434, assembly GCA_021324415.1. GTDB lineage: Bacteria > Cyanobacteriota > Cyanobacteriia > Cyanobacteriales > Nostocaceae > JAJPJF01. The sequence goes on from JAJPJF010000376.1 coordinate 38,119, forward strand.
TACTGGTCACTAGCACAACAGAAGTTACAACTATGGACACTACTGTTTGCGAGTTTAGTGTTTTATGGCTCTTTGCAAGTGCAGTATATTCCGCTGCTATTGGTGCTCATTTATGTCAACTTTCGATTGGGGTCGGAGATGGGAGAAAACACCTCACTCAAAGACTCTTTACAAGATGGAGATATTGCTGATGAAGAGTGGCAGTTTACTCAAGCTGATTGGAATCTTCGCCGATTGAAGCTGTTATGGGTAGGGGTAATTTTAAATATTTTGTTGCTTTTGGGTTTCAAGTATTTCCTACCTGTATTCAATTTTCTTTTTAAAACGAACCAAACAGACTCAGCTATTAGTTCTTTTAAAATAATTGCTCCTTTAGGAATTTCATTTTTTACCTTTGAGTGCATTGCCTATTTAGTGGATGTTTATCGCGGTGCACCACCTGCAAATGAACTCCTAAAATTTGCAGCATACAAATTTTTCTTTGCCAAGCTCATTTCAGGTCCAATCACTCGTTACCACAATTTAGCTGGTCAATTTAATAATCTGCGCTTGCCCACTGCGGAGATCGTAGCAGAGGGGCTATGGCTGATTGCTAGAGGTGCAGTCAAAAAAGGTATTTTTGCAGACCATTTGGGAGTGTTTGTTGATTTGTGTTTTGGTAACCTACAACGAGCAGGTAGTGTTGATCTCTGGCTAGCAACATTTGCCTATGGTTTACAGTTGTATTTAGATTTCAGCGGTTACGTAGACATCGCTCGTGGTAGTGCTTTGCTGTTTGGCTTAATTTTGCCAGAAAACTTTGATTTTCCCTACTTCAGTACTAGCATCAGTGACTTCTGGCGACGTTGGCACATGACTCTGGGGGATTGGCTACGTAACTACTTATATTTCCCGTTGGGAGGTTCCCGCAAAGGGTTAGACCGCACTTGCCTAAATTTAATCATTGTGATGCTCATTGCGGGTATTTGGCATGGAGCAGCATTAGGTTTTTTAGTTTGGGGCGCGTTACATGGTTTAGCCTTAGCCATACATCGACTTACTGATGCTTTGAGTCATAGCTTTGAGGATTTAGAAAACTTTTGGAAAAGCCCCTTAGGCATAATTTTGGCGTGGCTACTCACACAACTGATGGTTTTTACATCTTGGATTTGGTTCCGCTTACCAAATCTCCAAGACTCCTCTTATGTCATTGAACATCTTTGGGGTCATTCTGCCGATGTCCAATTTGTGCAAAAAGTCTATGTTGAAGCTCTCAATATTAGTCAGTCTCAAATGGCTATATTACTGAGTGCTTTAGCCTTTTTCATGGCTGTATTGTATACCCTAAACAGAACTCTAAAATTACAATTTCACTGGTCTTTAAAGCTAGTATTTGTACCTATGTTCCTCTACTGTGTTTGGTTACTGGCTCCTGAAGGAAGCTTGCCTTACATTTATTTTGATTTTTAATCACTTGAGCAGTTAAGAAGGGTGTGGGGTGTAGGGTATGGGGTGTAGGGTATCCCCATCAATGAATTGAGGGAATTTCATTCATGAATAATTTTTTTGTTTTCTCCATAATAAATTCAGGGGTTTTCAAGCAGCTTGGGTGTAGAGTAGGGTGTTCATTTTCTTGAAGAATTTCTTTTTACCCCTACACCCCACACCCTACCACCTACACCCGTTTTCTCGGTAAAAAATAAAGCATCATAAAGGAATGTTAACAATTGCTGCAACTCTGGTAGATATACAATCATTTCTGTAAAGAAGTGTATATAAAATTTGCTCCATTCACAGTCTAAGGGCATGTTGTTTATAACAAAAAAGCTTGATTTTTCAGCCTGTTATCATCATTAAGCTAACTAAATAAAAGTTAAGAACCAATTAGAGTGCATTAGCAATGTTTAACTCACCATAATGAGTGCTTGCATTACGTTACGCCCCATAGCACATACATATATTGATGATTCCTGCGATTGAGCCTCTTATTAAGAACTCTTGAGGCATGTAAAGTGTAGACAATAAAAATTAATCAAAATATATTGAACAAGACCCAAGAATTAATGTAGAACCTAATAATAAGGAGTCAGCATAAAGTTTATTCTTTTTGCTACACCTTTTCCCTAATACTTAAAAACAAAAACCTACGTAAAACCTCGGCTATTGTCTATGGTTGAGATTTTGTAGGTTTGTGTTGTGCACTTTTAGAACCTTATAAACAAAACAACCATGTCCACAACTTTAAGAACACGCGCAAGCGCTAATGTGTGGGATCGGTTCTGTGAATGGATTACTAGCACTGAAAATCGGCTATATGTAGGCTGGTTCGGTGTATTAATGATTCCAACACTGTTATCGGCAACTATCTGTTTCATCATTGCATTCATCGCTGCTCCACCAGTAGACATTGATGGTATTCGCGAACCAGTTGCTGGTTCTTTGATTTACGGTAACAACATTATCTCTGGTGCAGTTGTTCCTTCATCTAATGCTATTGGGTTACACCTTTACCCAATTTGGGAAGCAGCATCGCTCGATGAATGGCTATACAATGGTGGGCCATATCAGCTCGTTGTGTTTCATTTCCTCATTGGTATTTTCTGCTGGCTTGGCCGGCAATGGGAACTAAGCTACCGATTGGGAATGCGTCCTTGGATTTGCGTAGCTTACTCTGCTCCTGTAGCAGCAGCTACTTCTGTTTTCCTAATTTATCCAATCGGACAAGGTAGCTTCTCTGACGGAATGCCTCTTGGTATTAGTGGCACGTTCAACTTCATGTTCGTGTTCCAAGCTGAACACAACATTCTGATGCACCCTTTCCACCAATTAGGTGTTGCAGGTGTATTCGGTGGTTCCTTGTTCAGTGCAATGCATGGTTCATTGGTGACTTCATCATTGGTCCGTGAAACAACTGAAACCGAGTCCCAAAACTACGGTTACAAATTTGGTCAAGAACAAGAAACCTACAACATCGTAGCAGCACACGGCTACTTCGGTCGCTTGATCTTCCAATATGCATCATTCAACAACAGCCGTAGCTTGCACTTCTTCTTAGCTGCTTGGCCTGTCGTTTGTATCTGGTTCACCGCACTGGGCATTAGCACCATGGCGTTTAACCTCAACGGTTTTAACTTCAATCAATCTGTGCTTGATTCTCAAGGTCGAGTTGTTAATACCTGGGCAGACGTCCTTAACCGCGCCAACCTAGGTATGGAAGTGATGCACGAGCGCAATGCTCACAACTTCCCCCTTGACTTAGCATCTGGCAATGAAGCTCCTGTTGCTTTAACCGCTCCAGCTATTCAAGGTTAATTCTTGAATCTGAAATCTAAGTAAATTGAAAAGCGCCCTCTTTAAACAAGGGGGCGTTTTTTTAGATAAGAGCAGTACGCTTTGAGTCTTGATGCTGCCTGAGAAAATGCAGTATGACAAGTCCAGAAATTGTGCTGGCAGCAGTTGCAATCCACAAGTAGTGGGCAATCATTGGAGATTGATCCATTGCCCAGCCGCCTAAGATAGGACCCACGAAATAGCCAATTGACCAACATTGATGGCTAATGGCCAGATAAACTCCTCGCAGTGATTCTGGTGCTAATTCTGCGATGACGGCTGCTGAGAAGGGTCTGAAAATGTCACTTGCGATCGCGAAGACACTAAATGCTGCAATCATAAAGAGGATTGGAAATGATGGGATCAGATGAGTTGCCCAAACTAAAAAGAATCCACTTCCCCATAACAGCATCGAAATCATTAAAGCTTGAATATTCAACAATGAAGTCAATATATGCACCAACGGTAATTGCAACACTGCACCAATGCCGATGTAAGACCAAGTGAACAAATTTGCAACACTAATGAGTGAAGATTCCCCAGTTGGAGTTGTTTGTGAGACGCTGGCTGTAATGAAGTTTGTCAAGTACAGAGGTAACGTACTGTGAATCAAGGCAATATAAGTCGTAAAGAGAACACTGATCAAGACAAACAATTGCAGCGCTCGATCCTTGAATGCCAAACCAAATCCTTGTAGCGTGTCAGAATGTTCAAGGGCATTTTGTCGAGTCTCCGTGACAACAAATTGAATTAATATCAAAAACACCAAAAGCACGAACCCACTGATTAGAAACAGCGTTTGAGCCTGCGCGACCAGAGAAAGTAATATTCCTCCACCTAAAACCCCCAACCCACTGCCAAGACTATTTGCCAATCCTAAAACAGCAAATGCTTGTTGGCGTTTTTCTTGTGGTGTGATATCAATCACCGAAGCATCTGCTGCTGTCCAATAACATCCTGCACCCAATCCCATGATTAAATTTGCAACAATCAGCATGGGCAAATTGGGCAGTAATCCTAACAAGATTGCAGCAAAAGCCGATAGTCCAGCCGAAAATAACAGCGTTTGCTTACGACCATACTTTGGCGCGTCTGTGAGGTAGCCTCCCAAAACATGCCCTATAACCCCAGCCAATGCTCCAATACTTATTCCTAAACCGACGACCGTTGCTGAAAAGCCTAATTGATTCACAAAAATCAGCGGCAGAAAGAAGTGAATCGTTCCATGTCCCGCTTGATAGAGCAATCGAGCGATCGCCTGTGCCCAGACTTGATAACTTGATGACTGGAGCAAAAAGGGTCGAGTATTGATCTGACTTTGATTTTCCACGTGTAGTCTCTACTACAAAACTTGCATTCACCCTGCTTTAAAAATAGCGGAATAAGTTTAATATCCGCTGCCGTACCCGTTCTAAAACTGCTCCCTCTTCAGCAGATCCTTCCGTAAACAACATCTCATATATTAGCGGCACTCCTAGCTGTAGCTCTTCAAGTAAGTCACGTTGGGTAAACACATCCTGCGGTTTTCCCTCCAACATGAGTTGTCCTTGATCCATCACAAAGATCCAATCTGCCCAGCGATAGACTAAATCAAGGTCGTGGGTTGCCATGAGTATTGTTGTTCCGGCTGCATGAATCTTTTTCAGCGTTGCCATGAGGTTACGAGTGTGTAACCGATCTAGATATGCTGTTGGTTCATCTAGCAATAGTAATTCAGGTTGTAACACCATCACATCAGCTATGGAAACTCGCTTTTTTTGACCCAAACTGAGATGATGTACAGGTCGAGTGGCTAACTCCGTTAGACCAAACTCTACTAAGGCTTGCTCAACGCGCTGTTTAATTTCTGCTTCTGGTAACCTCAAATTGCATAAGCCATAAGAAATGTCTTCCTCCACAGTAGAAGCTACCAATTGCTGCTCTGGATCTTGAAAGATTAGCCCGACTTTTTGGCGTAATTTTGTGAGAAAGCTATGATCGTATTGCAGTGCCTTTCCTTGCAATCGAATAGTTCCTTTGTGGGGTTTATATAAACCATTAGCCAACAAAAACAGTGTGGTTTTCCCACAACCATTTTGACCAATTAATGCACATCTTTTATGAGATGGAATTCTTAAAGTTAATCCATTAAGAGCTGATTGTTGCGCACCTGAATATTTATAGTGTACCTGCTCAAATTCAAGTAAATATTGCTGCATTTGGCTACTTTTCCCATGTATCTGCACTATATACCAATATCAGTTATAAGCTCTAATCCAATTAACACCACACAACCGAGAATAGCTTCTATCGCATAGCGCCTAGATTGTTGATAGCGATGGGGATGCCAAAACCGCAATTCTCCATTGAACCCTCTTGCCGCTAGACTTAAGGAGACTTGACGATAATTTTCTAAGGTTCGCTTAAATAATTGTCCAATCAGCAGTGCTAAACTTTTCATCCCAAGAGTAAAAGTACGGTAGCCACCACGAGATTGTTGAGCAGTCCACAACTCAGCAGATGTATTTAGTAGCACGAAAATGAAGCGATACATCAATAATAAAAGCTCAGTTAAAAGCACTGGAAAACCAATGCGATTGAGAATTCGTAAAATTTCAGTGAAAGGAATAGTTAGCATCACAAAATATAAGCAAGAAACAGAGGCGATCACACGTGTCAAAATCGTCAATCCCTGCTCCAAACCTTTATGACTAATATATATATAGTAAGAGCCAAAAGTTAACCCACCAATTGAATCTCTTGACACCAAATGCAAGTGTGAAGTATCCACGCCATTGAGAGCTAAAGCTGGTAAACTGGTCAACCAAAATAAAGTTGCTACATAGACTAGTTTTATATAAGTTTTCGGCGGAATCCCCGCATAGATAACCGTCCAAATACTCATCCAAACTGCAATTAAAACTTGAACAAACGGATGGGCAAAAGCAGCAATAATCAACAAGGTACTGGCAAATATTAATTTTTGTTCCGGCGGTAACCAGCGCAAGCGATTCGTGTAAGCGAGGGTATCAATCAGAATTCTCATTATATTTCTTTCTCTCTTCAGTGCGCCCCTTATACAATCCGATCACATAGCCAATAACACCAGCCCCCGTCGCTGCTTGCACACTAAATAATAAACTTTCAACTTCTCCACTAGGCAACTCAATTAATGAATTAAACCAAGGTTTATATCCAGGCTGTAACTCTTGGATTTTCGACTTTGCTTGATCATCAGAACCACTAAACTTCGCACCCTTAATAAACACCACCGGTGCAACCGCCAATACTACCACCGCCAACAGCAACAACCAGTTATTTAATTTTGAATTACTCATTAGTCAATTGTCCTTTGTTGAAACTTTTCCTTCCCCATATCCTCCATATCCTCCATATCCTCCATATCCTCCTTGTCCTCCTTGTCCTCCTTGTCCCCCTTATCCTCCTTGTCCTCCTTGTCCCCCTTGTCCCCCTTGTCCTCCTTGTCCCCCTTGTCCCCCTTGTCCTCTTTCCCTACTCCCCACTCCTAACTCCTAACTCTAACTCCCTCTTCCCCACTCCCCTGTTTCATCAAATTCAACATCTCTAGCTCCTGACGACCATAATTAGACAGCCAGTTCCACACAAGCACTGTTAAAAATCCTTCACTGATTGCTAAAGGAACCTGGGTGATGGCAAAAATTCCTGCGAATTTAACAAAGGAAGCCATAAACCCGCCTGTTGCTGCAGGAAATGCCAAAGCCAGTTGGACCGAAGTGACAACATAAGTCGTTAAATCTGCTAGGGCTGATGCTAAAAATATTGCTAACCTTTGCTGACCACTGTGCATAACTAAGCGATATATCCAAAAAGCAACAAATGGTCCAACAATTGCCATTGAAAAAGCATTAGCTCCTAAAGTGGTCAACCCACCGTGAGCTAATAACAATGCTTGAAACAGCAACACAAGACTACCCAGCACTGACATTGCTAACGGTCCAAATAGTACCGCCCCTAATCCGGTTCCTGTGGGGTGAGAACAGCTACCGGTGACTGAAGGTATTTTCAATGCTGACAGTACAAAAGTAAAAGCTCCTGATAATGCTAGGAGTAATTTGAGTTCAGGAGTTGATTTCGTAATATGTGTGAGCGATCGCAACCCTAACGCAAAAAATGGTAACGCCACTACCCACCAAAAAATTGCCCAACCAGGTGGTAAATAGCCTTCCATAATGTGCATCGCATAAGCTGGTGTCGATGCGCCAACAATTAGATAAAGGCTCAAAACTGCCATCATGGTTAAACTCACTAACCGTGATGTCTTATTTGACTTGAAAAAAACTCTTGACAAGTTCTGCACCTTAATAAACGTATTGTTAGGAATTATTATCAATCACAAAGACCTTAACTAAGGAGATGTTAACAGAAACTTTTAAGTTCCTTATATTCCCCTTGTCTTCCTTGTCCTCCTTGTCTCCCTTGTCCTCCTTGTCCACGCCAGTCGCCTCAAGTCGGGAAACCCGCCCACGGCGCTGGCTCCCCTTATCCCCTCCACTCCTCACTCCTCACAAACTCGGTAATTGCGGATGCTGAGTTGAGTATCGTGCTTCTAACTGATAAGTCTCAGGGTTGTAAAGTCGCAGATAATTCCAGTAGTTACCAAAAACTTGGCGCACGTAATTTTTAGTTTCATCAAAGGGAATGGCTTCAACAAATGCATCTGGATCTTCTGTAGGTAGAGTTTGCAGCCACTTAGCAACGTTACCAGGACCAGCATTGTAACTCGCGATCGCCAACAGAGAGTTATTACCGTATTGGTCATGGGTGTGATCCAAGTACAAAGTCCCTATCATGATGTTGTCATTGGGATCTTCCAGATTAATGGTTTTGCTATCCAAATTAGCTTGTGTAGCCATCAATTTAGCTGTACTTGGCAACACCTGCATTAACCCAACAGCACCAGCAGCAGAGTGAACTTTAGGTTCAAATCTTGACTCCTGACGCATAAGAGATGTTACCAACAGGGGATTCAACTGATTTTGTTTGGACCACTTTTCAATCAAGTTAAGATAGGGAAATGGATAACGAGCTTGCCAGTAAATGATCTGTTTGCTCAGAGCTTCGTACTGAGCTTTTTCGTCTGGTTTTTCTCTGTCTTGCAGTTTAGAAATTTTGTCAATTCCAATTAAGTTGTCCCCTTTTGCCAGCCGCATCAACCCCTCAGTGAATTGCTCGTTAACAGTGGGTTGCATTTTGTGCTGAAATTCAGTCTGCCATTGCAACCAAGCATCGTGATCTTGACCCAGCAGATACAACTCCTTAAAAGTTTCAGAACCTGCAGGTGGGATTGGGCGCTGAAGTTGGACAACTTCTGAGTTCATCTGACGTATGGTATTGAAGTTACCAACATTCAGTCCTAGGATTGCCGCTGAACGCCATGCGTAGTAAGAGTAAGGAAACTGGCTAAGCACGTACTCATAAACCTTTCTGGCATCTTCTTGTTTCCCGAGCTTAGTTGCCCATTTGCCAGCCCAAAAGCCTGCTCTCGGAGCCAAAATGCTGTCAGGATTGTTGGTCATGATGGGTTGTGCCCATTGCCATGCGGCTTTATAATCCTTGGCTTTTGCTTTTTGTTGTGCAGCTTTCCAACGATACTCTGCTGCTTCAGGAGAATTTTTGTACTTGCTGATCAATAGCTGTAGGAGTTCAGTCGCTGACTTTTGATCTTTTTGAGCTTCCAAGATTTTAACTTTTGCTAAAAGCGCTGCACTTGCTTGGTCTGGAAACTTATTTATGACTTGATTCAGATATGGTACAGCATCGAGTGGTTTTACCATTTCTGCCAAATGCAGTAGCCCATTACCAGTTTCTTCGGCATCTGGAAATACGCTCACCAATTGTTTATAAGCTGCGATCGCACTATCTCGTTTGCCAGTAACCTGCAATCCTCTTGCAATCCGGTAGAGGTTACGAGGCGTTGGTCTTGCTTTGGCATAAGCAGTTGCCGCTTTAGTAAAATTATTGTTTTCCCAGTAGCCTGTAGCAATGATTTCCCAGTCATCGGGTTTCAGGGTTGGGTCTTTCAATAACTGATCCAGAACAGGTACAACTGCCGATTGATCGAAGGCATATTTTGCCAAAATTAACTGCAATCGCGGTTGAGTGGGATTGGAACTCAACTTTTGACGAATCACTTCCCAGGTAAGAGGATGAGAAGGAAATTGGGAGATCAGTTTCTGTTGATCCTCTGGTTGCCCAATCAAATACAGAGCCTTGGCTGCAGCTGGCTCTTTAGGATAAAGTTGGAGTACCTGGTGTCTAAGATCAGAGGCTTTGCCTTCTTCTCCTATAATTTCATGAGCTTGCGCCTGTTTTAGTAAAATGTAGGGTGCAAGAAGGGAATACTCTTTTTCTAGTCCATCAAGAAAACGTAATGCATCTTTGCCTTGCTTTTGTTCAATTAAATCACTAGCTAGCAGATAACGGGCACGATTTTGATCCAAAGATTGCGAACTGTTAGCTAGCGCTTCTAGTTTTGCCGCTCGTTGTTGTGGGGATTGTAGCACCAGTGGCAGCACAGCTGATTTGGCATTGTTTGCCTCAGAAAACTGCTCAGACTGATTGTTGAACTGTTGGAGCCATCGTCCGATGGTTGTGCCAATCTGAGGAGCTGACACCATTGCCCCAACCAGAAAGGCCGATAGTCCTGCACCGGCAATCAGAGAAATATGCTTTTTCTGTAGCTTCTTCAGCATGGATACCCGCTGAGAATTTTACGTGAATTTCTTGCCACTCTAGCATCACTTGCCAACAGGATGACTCGTTTTGCCAAATTTTTCGTTTTTATTGTGTTGATTGTTATCCCTTATACTAAGTTTTCTGATAAACTCTTCAACGCTGGGCTAATTTGGGAGTTCGCCCTAAAAGCCCAATCATCAATTTAAGAGCCAATACTTTGACCATGGGCACTCGTTGCAAAATTCCTAACCCAAGGCGACGAACTATCACCACTGGTAAGAAATTATTCGAAAACATTCGGTCTAGCAGATCTGTAAAACCTAAAATTGTCAAATTTTCCCGCTGACGCCAGCGTTCATAGCGCTTAAGCGTTTTGAGATCGCCAAGATCTTCACCACGAGAGTGCGCTTCTTGTATCACCTGTGCTAAAGCCGCTGCATCTCGAATTCCCAAATTTAAACCTTGTCCGCCGACAGGATGGCAATTGTGTGCGGCATCACCAACTAAAGCTAGTCTGTGAAGAGCATAGCGATCGCTTTGCATCAGTTGTACTTGGAAAATAAAGCGCTCACCCAATAATTCCAACTTGCCCATTTGATTGCCATAACGCCGGGTTAATTCTTCTAAAAACTGCTCATCATCCAAGTTACACAAAGCTTTTGCTTCTTCATGGGGGGCAGTCCAGACAATCCGGCAGCGGTTTCTGGGTAGGGGTAAAATGGCGAATGGACCACTAGACCAAAATCTTTCGTATGCTGTATCGTTGTGGGGTTTTTCCGGTTTGACAAATGCCACAATACATGACTGCCAATATTTCCAGCCATGAGTTTTGATTCCAGCAGCTTGACGAATACGCGATCGTGCTCCATCTGCAGCTACCACTAAGGAACTGCGAACTGTCCGTACTTCTCCAGCCACTTTAATATCTATCGATACCATGTCCTGCTGGTATTGTATGTCTGCCACTTCCGCTGGACATAAGTATGTAACATTCGAGCATTCTTGGACAAATTTCTGTAGAGGTTCTAATAGTGCTTGGTGCTCTGCTACATAGCCCAAATCTTGGGTGCCTAAATCGGTTGTTTGAAATTCAACAACATCAGGATAGTCAGCATCAGAGAGCCGAACACGGCGATAAGTAGCGATGTGGGGTAATATTTCATCCCAAATCCCTATTCCCTGATAAATCAGTGCCGAAAGCATATGCACTGCGTAGGCTTGACCCTTTGCCACTGCAGCAGATTGCTCTTTCGCTTCAACCAGTAGCACCCTCAAGTCAGAATCTTTTAAAGCAGATGCTAGGGTTAAACCAATAATTCCGCCGCCCACAATGACCAGATCATAGTCATATTTTTGCCTGTGTGCGGTTGTGTGAGGTGGGTTTAGAGTTTGAGACAACTGTAATCGCGCCATTGTTAAGATAAGTTACAGCTTCTTAATTATGATTCTTACACGATTTGACGATGGAGCGCAAATCGAGAGAGGAATTTTTTCCCAAGGTTTGATGACGCCAGATGGTTTGACAATGCGTCAGTGTAGTAACAACCTGGATACATTATATTATCTAGTCATCTAAGTAATTCAAAATAAATACCGTATATTTTCTGACGTTAACGATAATTGTGATTGCTTACCCTAGATCTAGAATTTGCACTCACAGTCAAGATGTCGCTACTAACCTCCAAGCAAATAGATTACTCATTTTTACTTCTTACACATATGGTGTGTGCCGATGAGCAGATTCATAGCGAAGAAGCAAAGGTACTACGAGAGTTAGCACAAAACACGAACGTGGGAATACACACCATTGAAGAGATGGAGAAAATATTGAGTCAAGATGAAAACTTTATATCTGTTGAGAATGTAGCACGTCAAATCCAACAGGGTGAGCAAAGTGAGGCAATGCGACAGCTAATCGCTATGGCCTATATCGACGGTTATTTTTCACCATTAGAGCGGGAGATGGTAGACCATGTTGCAAAAATTTGGAACTGGTCGAATTCAGAAGTCGAAAGGTTGCTTGAGCAAACCGAAACATTTAGCAGGGTTAAACCCGCTACTGACAATAGAGACGAATCAAAATTATCTGTTGGTGCGTGTCTTTTAAAAGGAGTAGATTCGGTTTTATCTCGCGCATTGGTAGATAATTTAGCAAAAGTTGCTCCTGAAAATCTTGGACGTAGAATTGAGCAACTGCGGAAGGAGATATTACTAGCAGGACCTGAGTATGACGATGCAATTAAAAGATGTACAGTCATAGCAAATGAAGATTACAAATATGCAGAAAATTCACTCAAAAGTGCTTATTCAGATCTTGTCAGTTTAGCTAAAAATCTTAAAAAATATACTGAAGCAATACAGCAAAAAACAAGTAGTAAAGGACAAGCTAATACTGTTAAAGAAGTCGCAAAACAGCTTGAAAGTACCAGAAACGCGCTGATGGTTGAAACTCTAAAAGAGCTTGAAGGGGTACGTGAGTCGCTATATGCTAAACAACGCGCTTTACAGCATTTTAGTATAGCTTTTATAGGTAAAACTAAAGCAGGGAAAAGTACTCTCCATGCAATTATTACAGGTGATGGCTGGGATGCTATTGGTGTAGGTAAACAGCGTACCACTCGTTTTAATCGGGTGTATGAGTGGAAAAATATTCGAATTATCGATACTCCTGGGATTGGTGCGCCTGGTGGTAAAAGTGATGAACAAATTGCTGAAAGCATTATTGAAGAATCTGATGTTATTTGTTATGTAGTTACAAATGACAGCATTCAAGAAACCGAATTTAAATTTTTACAGCTTTTAAAAGAAAAAGCTAAACCCCTAATTATATTACTTAACGTTAAAAATAATCTCAGGGATACTCGAAGGTTAGAACATTTCTTAAAAGACTCAGATAAATTGTTTGTAATGCATAGTGCAAGCGGTTTAAGCGGACATATTGAACGCATCCGTCGCTACGCCAAACAACATTACGATAACGATTATTTTGAGGTTATTCCTGTGATGCTTTTAGCAGCCCAAATGTCACGAGAAACTGAACATCAGCAGCATAAAGACAAATTATTTAAAGCAAGCCGCATACAGGATTTTCTTGATGCTATTCGGGTGTCTTTAGTTGAGCATGGAGTAATTAGGCGTTCTCAAACTTTACTTGGTTCTACTGTTGTTGCAATTGAAGAGCCTAATAAATGGGTAACTGAACAGGTACAAGCTTATCAAGACTTAACTAAAAGTTTGAAAAATATGCGTAATAAGTTTCAAGAGGGAGTTACAAAAGCATCTAGGGAGAATCACGAATATTTAATATATGAGATTAAGGCAGTTTTTAAAGACGCATTCAATACAATTCAACCTTTTGCAGAAGAAAATTGGGATGCTGATGAAAATCAGTTGACCTCTAAATGGGAAAGTAGGTTAAGAATATTAAATTTTCAAGATAGATTAAATAATGCTTTTGAAGAACTTGGAAAAAAATTCAATCATGAAATTGAAGAATTACTAGATGAAATTGGTACTGAATTACAATTGATGGCTAGGTTAGGAGGAGAAAATTTTAATTTTAATAAGCAGAAGAATATTAACTTCAGAGATATGGTGCGTATTGGTACTACTCTGCTAGGAATTGCGACAAGTATTACAATGCTTTTCACTGCACCTCCACTTGGTATTGTCATGGCAATTGGTACTATTGTTAGCATAATTACCGGATTTTTTAAATCCAAAAAAGAAAAACAACGTGAAGCTGCAGAAAAGATTAGCCAATCTTTAAACAATCAATTAGAAGAGTATCAACAAAAAACACTGACTAAAGCCAAAGAAGAATTCATCAAGTATTATGATTCTGTAGCTGTTAATATTAATAACTACTTTGATGAATTGATTTATGGTATAGAAAAAATCAGCGAGCAACTTGCAAAAACTAAAAGTCAATTAGATAGCTCTACGAATTATCTGAATCGTGTTTATGCCAAGCGCATTATCGATTGGTGTCTTGATAAATACGAGCCATTAAAAGATGAAGAGATTATCAAAACTATTAGTAAAGTACAACGGGATTTTGGAAAAAGTATAACTATTCAAATAAGCTCTGATTTACATTTCATAAGAAACCAGGAAATAATTAACAGAGTTTTGCAAGAAGATGTTTCTATTATTTCACTAAAAACATCTAAATGAATATCTAAAAATCATATTTTCATGCCTTTCTTATTTATTAGTAGGAATTGCATACACTATCTCAATGTAGCAATTTAGATAAAAGTGAATATAAATTAAAATATTTTTCAATAGGAGTAAAAATGCAAGTATTTTTCGCAGAATTTTGTGGACGTTGGGGTTGTACTTGGCAAGAAGCTATTTTGACATTATTCTTTATGCATCTAGAATTAGCAATATTTTTAATAGTACTACTAATAATATTTATCATCAGTTTACTGTTTCTACCAATCATCTTGATTCAAGATATAAAAGATAACCAAAAAACAGACTCAGATAAAATAGCCAGACGCATAGCATTTGCAATCAAAGGCGTGCAAGTACTTTCTAAATTGAGACGTAAAAATCTCACACATATAAATGCTATAGAAAACAATGAACCAGAAATGTCTCAAAAAGAGTCAAAATTATTAAATAAAATTATAACGTTACGATTTGCAAATAAATTGAAAAATTAAATTTATTTAATACTTGGATAAAAATAAGAGAAGGTAACCAAAATGGCTCAAAAAAAAACATTTAATGCTGCTGAAATCGCTACTAAATTCAAAAACGCTTGTGTCAAGTTTGATAAAATTTTAGATCAAGCAAATTATCCTGAATTTGCAGCTATTCGTAATAAACTACGTGATGAAGTCAAAAAATATCTTAAAAATGGGATTATTACAGTAGCTCTTGTTGGCCAATATAATGCAGGTAAATCTACAACTATTTCTGCACTTACAGGACGACGAGATATTAAGATTGATTCTGATATTGCAACTGATATAACTGCGACCTATGACTGGAATAATATCAAATTAATAGATACACCAGGACTATTTACAGATCGTCAAGACCACGATGAAATTACCTATGATGCAATCAATAAAGCAGACTTATTAGTTTATAGCCTTACTTACATGCTTTTCGATTCAATCACAGTAGAAAATTTTAAGAAGTTGGCCTATGAAAAGGGTTATCGTTGGAAAATGATGTTGCTTATCAATAAAATGTCTGATGAAGCAGGAGAAGAAGTGCAAAAAATTGCTAATTATCGCAAAAGTTTATCAGAGGCACTTAAGCCCTACAGTATTGACGAATTCCCAATTTGCTTTATCGATGCAAAAGATTATTGTGATGGTGTAGATCAAGATGATGATTTTCTCATTGAAATTAGTCGTTTCCAAACTTTTATTGATGTTTTAAATAATTTCGTCGAACGCCGCGCTGCACTTACTCGTTTTGATACACCAGTACGAATTGTTTTAGCTTCTGTAGATGAAGCTCAATTAAGCTTTACGCGCAATTCTAATCAAGATACCACTTTTTTAGAAGTACTGACACGATTATCTCGAACAGTGCGTAAGGAAAGAGAACGCTTGCGAACAAAATTTCGTAGTCTAGCCTTAGAAATTTCCTCTGCAATTGCTAAAGAGGGCATTAATCTAGCATATTCTGTGGGAACAATAACTCAGGAAGATTTTGAAAAACTGAGTAAAACAGCAGAGTTAAGTGTGCAGAAGCATTATGATAATGCTATAGAAAAATTAAAAAAGTTGGTAGAAGTGGCTGTTGAAGATATTAGTCAAGAAGTCAAAGAAGTATTGCAGAGTAACCTTGCACAAACATTTATCAGTTGTTTAGAAAATACTCAAAAAATATCTACTAAAGATGTTGATAATGATATAAATGTTGAACGTCTACAAAGTCAAGTAGAAGCACTACAAAAAATTGGTGATGTATTAGGAGTTCATTGGGATAAATTTACAACTGGTAGGGTTGCTTCTAGTGGTCAAGGCTTTTTAAATGCCACAAATGTAGCAGGTAGTAATCTTCATCATGTAGTTTATGGTGTAGGAAAATTTATTGGTGTCGATTTCAAGCCTTGGCAAGCCGTTGGTATTGCTAAAAACCTGGTTCTTCAGTACTTGTTATGCTAAACTAACAATTAAAATGCCAATTCAATAAGCATCGAATTCGGAAATTATCAAAGTTTCTAAATCCATAAGCCGAGCGTTTAA
>JAJPJF010000180.1 GCA_021324415.1 Nostocales cyanobacterium Centralia_MAG_434
ATCGAACCATTTCAGCAAGTGTTGGCCACTGCCACACAACAGCCTATCCAACGTCTTGTCTTACTTCTAGAAGACCTAGAGTGTATTACAACTGCGGGTCTGCGTGCCCTGATTTTCACTAAGCAAAAGCTTGGCTCTCAAGTTGAGATCTACATTGTTGGTGCTCAGGAGAATGTCAAGCAATTCCTCAGGATGAGTGCTTTCTGTGATGGTGTTACCGTTCTAGATCAATATGATGTTGTAGAGATGGTCGGCGTGTAAGTTCTGTCGCAAGACATTTTAGTAGTCCTAACAGCATTAGGATAACTGATACGTGACTTGATGAAAGACACAATGGTATTATCTGAAGCTTCTTAGGACTACAACCTGCCTTTGATAACACCGCTACAAATTGTGTGTGAACAATTTTTGACTCTTTAACAAGTAGACAAATTTACAAAAAAATATAGCGGTAAGGAGTTATTGTGGCTAATCCTGTAATACTGACAGTTGATGATGACCCTGGAGTTCTACAAGTGATAGAGCGCGATGTTCGGAAAGAATATGGCGATCGCTTTCGGGTACTCCGAGCTGACTCAGGTGCAAAAGCCTTGAAAGTCATGCAACAGATAAAGCTACGCAACGAAATGGTTGCACTATGTCTAGTAGATCAGCGAATGCCACAGATGACAGGTGTGCAGTTCCTCGAACAGGCTATGGAAATATTCCCAGAGAGCAAACGGGTTTTATTGACAGCTTATGCAGATACCGAGGCTGCGATCTCTGCTATTAATACAGCAAAGATTGATTATTATCTTTTGAAACCTTGGGAGCCACCACAAGAACTCCTGTACCCTGTTCTCAACGATTTACTAGATGATTGGGTCTCGTCTTATCGACCACCTTTTGAAGGGATTCGCGTTATTGGTTCACGTTGGTTGCCTAAGCTACATCAACTCAAAGACTTTTTAGCTCGTAACCATGTGCCTTATCAGATGTTCGATATTGAGACAGAACAAGAGGCTCATGAATGGATGAGTTATATTCAATGTGATGTTTCGAATTTACCAATAGTCATATTTCCTGACGGTTCGTATCTCATACAGCCTACATATATCCAACTTGCTGAAAAGATCGGGTTGAAGACGCGTGCCGAAATGCCGTTTTACGACTTGATCATCGTGGGTGCTGGTCCAGCCGGTTTAGCAGCCGCCGTTTATGGTGCTTCCGAGGGACTGCGCACTATGTTGATTGAAAGGGAGGCTCCTGGAGGACAAGCAGGAACTAGTTCCCGGATAGAAAACTACTTAGGTTTTCCAACAGGACTCAGTGGTGCAGACTTAGCTCGCCGCGCCGTCACTCAAGCCAAAAGGTTTGGAGTAGAGATTCTCTCACCCATAACAGTGACAGATATTCTTTTGAAAGATCCGTATCGTATTGTTAAACTGGCAGACGGAGCACAATTAGGATGCCATGCTCTACTGATTGCGACTGGCGTCTCTTATCATCAGCTTAACTTGCCTAACATCGACAAATTGACTGGTGCTGGTGTGTATTACGGTGCGGCAATCTCTGAAGCACTTTCCTGTGTCAATGAAGAAGTTTATATTGTCGGTGGAGCTAACTCAGCCGGACAAGCTGCAGTCTATATTGCTAAGTATGCTCGTCATGTGACTATGCTAGTACGTAGCAACTCACTTGCTAAAAGCATGTCAAAGTATTTGATAGACAAAATCTTGACGACAGACAATATTTCAGTCAAGTTGAACTCCAATGTTGTTGAGGTATTTGGTGACACACAACTAGAGGCAATCACCATCGCAAATACGAAAACCGGCGAGAGGCAAACTGTTCCAACAAAATTGTTATTTGTCCTAATTGGTGCAAGACCACACACTGATTGGCTGGATAATCTTGTAGAGAGAGATGAACAAGGGTTTATTATGACTGGGCCAAGCCTGATGCGCGATGAGCGATATCCAAAAGGATGGACGTTAGATCGCCAGCCCTTTCTACTCGAATCTAGTGTACCAGGGGTCTTTGTGGCAGGAGATGTGCGTTACGGATCGGTGAAGCGAGTGGCTTCATCAGTTGGAGAGGGTGCGATCGCTATTCAGTTCATCCATCAATATCTTAGTAAGGTGTAATTATGTTGGACGCTTTACGCCATGTCTCACTCTTTGCACAATTGAGCGATCAGCAACTGCAATGGTTATCTGACCGTAGTCAAGAACTATGGCTGGAGCCAGGAGAATACATGGCTCTTGAGGGAGAACTGCTAAAGTATTTCTATGTACTCATAACAGGCGAGATTAAATTTACAAAAAAGGTTGGGAATGCAGAAAGGCATGTGATGTCTTTTGGACCAGGGACATATACAGGTCATGAGTTGATCTTACTAAACATCCCTCACCTTCTTGTTAACGTGTGTGCAGTAAAAGCAAGTTACCTGTTGACATGGGACATCAGTACTTTTTGGGAAATGCTCACCACGTGTCCTTCGATCTCGCGTGACCTTCTGATCATCACAGCACAGCGGGTAGAAATTCTGGAATCAGTTTCACGACATCATGAAAAGCTAATTGCTCTTGGCACCCTAGCAGCTGGTCTTGCCCACGAGTTGAATAATCCAGCTACAGCAGTTGTTCGAAGTGTGACGTACTTGCAGGAGATCTTTCACAAGTTGCTGTCTCTCGCATTCCTGCTCAATCAAAAGCAGATGACAAAAGAGCAACTTTTGTTTCTGGAGAACTTGCTGTATGATGCAATGGCTCGTGCCAAAACATCATTCCATCTAGATCCATTAGTACAGAGCGATCGCGAGGAGGAGGTTGCAGGCTGGTTAGACTTACACAATGTACCTGATAGTTGGAAAATTGCCCCTACCCTAGCTAGAGGACTGAACACTCAAACGCTAGATACCATTGTCGAGCATCTGACCAATGAGTCTGAATTACTCAGCGAAGTACTAACTTGGTTTGATGCAACGCTAACAGGCGCTGATGTATTGGACGAGATTGACAAAAGCTCAGGACACATTTCTGAATTGGTCAAAGCCATTAAAGAGTACTCATACATGGACCAAGCCCCGATGCAGGAGGTAAATATACACCAGGGAATTGAGAGTACTTTAACTATTTTGGCTCATAAGCTTAAGCATGGCATCACTGTAAAGCGTAATTATGACCAGACTTTACCAAAGATTTGTGCCTATGGTAGCGAACTTAATCAAGTCTGGACCAACCTCATTGACAATGCCATTGATGCAATGGGTGGAAAGGGACAAATTTGCATTCGCACAGCAAGAGAGAATAACTGCATACTGGTTGAAATTATTGACAATGGTCCAGGTATTCCCCCAGAGATTCAAGGACGCATCTTCGAACCTTTCTTTACTACCAAGGGAGTCGGTCAAGGAACAGGCTTAGGTCTGGTTATTAGCTATCAGATAGTTGAGAAGCATCAAGGCGACATCCGTTTATTTTCTGAACCAGGCAATACCCAATTTCAAGTGATTTTACCCATCCCCTTAAGCGACACAACAGCCAAATGTCAGATAAAAAGAGTCAGTCGGTCGGTGGGGGTAAACGATTGTTCGTTAAGTTCGGGCATAGGGCATGGGGCATAGGGCATGGGGCGTGGAAGGGGGAGGACAAGGAGGATAAGGGAAGGGAGAAGGAATGTGGAACCAAGGACAGAAATTGCTAATTACTAAGGAATGCAAATGCGAAATATGAGTACTAATTTAGTGGCTGCTGTAAACAGTAATAACTTTGAATTGGTCAAAAAATTAATTCAAACTGGGGGAGATGTTAATCAAAAAGATAGCAGTGGCAATAGCCTCTTGATTGTTAGCGCTGCTAAAGGTCAATCTGAAATGGTGAAGCTACTCCTTAAATCTGGTGCTGATATTCACGAAGTAGACTCAAGTATGAAGGCTACTGCGCTTCATGCTGCTGCTTATATGAGACATCCAGAGGTCATGAAAATTTTGATTGATTATGGGATTGATATAGACGCTCAGGGTCCTTACAACGGATACACTGCTTTACATGATGCGGTTTGGCAAAACAATGTTGATGGAGTTAAGCTCCTGGTAGATGCAGGTGCCCGGTTAGACATCAAAGGCAAAAACGGAAATACTCCTTTAGATCTTGCCAAAAAAAGTGGGCGTAAAGATATTGTTGAAATCCTGTCTGGTGTAAAAGTAGGGTAATCGTAATAAATTGGCACTCACAGGTAACTTTTTAAAACTTCTTATGACGACGCTACTCCAAAAGCTCAAAACAAACTTTTCAGATTTCCTCTTGAATGTGAATACTAATTGGTGGGTGGAGATTACGACTGCTAAGCCCCATTGTATCTACTACTTTGGACCTTTTCTGAGTTTAAATGAAGCAAAAACTGCTTACCTTGGTTATGTTGAAGATCTTGAAACTGAAGCAGCTCAGGAAATTGTAGTCAACATTAAACGCTGTAAACCAAATGCATTAACAATTTTCGATGAAGAAGATGATGTGAGTTAATTAGAGCATTTTTTCTAGCGAGTAATATAAATTCTGTTTATCAGGCTGTTGGTGAATAGGTTCAGTACGGTCTTTCAACAAACCACCCGAACGCTTTGCCAAAACTGCTTGTATCTCAGCAATAATGGCGATCGCAATTTCTTCTGGTGTATCCGCCCCGATGTCAATTCCAATGGGACTATGCAACCTTTGTAGTTGTGACTTAGTGTAGACTATTCCTTCTGTGCGTAAGTCCTCAAGTAATGCAAGAGTCCGATGCTTAGAACCCAACAAACCTAAGTATCCTACAGAAGAAGACATGAACATTTTCAGCAGTTCTCGATCATCCTCGTAATTATGTGTCATGACAACAGCAATAGTCTGCTCATCCATCAAAATTTGCTTGTGAAGCATTTCTCGACGAGTGAGAATCACATTGTCAGCCATTAAAAATCGCTGGAATGTCGCCTCTGAAGCTCGGCAATCCACGACAGTGACATGCCAGCCTAGTGCTTTGGCAAACTGTGCTACAGGTACAGCATCACGACCTGCACCAAAAATGATGAGTGATGTTGGTGGTTGAATAAATTCAATAACAGCCTCTACACTACCTGATAGCAATTGATAAGTTTTGACAGATGATCTTTGATCATACAAAGCAGCTTGAGCATCGGTACTTATAGCTCGAATCAAATCTGAATCTTCTATGTCACTCGTGACAGTACCGTTAGAATATAGCATCACACGTGACCCAATCCCAACATTAACCCAACCTTTAACACCAAAAACAGTGACGAGAACGCCTTGTTGATTGTTATAAAGACACTGCTGTAAAAATGGGATTGGGCTTTTCAAACTATCACCATTAAGGCGTTCAATGAGGACTTGCACCACTCCATTACATCCCAGACCAAATCCCCAGACAATATCCTCAGCAATAGTAGTATCATACTTAACCACAATGGGTTCACCTGAATCCATACGCTGTTGAGTATGCTCGAATATATCGTTTTCAAGACAACCACCACTGACGATTCCCACCATCCGACCTGTATTTGTCATTAGCATGCGAGCACCAGGTCGGCGGTAAGTAGATCCCTTGGTGTTAACTACCGTTGCCAGGAAAGCTGTTTCACCGTTTTTTTGACTTTCCTCAAATGCTTTTAAAATTGCTTGTAGATCATTCATCATACCTCAATTTACCTTTCCAGGTTTGTGTCGAATTAAACACTAATCATTAATACTGCAAGTTATAGGCGAATTTATTTGTTGGAAATTACCGAAAAAACGGGTGTAGGTGGTAGGGTGTGGGGTGTAGGGGTAAAAAGAAATTCTTTAATAAAATAAATACCCTACTCTACACCCAAGCTGGTTTAAAGCCCCTAAATTTATTTATGGAGAAAACAAAAAATTCATTCATAAATGAAATCCCCTCAATTCATTGATGGGGATACCCTACACCCTACACCCTACACCCTACACCCTACACCCCATACCCTTCTTAATCAGAATCTTGGTTTCTTTAACCCAGCAAAGTTGATTTAGCAAAGTATTAGTAGCTTTTTTGTTTTTTTGATTTTAAACAGATATTTAGCTTAAGCACAACAGTCATTCTTTTGATTTATGGTTACTTTTTTTTCGGTTTTATTATGAAAATATTTAATCCTGAAGAATACAAACTTAGTCAGAAAAATAAACCCTTGTTACTGCCTTTATTAATTTATAAGTTTAACTATAAATAAATATTATAACAAATGATCACAAATAAAATCTGAATCTTTTCTGAAGTGCAACCTCAAATGAACAATATTAAATGATTGAACTCATAACAAATGCAAGTTTGATTTAACTTTAATGCAATACGGCTTATTTTAAGGATTCTCCCATGCAAATCTTCATTCAAATCAACGGCAAGTATTGTAGTGCAGACGTTGAGCCACGTTTGCTTCTTGTAGACTTTCTACGCGATACCTTAAAACTGACAGGAACAAAAAACGGTTGTGATACTGGTCAGTGTGGTGTCTGTACAATTCTCCTCAATGGAGTCGCGGTAAAAAGTTGCACTGTTTTAGCAGTTCAAGCTGATGGTAGTAATGTATTGACTATTGAGGGTGTTGCACAGAATGGTCAACTGAGTGACCTGCAAGAGGGGTTTTGGGAGAAACATGGTTTACAGTGTGGCTATTGCACACCAGGTATGGTGATGTCATTAATGGATCTCTTACAACGTTCTCCTCAACCTAGTGAAGAAGAAATCCGCTCTTGGCTTGATGGTATTTTATGTCGCTGTAGTGCTTACCAAAATGTTATTCATGCTGTGCATTATGCTAGTGAAAAAATGCAGTCTGAATCTGCCATAAATGAATTCTGTGATGATAAAGTCCACAGCGTTAATTCTAACTGTAATTATCATGCTCAAGAGGAAACAGGAATTGTGGCTTCTCTCAATTAGAAGTCAAACTAATTGAGCTTAAATGAACAGGAGATAAGTAAGTCATGAAAAATCATTGCTTTGTTATTAATTCTAAAGGTGGTTCAGAAAAATTAAATTTTATTGAAACGGATCTTCCCGAACCAGGATTTGGTCAAGTCCGGATCAAAATTCTTGCGGCTGGGGTTTCTAGCGCAGACATATTAATGCGCGAAGGAATCTATCCTCCAGGTCAACCGTCCTTTCCTTTTATTCCTGGGTACGATATTGTTGGCGTTATTGACCAGTGCGGTGAGGGTGTTGAAAAGTTTGAGAAAGATCAAACTGTTGCAGCTTTAACAAAAGTAGGTGGATATGCAGAATTTATTTGTCTTTCAGAAAAGGATTTAGTTTTATTACCTCTTGATGTTGATCCAGTAGAAGCAGTTGCTCTGATCTTAAATTATCTCACTGCCTATCAAGCACTTCATCGTGTGGCAGAAGTGAAAGACGGTGAGCGCATGTTAGTCTACGCAGCAGCTGGTGGTCTTGGAACTGCATTGCTTGAACTAGGTAAAATGGCTGGTTTACAAATATATGGAACTGCATCCAGCAATAAACATGAACTCATTTACAAACTGGGTGCAACTCCAATAGATTACAAAAATGAAGATGTTATCAAAAAAATTTATAGTTTAACGGGTGATGGCGTAGATATTATCTTCGACCCTATCGGTGGCGAAAACTCCTTCCGCGCTTATGCAGCTCTTCGAGAACAAGGAAGACTCATCACCTTTGGGGTTTCTTATGCACTAAATGGAAAAACTCCAGAATGGCTAGAAGTCCATACTTGGTGGCGTGCAGCTTTGGCATTAGGTTTAATTTCAGACTCGAAAAAAGTTCTGACTTACGCAGCTAATTACTCCAAAGAAGACCACCACAACTGGTATTTGGAAGATTTAACAACCATTTTGTATCTTCTAGCTCAGAAGATAATAAAACCCGTTATTGCTCTGACACTTCCTTTATCCGAAGCAGTTAAGGCTCATGAATTACTAGATAGACATGCAGTGAGCGGAAAGATTGTTTTAGTGCCCTAGGAAATAGAGGGGCAGAGGGGACAAGGGAGCAGAGGGAAATATTATGCTATGCTCCACTCCCCATTTATAACGACCAAAGACAACTGTGCATAATTCTAGAATGAGGAGCAGCATGGCTAACACAATTTTGGGTGCATCGATTAAGCGGCGAGAAGATCCAAATTTTCTTCGAGGAGAAGCAAAGTTCACAGCCGATATCACACTGCCTGATATGCTGCATATGGCAATTTTGCACAGTGAACATGCTCATGCAATCCTCAAAAGCATTGACACTAGTGCTGCTGAACGGATGCCTGGAGTGGTACGAGTCATCATTGGATCTGATGTCAAATCGATAATGCCTTTACCATGCATTATGAATCCTAGTGGTGCTGAAGCTCACTTTCCTCCCCATCCCTATGGACTCCCTGGTGCACAAACAGTCTTAGCTACAGATAGAGTTCGTTACGTTGGTGAATTTGTAGCAGTTGTCGTTGCTCAAACTCGTCAACAAGCTTATGATGCTCTGCCAGCAATTAAAGTAGATTACGAGCCACTGCCAGTGGTGGTCAAGGCAGAGGAAGCTCTTAAACCTGATGCACCTCAACTACACGACACAGTACCTGGGAATCTCAACCAGTATGTCCAGCATGGAAATAAGGAGAAGACTTTAGAGGCGATCGCCAATGCTGAGGTGGTTGTCAAACAAAGACTTTACAATCCCCGCGTCATTCACAATGCTATAGAACCCCGTGCTTCCATTGGTGATTACAATTCTGAGACTGGGGAATACACCCTATGGACAAATACTCAAATACCTCATGGGAATCGCTTCTTGCTCTGTGAGCTAGTTATGGGTATTTCCTACAACAAGCTGCGTGTCATTGCTCCTCATATTGGCGGCGGCTTTGGCTCCAAAGGATACCTTTATCCAGATACGGCTATTGTACTTTTTTTGGCTAAGGAACTGGGCCGCCCTGTCAAATGGGTTGATACACGTCGAGGCTTAGCTCGTTCCACAGTTCATGCTCGTGATCAAATTCAGGATGTGACGATCGCCGGAACAAAAAATGGTAAGATTACTGCCCTTTACTGCACCAACTACGCAAATCTAGGAGCTTATCCAGCAACGAATGGCCCAGGTGCGCCCGCAATTCTGACAGGTTGCAGTATTACCGGAGCTTATGCGATTGAACACCCCTATTATGAAGTCTATTGTGCCTTTACTAATGTTGTTCCTACTGGTCCTATTCGAGGTGCAGGTCGTTCGGAAGCTATATTCCTGATTGAGCGTATGGTTGACTTGTTCGCTCGCGAAGTCGGTATAGATCCTGCTCAGGTACGGCGTAAAAATATGGTTCCTCCTGATCAGTTTCCTTATGAAAACGGTTTGGGGTGGACTTATGACTCTGGTAACTATGAGTTAGCCCTTGATAAAGCTCTAGCCATGATTGATTATGACAACATTGCAACTCGCAAAGTAGAAGCTAGAAGACGAGGCAAACGTCTTGGTGTTGGACTTGGTTCTTATGTAACGATTGGGGGGGTTGGTCCTTCTCCCATAATGGCTAGAGATATAGGTTTAAATGGGAGCACTTGGGGCAGTGCACATCTACGTGTTCACCCAATGGGTGATGTCACTCTTATAACTGGAGCACAACCTCATGGTCAGGGTCATGTGACAACTTTGTCTCAAATCATTGCTGAGGAGCTTGGTGTTGCTTTAGAGAAGATTGAGGTACTTCACTCTGATACTAAAGGTGCTATTTATGCACAAGGAAGTTATGGCTCACGCACTTATAGCGTGGAAGGAGCGACAGTTTACAAAGCAACTCAAAAGATCATCGAGAAAGCACGTCGCATGGCAGCGCATCTGTTTAAAGTTCAAGAGGAAGAAGTTGTTGCCGAAAAGGGTAAGTTTTATCTCAAAAATGCACCTGAGCAGTTTAAAACTATCAAGGATATTTCACTAGCACTTTGGTATGCTTGGGACTTACCACCTGGTATGGAACCTGGTTTAGAAGTGATCACCTTCTTCGATCCACCAGCTTTTAATTTTCCCTTTGGAACACACATTGCGTTGGTCGAGATTGATGAGCAAACAGGTGAGTTTGAAGTGGTTCGTTATGTAGCTGTCAACGACTTTGGCAATGTAGGAAATCCGATGATTGTGGATGGGCAAACCCATGGCAACATTCATCTTGGAATTAGCACTGCTTTATTTGAAGAAGGTATATATGACGGCAATGGACAGATTCTAACAGACGAATTTACAACATACGCGATCGCCAGACCCTCACAACTGCCTCACTTTGAACTAGCGCGTACAGTCACGCCGACTCCTCATAATCCTCTTGGAGCTAAAGGTGCAGGTGATGTCAGCAACCCAGCCGTAGCCCCGGCGATTGTTAACGCTATTTGTGACGCCCTATCTGACCTCGGGGTTAGTCATATTGAGATGCCTGTTACACCAGAAAAAGTCTGGCAAATCATGCATAAAACCTTCAGCAACTGAATAACGGACAAACTCATATGATCCCAGTTCAATTTGACTATGCAGCACCTGAGAGTTTGGAAGCTGCAATAAAACTGCTACAAGAGAAAGAGGGAGCCCAGATTCTCGCTGGTGGTCACAGTTTATTGACCCAAATGAAGCTAGGCAAAATTTCTCCCTCTTTTTTGATAGATCTTCGTAAAATTCAAAGTTTACAGGGCATCGAGATCCGCCCTGAAATAAACGGTGTTCTCCAAATAGGCACCATGACTACCTACGCTCAAACTGCAGCCGATCCTAAGGTTAAAGAAAAATATCATGCCTTGGCTGAAGCAGCTAACAGCATTGGGGATGCTCAAATCCGTAACTGGGGCAGAATTGGTGACATTTTTGCCTATCGTAACCTTGCCTGTGACCTACTGGCAGTAACTTCAGCCTTGGAAGCCAGATTTAATATTGTGAGTCCAAAAGGAAATTATGCTGTTTCAACAGATGAGTTGATTCGTAGTTCTTTTCAGACAATGCAGGCATATGGTGAAATTGTGGCTTCAATTGATTTTCCACCCCATGTTATCGGGACTGGCAGTGCTTACGAAAAGTTTAAGCACCCAGCCAATGGATATACTATCTGTGGGATTGCAGTTTTAGTAAGGCAATCTCCTGATGGTATTATTGATAAGTGCCATGTAGCAGCTACTGGGGTTACTGATAATACGATCCGACTGCATCAGGTGGAAACAAAACTGGAGGGGAAAGCACCAACAGCAGAAAATGTTGAGGCTGCAGCGAAGCTGGCGACAGAAAGCTTATCCACAACCAATAAAGTTAACGATATCCTGAGTAGCCTTATTGACCACTATGCCTCCACAGAGTACCGATCTCATCTACGAACTATACTCACAACTCGTGCCCTTACCCGTGCTATTGAACGATCCAAGTTAGACTCTCAGGCAGTCCAGTATAGCAATGGAAATTTCTATCAAGAGTGATAGAAAGCTAAGTAGTCATCATTAAACTCACTTAAAATGAAAAAGATGCCCATCTCACAGGATGCTTGACTTCTTGTGGGGTGGGCATCTTGACCGTCTTACAATATCACTTGTATTTCAAGCTTATTTATAGGTACTAACTTTACAATGGATATCAAAAATGGATTTCTAGATACAGTAGGGAACACACCACTCATTCGCTTAAATAGCTTTAGCGAAGAGACTGGCTGTGAAATTCTTGGCAAGGCAGAATTTTTGAACCCTGGAGGTTCTGTCAAAGACCGCGCAGCGCTCTACATTATTCAAGACGCGGAAGAAAAAGGTATTCTCTTACCTGGTGGCACCGTTGTAGAAGGCACAGCGGGGAATACAGGTATTGGTCTAGCACATATTTGTAATGCTAAAGGATACAAGTGTCTGATCATTATTCCTAACACTCAGTCGCAAGAAAAGATGGATGCGTTGAGGGCATTAGGTGCGGAAGTGCGGCCTGTTCCTGCAGTACCCTATAAAGATCCGAACAACTACGTTAAACTTTCTGGCAGAATAGCAGAGGAGATGGAAAACGCCACTTGGGCAAATCAATTTGATAATTTAGCAAATCGCCGTGCTCATTACGAAACAACCGGACCAGAAATTTGGAAGCAAACAGAAGGTAAAGTCGATGCTTGGGTCGCATCTACTGGTACTGGTGGTACTTTTGCAGGTGTGGCAATGTACCTGAAAGAAAAAAATCCCGCTATGAAGTGCGTAGTGGCTGACCCCATGGGTAGCGGACTTTATAGCTACGTCAAAACAGGCAAAATTGAGATAGAAGGCAGTTCTATTACCGAAGGCATTGGCAATAGCAGAGTTACGGCAAATATGGAAGGTGCACCAGCTGACAATGCTATCCGTATTGACGACCACGAGGCTATACGAGTTGTCTATCAGTTGTTGCGGAAAGATGGTCTATTTATGGGTGGTTCCACAGGGATTAATGTTGCAGCAGCCGTTGCTTTAGCAAAACAAATGGGACCAGGACATACTATCGTCACGATTCTATGTGATAGCGGTTCCCGCTACCAATCACGGATATTCAATCATGAATGGTTAAAATCAAAAGGTTTGTTGCTGGATTAGTCCTTTGTGATTTGTTTTTTCCCAAGTGACCAATGACCAATGACCAATGACTAATGACAAGACAATCCATGTTTGCCAAAATCGTACTTGTCGTAAACAAGGTGCAAAAGAGGTACTGGCAGCCTTTGAGGCGTTGCCAGTGTCTGGAGTGACGGTAAAGGGTAGCGGCTGCTTAGGACAGTGTGGCAACGGTCCTATGGTGTTAGTGTTGCCGGATAGGGTTTGGTATAGTAGAGTCCATCCTCGTGAAGTGCCTCTGGTCGTCGAACAGCATCTCAAACATGGTTACAGAGTTATACAGATGCTCTATTATCGGTTTCATTCCCAGGCATAATGTGAATAATTTGTAGAGGATTCGATTGTGTATTGACTGAAACGAGACACAAAAATGAATATTCAGCAGCTACGTCAATCTTTGAAAGTGAAGTGGGTGAGCTACTACTATAAAAATCGCTCCTGGCTGATAAGAATGAAAATCTGGGCGACTTACGATGGTCAGCGTCGTCCTTCTTCTGGGTTTATTTTGGCGACTTTATCCGCTTTGGAGCCTCAGTTAGAACAGATTTTTCCTTTTATCCTAGAGTTGAATAACAATCCAGATCAAATAGTCGCAGCTCTAGGTCTCAACTTCAATCCCGAAGAGCATTTACATTTAGTGAAAGATAGTTTTGTTGCTGAGAACCTAGAACTTAAACAAACTTCTATAGATATACCAGTCACTGAAACTCAACCTCTTGTAGAAGAACCAGAGCTTAAACAGACTTCTATAGATATACCAGTCACTGAAACTCAACCTCTTGCAGAAGAAAATGTAGGAGATGGCAATAATAGTGATGAAACATCCAACAGTCAACCTGAAGGCGATCGCCAACCTTTAGCTTCCAATACAGTGCACACAAAAATTCAAATATACAACAAGCCTGTTACTTTAGTTATACCTGTACCCAAAGAGGGTAGCGAATCTAGTGAAAAGCCATTGTCAACTGGTCAATCTATAGTGCCAAACACTATTCCTACTGAGGTTCAAGACAAAAGCAAAGCTACTAGACCAATTGCAGCAATTCCTACGGCAAACAACTCTGTGGTACCTACGACTAAAGCTTTCGGCATGAACGGCAAAAGTTCATCCCTAAAATCATCAGCTATAGCTACTAAGGTCCAAAATCATAGTGTGCCTGTACCTAAGATTGCCGTGATCACCAAGGTGGAAAACAATTGTGTGATGCCGATCGCCATTACGACTCAGATCGAGAACCACAATATGCCTATCGTCTCAACGGCGGCTACCAAGAAGATTGAAAGCCCAAACTACCTCATGACTATAAAAGACAAAGAGGTTCCCAGTCATGAAGTTAAACTATCGTCTGTGAATAAGGTTTGTAAACTCGCTAACTGGATAGATGATTTTTGTCAGGGTTCTGGTTGGGAGCGAGATGAGTCGTTTTTTATACCATTTTAACAGGCTCGATTCAGAGTTTATGTCTATGGGCCTCGTGGTTAATTCTTAACTAACTGAGTTTTCTGGATAACTATGAGAAATAAATGGAACTTCCACGACTTCACCCTCGACATCTCCAATATAGACTTTTAGCCCAGGACCACCAGCCTTGGAGCGAATATAGCCTAAGCCAAAATAACCATCAGTCGTTTCAGTGTAGCTC
>JAJPJF010000178.1 GCA_021324415.1 Nostocales cyanobacterium Centralia_MAG_434
GGGTAAAAAGCCACCCGCGAGGTAAATAGGGTGGCCTCGAGATGATCAACTGTTTTAGTTAGCAAATATCCTATTCCTCAATTATGAGGAAATTTTGAAATTAGGAGAAAATTTTGAGATTTTTTTGATACCTAAAGCCACCCCACTGGGACAGGGGATGGCAGGAGCAAGTAAATGTTTTGGTAGTGGTAAATATGTAGTGAAATCAGAATCTGAAAGTCTAATTCAGCAAGAACCGATGCTCAGAAAATCACTACTTCTATACCACTACCCCAAAAAGAAGCCAATCCCGCTCATAATCCGGAAAGAATAGTAGATCAATCCCACCATGCGGGGGCGAGCGCTCGGTGCCCATTCCTTCAAGCCCCGGACGGGTTCAGACAAGTTCTTCTTGAATTCCAGAATGTAGCCTAACCCATTAGGAATGGTGATTTCCCACGTATTCTTTTGTCCAGCTTCATCGGGCAGTGCCAACAAGCTCCAATCGGCAGGCTGTCCAGCCGGGCTGGTTTCCCACTTGGCTTCCATTGCCGCCAGTTTGGTTGGCTGATAGTGAGCCACCTGCTCGGCGCTCAGATGTCCGATGTAGATTTGCAATGGGGTGACGGCGATCGCGGCGGCTAACACAATCTTTAGCGATCGCGCAAAGAACACCTGATAACGGTTGTTGAGAATATACCAGGCGCTAATGCCACCAATCACGAATAAGGACGTTTCCAGCGTGGCAAAGAACATGTGCGACGACACGCTTTTCACCATAAAAGGATTCGAGATTGCCTGAAAGTAATCACTGACAATAAACTTGCCATCCACCATCTCGCCGCCCACTGGGGTTTGTAGCCAGGAATTAGCCACCAAAATCCAGAAGGTAGACAGGTTGGCATCAAAGGCAACCATGATGGTGGCAAGGTAGTGAATCACCGGATGTACCCGCTCCCAACCAAACAGCATAATGCCCAAGCATGAATGCCATCGCACCTTCAAAGCCCAGAATGCTGCCCCACAACTGTTTGGATGTATTTTCTACAGGTAATTCCGAAAATTTTTTTGATCATTATTTATTTTATTTGGCAACAAACATTGCAGTTTTGTAACAGAAGTGTTAGATTTAATTTACAAAAAATTACAAAAGTCCAAAAAAAAACTGATAAAAAGCGGTATTGGTGACGGAAGAATTCGGTAGGCTGAACAACTACGCCATCGAATCTTTGAAAGCACATGATTGATGAGCCTCGGTTTAGCTTTACTCAGTATCCAGAAAAACGCGCGGAGACGTTTTGAAAAGTGGCTCTAGGAAGCCTGGGCGTGATTGGTCTGTTGACTGGCTTGTAGGAAATTTAACTTCACCATATACCCTAGACCTCTTGCATAAGTCGTTTTCGCTAACGTCAATACTATACTTTCAGCTTTCGTTTTGGTATTTACGCAAGAGGTCTCCTGAACACTTTTGCAATATATAAGGATAAAACCAATGAAACCTAATGTTGACTTAACTAGTACACCACGGTGGAAATAAACCTACCATTCAAAATGGCGCAAAAGCGGAGAATATAAGTCTTTTGACTTCACGACGGTACTAGTCCCTCTGTGTTTAGTCCTTTTGTCTTCAGACCCGGTTTCAATCACTTTGAAAAAATCAACGCAACTCAAGCTTGGTCACTGCTTTTCACTCTTCGGTAGAAAAGATAAGGCACTTGGACTTAGCCCTACAGTAGGCCATTTTTTCAACCTCAGCTTGATCATGATTGCAAGTATCTTCTAGACTTTCTTGTTCCGACCTTTCTAAACGAGTATGGACACGAGAAGCAGAGCCATTGCCAAAACTAATTCCCAGGAAACTTTTATGGCACAGACAAACCATAAAACATAGCTAGTACAACATCAAACTCACAGTTTTCACCCTAATTGAGTTACAGAAGGCACTATGGCAAAGGATATCGAACTAACTTTAGAGCAAGAATTTAACCTGAGAAACTTTACCGATTAAGTGCAGCAAATGTCCCGCGAGCAAGCTCAAGAGTTCTTGATCTTGCAGTATAAGCACATGATGATTCGGGAAACGATGTATAAGGAGATTCTGAAACAAGAGTGGAAATTAGATCAAGATTTCGCCTCTGTGTAAAACCACCGAAGCAATCCTTGCTTTGCACAAATGAGTAATTCCTGAAAGTCACAAAACTTGGAGTATTAACCATGTCAGCTAACACAAACATCACCTCCTCAATGAACGATAAGCGCAATGCTTGGCTTTGGGGATTTACACCTCAAGCGGAACTCTGGAACGGTCGTTTAGCGATGATTGGCTTTATATCCGCCGTCCTGATTGAAGTTTTTTCTGGTCAAGGCTTGCTTCACTTTTGGAGTATTTTGTAGGTCAGCAGTTGTTCTGCTGTGATGCTGACCCCGCTCCTTTGCCGTTGCATAGGTCAACTATTTTACACTGCCTCAAATCAACTGCTGTTGGTAATATACCAAAGGTAAAATATGAATTTCATTCCTAACTTCATTCCCATTCCTAAACCAATCGAGGATAAGTCTAGCATTGCCAGCCTTAAAAAGCGTCTCGATTGGGGCGAACCAGCCTTAACAATCGTTGATGTCAGAGATCGTAATGCCTTCAATGCCACCCACATCATGGGAGCCGTTTCGATTCCCATGAACGAACTAGTTGCCCGTGCGATCGCTAATTTTGAACTAATCCGCGACATTTATGTTTACGGTGAGACGAATGAGCAAACCGCCGAAGCAGCATTGAATCTGCGTAAAGCGGGTTATAAAAATGTTGCTGAACTGTTGGATGGTTTAGCAGCCTGGAAAGCAATTGGCTATCCAACAGAAGGGTTCTCTGCTGCTCTCACTTAGGTTTCAAAAGTAAACTCGCTTAGGAAAAGGGAATTTGGCAATGTTTAGCTTTAACCAATTTCTTAATTTACTGCGTCGCACGCTCCTCACAGGATTGCTGGCTGGCTTAATCTGGCTGCCAGGGCTTTCCTTCAACTCAGCGATCGCCATGCCCAATTCGCTGGCTTCGACCGCAACTCCTGCCAAGGGTGATGAGAGTTTAAGCGCTCTCATTAGTTGCTTACCCAAGCAACTCAGCCAGCCAAGCTTCAAGCGTGCCTGGGACGAAATGGGCAACGATCAGCTTGAACGAGCTTTTAACCTCAAGACTAACCCCAAACTGAGTCAAGCAGAAATTGAGTTGAATAACTGTATGAAGCGCCAAGTCTTCACACCTCACAGAGAGCTACAGAACTCATAGTTGGGGACGCATCTAGCTGTAATACTGAGTATTTTGCACTACAGTTGTAGTGCATTAATCGCAGGCTAAAGCCGCATCATGAATTTCCGCTTGAAATGAATATCTAAATCCTAGCAGTGGAGATCGACTTTTATGCCTAAAGTAACCGCTCAAGAAAAAACCTTTGAATGCACTCAAGGGGCTAATTTACGTCAGGTGCTTCTCCAGAATGGGATTGACCTCTACAACGGGGCTACTTCAGCGATCAACTGCCACGGACTCGGCACTTGTGGCACTTGTGCAGTTCAGGTAGAAGGGGCTGTTTCGGAACCAGAATGGCGCGAGCGCACACGGCGCTCGCTACCGCCCCATTCTCTCGCGCAGAACCGCCGACTAGCTTGCCAAACTCAGGTTTTAGGGGATGTCAAAGTGACAAAGTTTGATGGCGCTTGGGGTCAAGGAAATCAAACCGTCTGGACACCGAAGGGTTAGTTCAGTTCGTCCAAATCGAAGATAGGTACGCGGATTGACAGGTAAATATGTTTTGCTGTTTTCCGCACCTACTAAATAAAGCTTTTTAAATAATAAGTGATAGCGATGCCGATTAAAGAACAACCAACTTCCAATCTGAACCGCCTGATCGGTAACATTTTACTGGCACTGACAGCTTTGTTCCTGATCACAAATTTTATATTGCCTTTTGTCTTAGGTCCTCAGATTCCCGGTGTTCCCTATAGCCTGTTCATCCATCAGGTTCAGGCAGGGGAAGTTGAGCGGGTGCAAGTTGGTCAGAACCAGATTCAGTTTCAATTGAAAACGGTTGATGACCAGGCTGGACAAGTGTTCTCTACTACACCCATCTTTGATTTGGGATTGCCCAAGTTGTTAGAAGAGAAGAGTGTTGAATTTGCCGCTGCTCCTTCGCCCCAGAATGCCTGGTTTGGCAGTCTTCTGGGCTGGGTGATTCCACCCCTGATTTTTGTAGCAATCTGGCAGTTTTTTATCAGACGGGGTGGTGGCGGGCCGCAAGGTGTTCTCTCGATAGGTAAGAGCAAAGCCAAAGTATATGTAGAGGGAGAATCTGCCAAAATTACCTTTGCCGATGTGGCTGGGGTAGAGGAAGCCAAGGCTGAATTGGTTGAGATTGTAGAATTCCTCAAGTCTCCAGGGCGCTATACCCAGATTGGGGCGCGGATTCCCAAAGGGGTGTTGTTGGTATGTCCACCAGGGACTGGTAAAACGCTGCTGGCTAAAGCGGTGGCAGGGGAAGCAGGAGTGCCGTTCTTCAGTATCTCTGGCTCTGAGTTTGTAGAACTCTTTGTTGGTGTGGGTTCTTCACGAGTCCGCGATCTGTTTGAGCAGGCGAAGAAACAGGCTCCCTGCATTGTGTTCATTGATGAATTAGATGCGATCGGTAAGTCTCGTAGCAGTGGTGGGTTCTATGGCGGTAATGATGAGCGGGAACAGACGCTCAACCAACTGCTAGCAGAAATGGATGGGTTTACGGTTGGCGATGCCACTGTGATTGTGTTAGCAGCAACCAATCGTCCAGAAGTATTAGACCCTGCTCTGTTGCGTCCTGGTCGATTTGACCGTCAAGTTTTGGTCGATCGCCCTGAGCTATCGGGACGAGAAGCAATTCTCAAAATCCATGCTCAGAAGGTGAAGCTAGGTGAGGATGTAAATCTCAAGGCGATCGCGACTCGCACCCCTGGTTTTGCTGGGGCAGACTTGGCAAACCTAGTGAATGAAGCGGCTCTGTTAGCAGCCCGCAATCAACGTCAAACGGTGGTACAGGCGGACTTTACTGAAGCGATCGAGCGGATCGTAGCAGGTCTGGAAAAGAAAAGCCGTGTTCTCAACGACAAAGAAAAGAAGATTGTGGCTTACCACGAAGTCGGTCACGCCTTGGTCGGTTCTCTGATGCCAGGAAGCGGTCGGATCGAAAAAATCTCGATCGTCTCCGTGGGATGGCAGCGCTGGGTTACACGCTGCAACTGCCAACGGAAGATCGATTCCTCATGGACGAAGCTGAACTTCGAGGTCAGATTGCTACCTTGCTAGGTGGACGCTCAGCCGAAGAGATTGTGTTTGGCAGTATTACCACTGGGGCATCCAACGATTTGCAACGGGCGACCGATCTGGCAGAGCGGATGGTGACGACCTACGGGATGAGCAAAACTTTGGGACCGCAGGCTTACCAGCAGGGACAGCAAGCTATGTTCCTAGGTGATGGTGTAGCCAATCCCCGCCGCACCATGAGCGAGGAAACAGCACGGGCGATCGATCGCGAGGTGAAAGAAATTGTGGAAACGGCTCATCATCAAGCCTTGGATACACTCAAGCACAACCGAGACTTACTGGAATTGATCGCGACTCAACTTTTAGAAACAGAAGCGATCGAAGGTGAAAAACTGCACAGTCTATTGAGTCAGGTTCAAGCTGCACCAACGCTGAATCGTTCGTAGGATCGCTAAATACCCGAAAATTGGCTTTGTTGCATGAAAGGGAAAAAGGAGACACCAATCCGAAGTAAAGATCGGAATTAGTCTTCGACTTTTAGTAGACCGAAAACTTTGGCGATTGCCTTGAAAAACCGATTGAAAATCAGAATGCTGTCTAATTAACTGTACTTTTGAATACATTTTTTCAGATTTTCTGGAAAAAAGATATGATAAGCAAACCTAATAACTGTAAGTTAAATCCACTTCAAGGAAGTTGTCTGAATCCACTTACTTCCGTGTATTACACGGCAGTCAAGCACCAATTAATTCCCTTTACGGTGTAATACACGGAAAGGGCTAATATGGGATTTCAATTCTATGTATGTTTCCACAGCGATCGCCTAGCAGCGCTGGGCTTCGCCCAATCGCGAAGCGAACTGAGAACAAGAAGGCAAATAGCATTGGGTTAAGAGCGTTCACGTAGTGGCGGCAAAAGCCTCGCCTTAAGGTCGGCCGTGGCATCGGCTGAAATGCTCATGAATATGTTGTTTTGTGGAATGCCTCCATTTAGGTGAAATGTCCGTACGGCAAGGCTTCTAAAAAACTTTTTGGTTTACTGATTTTCTTTTTAAGGATCTCCCTAAAAGAATAGAAGCGATATCACATAGTATTTCAACTTTGTAAATAATTTGTTATAATAATTACATATAACTTAAACATAAGGTCACACCCATGCGCTACACCGACAAAGAAGGGAAGACCCTCAACCTTGATGATTGTATGACTGCTGACAGCTTCTTTATGGAAGCGGAGGTTTACATTTGCGAGCCATTGGAAATGCATTTCAATAAACAAGGAGATTTAAAAGCAGGAAAGAAACCGAACAAAGCGATCGCACATCTTCCTAGTGACGGCAGTGAACTGATCCCGGCTGAAGTTCAAGCGCGTAGACACAGAGAAGGCAATCAATTGCTGAATATGCCTCTCGCAACTGGCTACACATTAGATGATGAAGGAATGATCAATAACTACGCAATTCAACCTGGTATGTCCTTGGCAGAGTATCCCTCACCAGAACAGCAACAGCGCTACATCTTCCAAGGGGCAGTAGCTATCGTGTTTGTTGCTCTGACACTGCTAAGTGCATTTGCTGTCAGCTAGGTGTAACAATAGCTAGGTATTTAGGTTCAGACTTAAGGTATCTAGCTAGGATTGAGCCTCTAGTTTTCGTCCCAGTTTGGCACAGAAGCCAGCAATGAATCAGCCCATCAAATTATCTTTAGAGCAAGAATTTAGCATCCGTTGCTTTGCCGACTAAGTACAGCATATATGCCATGAACAAGCCCATGAGTTTTTACTCATGTTGTATAAGCAGATGATTATTCAGGATATAACGTACTAGCAATTGCTGAAACATGAGTGAAGGCTAAATTCGGGAACCGTCTCTGGCTAAAGCAGAACAGCAAATTGCTACTAGATTTGGTCATTTTATTGTTGTTCACAATGCCAGAAGACGAGGCCAGCCCTGCTAGCATCAATGCTTGATTACCTCCTCAACTAGCTCCCTGGCATCCATATTGAGCCGAAGAAGTTTTGTCGAGGAAACCTCTATGTTTGGCAGTCGTAATGATTTAACTAATCCCACTCGAAGCGATTGGGGAGAGCGCTTACTCAACACTGTTGCTAGCAAAACGATTCGTTACTTATTTACTCAAAGCGAGTCAGTAGAAGTCTTTGTCCAATGCCACCCTTCTAGTAAACTCTTGCAAGGCAGTATCGATGGCTTCACAATGAGTGGCCGTGGACTTGTCATCCGCAATGATTTCAGGGCGGAAGAAGTGTCTTTTCAGACCGATGCCGTAGCAATTGACTTCAGCAGCGTTTTGAGCGGCAAACTCACTCTAAAGCAACCTACCCAAGCTGTGGCTCAAGTCATCCTTTCAGAAGCAGGCATCAACCACGCTTTCAAGGCGGAACTGGTGAAAAAGCGTCTGCTGAACCTCTCCCTGCCTGCCCTATCCGACATATCTACCAGTGAGTTGGTCTCTTTTGAAGCCATCCAGTTAAAGTTGTTGCCCAACAATCGGGTGCGAATTTGGGCTGAGGCTGACCTAAGTAACGGCGAACTCGTGCCAATCAGGCTGAGTGCAACCATAGCTATTGAGCGGCGACGCCGCCTTGCCTTCTGTGACCCGAAGTTTGAACCAGACACCGTGCCAGAATTTCAACGGCACATATCTCAAACTCTGAGCGTCGTCTTAGCTCAAGTTTTGGATTGCATGGTTGATTTGGATCGCTTTGATCTCGATGGCATTACGATGTGGCTCAACCGATTAGAAACCCAAGGTCAACAGTTGATATTCAGTGGCTATGCCCAGATCGAGCGCATCCCCGCTAGCTACGGCACTTAAGGCGTAAATAAATCAGGCGTTGCATAAATGCGGGATGAATTTGCGGTTGAAACCATTGAAAATTCGTCTTCAATTAGGCGAAATCATCCCATGATGCAGCAACACCATAAATCAAAGTGGTGGTTTTATTAGCAATAGGTTAGATAAGATAAAAGCACTGAATTAAGCAATTCATTATCTGCCACCTTTTTGTTATGCATGAGGTGGTTTTCATAGGTGGGAGATCCAAAAAAATAAATGATTGCGCCTTATTAAAACAAATACTCGACTACGCCCACAGATCAACCACCAAGGCTGGACATTTATTTACGCCTTAAGTGCCTGTAATGATTGTTAACTTGGTAGAGTACGACTCAACAAACGTGATTTTTAATCATCCTCAGCAGGAAGCCACAAAAGATTACGTCAGTGGTAGATTTGGTTAAACTTGGGTTTTGAAAGTCCAAGCTACCTTATAAACTCCACACTGATATCTGGAGAATTGTAGCAAAAACTGGCAAAATTTTGTAGGCTCTTAATTTTGACAAATGTATTTATCTATAGACATATATAATCGATCAATAATTTATTCAAAAGCAATATTTTTTGATAAACTATTACTAATAGCAGATTCACTTATACTGATTTATTGTAGTTATTTTGCTGAATTATCATGGTTATTTTCTAGTATCGATGTTATTACATTACTGAAAATATAATTTTAGTTAATCAGTTTCAAATTATCGCCATAACATTTATTTTTTTAGTCTAAACTAGACAACTTATACGCTATTGCAACGTTTTTTGAAACATGATTTGAAACAACAGCCTGTCATACTTAATATTGTTAAGAGATGACAAAAAATCTAGGGGAAATCACATGGCTGACATTGTAGATACCGCTGTTAAGGCTGGTTCTTTCGGTACTTTGGTTGCTGCTGTTAAGGCCGCTGGTCTGGTAGATACTCTCAAAGGTATTGGCCCATTCACCGTTTTTGCACCTACTGATGAAGCGTTTGCTAAACTTCCCGCAGGTACAGTAGATGCATTACTTAAGGACATTCCTAAACTGAAAAAAATCTTGACTTATCATGTCGTTTCTGGCAAGGTGCTAGCGGCTGATGTAGTTAAATTGAAATCAGCTAAAACGGTTGAGGGTGAAGATGTGAAAATTGACGCTTCACATGGGGTCAAGATAAATAATGCCACAGTCACAACACCAGATGTTGCGGCTGATAACGGCGTTATCCACATCATCGACACAGTTTTAATGCCTGCATAAGTAATTGCTGAGATAGTAATTACTTTTAGTCGATACATCACAACCACCAAGATGTATCAGACTTCTTATCAAAATCTGAATTAAACCAAAATTGACCTGAGTCGCACACAGATAAAATCTAAATTTATCTGTGTTTTTTGTGAACTCAACAGACAAATTCTATTGCCATTCTCTATCCTCAAGTTCCTTTTGAGGTAACAGTAAAGTTGTGTGATTTGAACCATCGTGTGACCAAACGGTCGAGATCTACTTCAAAATCTCATAGGACAAGGTATAATTCAAAACTATAAATTGAGTTGAAAAACCTCAAAACTTAATTACGGTAAGCAATAGGGGTTTTGTATGTGACTAGAAGGATAACTTGTCTGCTCCGGACACGATATGGTTTTAATACAAAACGGATAAGTTATGGGTTCTTGGCAACTTTTGGTGATCGCTTGTTGGGGGTAAGGCAGACGGCAGAAGGGAAGAAAGAAGGAAAGATTCCCATAATTGAGGCAGGGTAAAGATTATAGAACATCTGCATCACAAGAAAGCCGCAAGCGATTGCCCTAAAGGGCACTGGGCTAAAGCTTGGGTCGCCCGTCTTGGTCACAAGTCCCACGCTTGGATAACAAAACGTTTTAAAACCTTCTGCCGTCTGCCTTAAAACGAGTTTCCGTGTTGATCACCAAAATCTGCCAAGAACCAAGTTATGCTTCTCATGGAACGGAATTACTGACACTTTCTTAACGTAGTAATCATCAGTAAACCAAAAAGTTTTCCCAAAAGGGCGATCGCGACGCACGTCGCAGGTATTAGCCACAATTGACTACAGAAAAGTAAGTATCACACAATACTCAATTAATAAGAAATACTTATTATCTTTTTAAGGAGTGCAAAAGATGAAATGATGAAAGTGGTGTGTTGTAATATTGGCTGAAAAAATTGACTCTTTCATCTCTACAAAAAGCTACAGAGAGCGAGTCAAGCGTTGAACTCGCTTTAACTGATTCAGAAACTCTTGATGAAGTTATTAAGTGTTTGGTAGAAAATTTTTCAATTGAAACTCAAGGAGTATGTGACGGGCAAACTTTATTCGAGATTCTTATAAAAGTAGCCAGCAGTGGAGACAGTATTGAGAATACAGCCAAACTATTAAAGAATGTTCCCACAGCAAATGATATTAGATATCATCTCAACAAAATTAACAATTTTGAAGAATTAGAAGCACAAATAAATCAAATGCTGAAAAGCCGAATTCCTCTGGGTTAAAAAAATGGCTACTTAAAAATAGCGATTGATTTCAATTTAATTTGCTATTATGGTAAGCCAATATCAGAGGAATTACTATACATATATCGAAGTGAAGCTAAATCTGGAACTAATTCATTTTACGCCTATGCAACTTTATATGTTATCACCAATAATAAGCGCGTAACTCTTGCAATAAGGGGTGTTCAACAATTTGATACTAGTGTTGCAATTATTACTTATTTATTGGCGGAACTTGACTCTCTTAAAATAAATGTAAAGAAACTCTATTTAGATAGAGGCTTTTTTAAGCCTTTTTATCTCAAGCTATCGAACGCAAATATCAAGTAGTTGAAAGCATTTATATTCCAACAGGTTAGTATTGACAATTCCTCGAGCAAGTATTTATAAGTAATCATTATCTATACTACGTGCGCTGGTTAGAGAATTGTG
Organism: Nostocales cyanobacterium Centralia_MAG_434; assembly: GCA_021324415.1. Lineage (GTDB taxonomy): Bacteria > Cyanobacteriota > Cyanobacteriia > Cyanobacteriales > Nostocaceae > JAJPJF01. Next base: position 11,044 of record JAJPJF010000178.1, read on the forward strand.
TGTCAAGAAGTATCAAAAAGTATAAGTATTTTAGCGTTCACTCTTTGGAGAAAAACTTTTTGGTTTACTGATTTAACCAATTTGCTTAGTCATTTCCAAACCTTATCTTTCAACCTTGAGAATATCCTGAGGATTTCTTTAAGCATGATTGGCTATGACCATGCCACTTGACCCAGTAGTCTTTCTTCTAACTCCCAAAAAAATGAGCGAACCGGGAGTTATAATGTAATCCTCAAAATTTCCTCATAATTGAGAGATAGAATAATAGCTTGATAAATATCTCAATACTTTCGTGTTTATGAATCACCCAGTGTTGTCACTCTAAAAGCCCAACGACAAATTAATGATTTTAGTGTCTGTATTATTGCTATATATCTAAGTTGGGTTGCAGACATTCATAGTATTGCAACGACTTATAAGCGTTAATTTTTGTGGAGTAGTGTTTCAGTTCACCAACGGATTAGTTTGGTGATTAATGGGTATTTGGAATACCAGAAGTTTTGCAACAAGAGTTTTATGAAAACATTATTGCTCTACCCTAAGTTTCCCCAATCTTTTTGGTCTTATGATCGCTTCATGAAAATTGCTGGGCTCAAAGCAGTCTTGCCACCACTAGGAATGATTACAGTTGCAGCACTGCTACCCAAAAATTGGGAAATTAGATTTTATGATCGCAATGTCAATCTAGAAACAGAAGCGGATTGGAAGTGGTGTGAGCTGGTAATCCTTTCAGCAATGCTAGTGCAAAAACCAGATTTTCATGCCCTAATCCAAAAAGCGGTGCGCTTAGGCAAAAAAGTGGCAGTGGGTGGGCCTTACCCCACATCAATCCCACAAGATGCCCTCGAGTGTGGAGCGCATTATTTGATTTTAGATGAGGGGGAGTTGACAGTGCCTCAGTTTCTGGAAGCCCTAAACCAAGGTCAGGAACAAGGAATCTTTCGCTCGCAGGCAAAACCTGATGTCACCCAAAGCCCGATGCCCCGGTTTGACTTGCTGCAACGGAATGCCTACTTGATGATGGCTATCCAGTTTTCGCGTGGTTGCCCCTTCAGTTGCGAGTTTTGCGATATTATTACACTCTACGGTCGCAAACCACGCACAAAAGAGCCTCAGCAAACCATAGCCGAGTTACAGGCTCTTTATGATTTAGGCTGGAGAGGGTCAGTGTTCATAGTTGACGACAACTTTATTGGCAATCAGCGTAACGTTAAACGCCTCTTGCGAGAGCTGATTCCTTGGGTGAAGCAGCATAATTATCCGTTCAGCTTCATCACAGAAGCTTCTGTGAATTTGGCCGAAGATGAAGAACTGTTGCCATTAATGAATCAAGCGGGTTTTTATGCGGTTTTTCTCGGCATAGAAACTCCTGATCAAGATAGCTTGCAATTAACACAAAAACTGCAAAATACGCGCAATCCTCTGGTAGAAGCTTGTCGGAAGCTCAATGAAGCAGGAATGCTCATCTATGCTGGGTTTATCCTTGGTTTTGATGGAGAACGCTCAGGAGCAGGAGAACGAATCCAAGCATTTGTAGAACAAACCAGTATTCCGCAACCGATGTTGGGCATCCTTCAAGCTTTGCCCAATACTGCTTTATGGAACCGTCTGCAAAAAGAGCAGCGTTTATTAGAGACTCAGGGTATTGGTGGCATTCAAGTGGGAGACCAAAATACCTTAATGAATTTCATTCCCACTCGCTCCATCGATGAAATTGCTAGAGAGTATGTAGAAGGCTTGTGGACGTTATATGAACCCAGAAACTATCTTAAGCGCTGTTTTCAGCAATGTCTGAGTATTAGCTCGCTAGTGCAGCGAAAGCAAACCATGCAATTTTCTCTATCTCAGGGGTTGCGACTCATGGCTCAGTTAATCTGGCATCAGGGCTTTCAGCGACCTGAAATTCGTGGGCAGTTCTGGCAACAACTATGGGCAATTGTACTGACAAAGCCTCAAGTGCTCAATATGTATTTAGGACTATGCGCTGCCGGAGAACATTTTTGGGAGTACCGCGTTTTAGCTAGACAACGAATTACTCAACAACTAGGTTACGACCCACTAACACATCTGTCGATTAACAAATAAGATAGGCAAAGAGTGCGATTTTGGTGATTAAGAATAAAACACTGTTTTACCCGTTAAGTTAGGAGAAACGTTTCTCCTAAATTTATTTGATGCTGTGCGACCCAAGCTTGAGTGCACTGTCCTAACTGGTGATTGCAGATGACGGGAAATATAGTGAAGACTAGATTATTCTTGATGAGAGTGCAAGCTAGGAGTATGAAGAAGTCCGAAAAGATGAAAAGGATGGGGAGTCGGTCAAAATCAAGGACCGTCGAAAATCTTAGCTATTCAGACAAATTTCTTTTAAGCGGTGATGAACACGCAACCATGTTCCATCCTTACGCCAGTTCTCAATTGTGTGTACTGTCTATATCTCGATTCACAGCTTATATTGAGAGAGTTTTTTTACTTCTCTTCCGACTTTTCAAACATCCTCTAAACTCGACTTTATCCATTTTTGATTCAATCAAGCAGCGTAAACAGCAATATCTCTCAAACGCTCAAATAAAAGAAGAGGAACTTTTATCATTTGAGTGGTCTCGGAA
>JAJPJF010000153.1 GCA_021324415.1 Nostocales cyanobacterium Centralia_MAG_434
ATATTGGTGAGTATTAATAACTATGGGTGCAATTTCCCACGCCATTTCCCTGATAACTGATAACCGTTTTACTAGTCAATAATTGAAGCTTGCCTGAGCTTTGGCTCCTAAGAAGATTTGAATGCCTCCCTGAGTACATAGAATAAGAGCGTTCCCTTATAGGTGAGAAACCCCAAGAATATGGGCAATATTTGTAGTTGGTTCCACCGGGATGCCAGTAGGATTATCACTACCAATAAGGCGAACCGAGTTTTACTCAGCCGTTGGTTCTCTGTGCTCAAACGCTCAACATCCTTTGCCAACATCCTCAAGTAAAGCACACCCGTACATGCTCCCAGCAGATAATTTAAAGCAATGTCCAGGGAATAAAACACCCATACAGAGACAAAAATTACCGCTGTCAAGACAAGTGTGATCAGCCGAAACTCCTGATAGAGTTCATAGAACTCCTGCATAGAGTCTACCGGTTCTGGCTCCTCAAAACCAGATTGAGTATCTTGTCCTGTTGTCGGGATGGGATCAATCGATTCGTCTGACAAGCTCACGGGAGTCACAACCAGTACAGCTAATTATGTTGGCTGCTCATTCAGCCAGCTGAATCATATCACGATCGGGTAACAATACTTTAGGAAAAAACAATTAACTTATGAAATCAGGGAATGGGGATTGGGAGAGAGTTAGGAGTTAGGAGTTAAAAATGGGGAGTGGGCATAGTTATAGAGTATTCTCCTTGTCCCCCTTGTCCTCCTTGTCCTCCTTGTCCCCCTCATCTCCTATACCCCATCGCCCGGTGTCAACATCACCAGTTGCTTCTGCTGGAGCGATCGCACTTCATCTAACCCGATCTTTACCTTAGGCAAAATTTCTGCTACTGCTGTTTGCCCATCACACAGGAGCAAAAACTCTAGCTCAGTTTCTGATAAGTGGACAAGTTGGTAATCGTAGTTAAATACACTCGGGCTAGGAAAACCCTGCATGCAAGGGCTTTGCTCTGGTATTGCTGCAAGTAGTGTACTATCGACTGACCAATCAGGTTGGGGTAAGGGTGGACGACTAAGGAAAAACTCATAGTGAGAGACTTCTGGGTCTAGCAACTCTATAAGACGATAAAGTTGCTGATTGCTCAAAGCTTTTGCCCGTTCTATTAAATCTGGTGCTTTGCCTAACAAACGTTCTAATTGCCAAAAACTGGGATTAGAAAAACTGACAAAATTTAATCCTGATGAGTTGATCAACTCAAACAATGTGTCAATGTTGTAATCAATTTCTTGGGGATGAACATACATGTCGGCAAAGTTTTCATCTCGCTGATTTTCCCAAGACCAGCGTTCCTTTTCTCTCTTGACAATTCTATTATTTTCCGGTATTGAATTAAAGATTTGTCGTCCGACTTGGACACCGTCACGGTAGTCACCCCGTTTGTTGCCTTGAAGAAGAGCGATCGCCTTTTGCATGAGTTGAATTTCCCAGCGTCCCAACTCGCCATAGACGAAGATATGCATCAAGCCGCCAGGAGCTAACTTCTTTGCCAAAGCCTGAATACCACGAATTGGATCACTTAAGTGATGCAACACTCCCACACAGTTGATCAAATCAAATTCACCCGGCAGTTGTCCTACATCGTATAAGCTCAATTGATGAAATTGAACGCGGTTTGCCCCAGAACGTTGACAGCGTTCTTTTGCAACCTGTAGCGCACCAGCACTCAAGTCAATTCCCACAACATCAGCACTGGGATTTAGGTGAACTAGATACTCTGTTCCTACACCAGTACCGCAGCCTGCATCTAGAATCTGGATATTTTGCTTGTGTGGTTTTTGCCCCGTACAAAAGTTATAAGCGCAATTCCAATTCCAGCGCCAGTTGTAACCAGGAGGTGGCTCATCTAGCAATGGTTCTGGAGGGAATGGATAGGTATCGTAGAGTTTGGCAACAGCAGTGCTAACGTCTTGAGAATCGGACATGATTGGAACAATTGCATCACTAGGTTTGAGTGTATCGAATGTTGAATACAATTGGTCATTAGTCTTTTGTCTGTTCTTAGTATCTAAGAGTCTTGCGTGTCATTTTGTCATTTATATTGTCATTTATATTCGTTAAAAATTTGTGAAATTAATCTTTCAAAAGGATAAATAGGCTACAGGCCCGTCTTTTTGTAAATTTTAGATACAAAACTTAGGCTTGTTCTCAGAAAATAAGGTAGCTGTGATTGGATATTTGACGAGTCTGAGCCTATTGTTTATATACAATTCTTAATAAAGCCCCAGAGAAATCGCAAAACGTTCTAATCTAAAAGCTGACTGGGTTAATTTTTTTGGCAGTCTTGAAGGCGGCACTCTCAAGGCATGACAATACCGATGTGTCAAGCCGGAAAGCAACCCAGACTTAACACACGAAAATTATATGATGGGAGTTTTACAAATCAAATGAGTGTTAAGGCAAGTGGTGGAAGCTCAGTTGCGCGCCCGCAACTATATCAAACCCTAGCTGTATCAACAATTTCTCAAGCAGAGCAGCAAGACCGCTTTCTGGGAGCTGGTGAGCTCACTGAGCTGGCTAGCTATTTTGCATCTGGTGCAAAGCGTCTAGAAATTGCCCAGACGCTGACAGATAATTCAGAAATTATTGTCTCCCGTGCTGCCAACCGCATTTTTGTTGGTGGTTCACCAATGTCTTTCCTAGAAAAACCGAGGGAACCAGAGTTAGCAGCAGCAGTTGCTTCTCAACAAAAAGATCTCAGCGAACAGCTAAAACTGGGAACTGTAACCTATGTAGAAACTCGTGGTGGATTTCTAGAAAATTTACGCTCCATCTTTAACTCTTCGCCAGGTGGTCCAACACCTCCAGGCTTTAGACCAATTAACGTTGCCCGTTATGGTCCTAGCAATATGGCTAAGAGTTTGCGGGACTTGTCTTGGTTTCTACGCTACGCTACCTATGCGATTGTGGCAGGTGACCCAAACATCATCATTGTCAATACTCGCGGTCTGCGGGAAATCATTGAAAATGCTTGCTCTGGTGAAGCAACAATTGTTGCTTTACAGGAGATCAAAGCAGCGTCACTTTCCTATTTCCGTAAGGATGCTGAGGCAACAGAAATTGTGTCTCAGTACATGGATGTTTTGATTACAGAATTCAAAGCAGCCACCCCTTCTAATAAATTGCGCCAACGCCCTTCTATTGACCAACAAGGCTTGGCACTTCCCCAGATTTACTTTAATGCAGCAGAAAGACGTCCCAAGTATGTGATGAAGCCTGGGCTGTCAGCAGTTGAGAAAAATGAAGTCATTAAAGCGGCTTATCGACAAATTTTTGAGCGTGACATCACTCGCGCTTATGGTCAGTCCATATCTTACCTGGAATCTCAGGTGAAGAATGGCACTATCTCCATGAAAGAGTTTGTTCGCCGTCTTGCCAAATCCCCACTTTACCAAAAACAGTTTTATCAGCCTTTTATTAATAGCCGTGCTCTAGAACTTGCTTTCCGTCACATTTTAGGACGCGGACCAAGTAGCCGTGAAGAAGTACAAAAATACTTCTCTATTGTTTCCAATGGTGGTCTTTCGGCTTTAATTGACGCTCTGGTAGATTCTCAAGAATACGCTGACTATTTTGGTGAAGAGACAGTACCTTACATCCGAGGTCTGGGGCAAGAAGCACAAGAATGCCGCAACTGGGGACCACAGCAAGATCTGTTTAACTATAGTGCGCCTTTCCGCAAAGTCCCGCAATTTATTACAACATTTGCTGCGTATACTCAACCACTACCAGACCAACATCCTTACGGCGCTGGTAATGACCCATTGGAAATTCAGTTTGGGGCAATTTTCCCGAAAGAGACTCGTAACCCCAACACCAGCCCCGCTTTCTTTGGTAAAGACACCAAGCGTTTGTTGATTTACCAAGGACCAGGGATTAATAATCAAAATAGCAATCCCGGCGCGCGTGGTGAGTTTCCTGGTACTCTTGGAGCAAAAGTGTTCCGGTTGGATCAGCTTCCTGGAACAAGAGGGAAAAGATCTAAAGCAGGAACCAATATTAAATTCTCCGAAAGCTCTACCCAAGCAGTGATTCGTGCAGCTTACCTGCAAGTGTTCGGTCGCGACGTGTACGAAGGGCAACGGCAAAAGGTTGCGGAAATTAAACTGGAAAACGGAGAAATTTCCGTACGGGAGTTTATTCGTGCTTTGGCTAAATCCGATGTATTCCGTCAAATGTACTGGACTTCCCTGTATGTTATGAAGGCGATCGAGTACATCCACCGTCGCTTGTTGGGTCGTCCTACCTACGGACGCCAGGAAACCAATAAGTACTTTGATATTGCTGCTAAGAAGGGCTTCTATGCAGTCATTGATGCCATCATTGACAGCTTAGAATATAGTGAAGCATTTGGAGAAGATACCGTTCCTTATGAGCGTTATCTAACTGCAGCCGGTGTGGCTGGTCGGAAACTAAGAGCTGGCAGTATCCGTGAGGATGTAGGTGCGAAAGTCTTCAAGGAAGAAACACCCAGCTTTATAGAAAAGGGTGCAGTCACAGAAGTGCGAAACGAGCCAGATATTCAGTTCCGCATCAACCAAGGTGTTTCCAAGCAGCGTGAACAGACCAAAATCTTCAAGCTGGTTGCTGGTCTTAACGATAAAGTAGCGGTGAAAACAGCCATCCGTGCTGCCTACCGTCAGATTTTCGAGCGAGACATTGAACCCTACATCATCGAAAATGAATTCACTACCCTAGAAAGTAAGTTGGGTAATGGTGAAATCACTGTTAAGGAATTTATTGAAGGTTTGGGTATCTCTAAGCTTTACCGTAAAGAGTTCTACACACCCTACCCCAATACTAAAGTGATTGAACTAGGAACCAAACACTTCCTAGGACGTGCGCCTGTTGACCAAGCAGAAATTCGCAAGTACAACCAAATCCTCGCTACTCAAGGTCTGCGTGCCTTTATTAGTGCACTAACCAACAGTCCAGAGTATCTTCAGGTCTTTGGTGAAGACACTGTTCCTTACCGTCGCTTCCCAACTTTACCTGCAGCAAACTTCCCGAATACTGAAAAGCTATACAATCAGCTTACTAAGCAGAATAAAGACGTGGTAGTTCCCAGCTTTGAACCTGTGGACAGCCGCGTAGAAGTTAGCAGGACATTGGCTTGGGCTGGGGCAAGCGCAGAAGGAGAGCTAGTGTATAGTGAGTTGGGCCGTTCCATCAACGATAATGCGCAATCCGTTGGCGGGAGTGTAAATACAACTCATGGCAAAGCTGCGCGGATTTATCGGATGAGTGAAAACATCAACCCAGCAGACATGCAGTTGGTTATCCATGCTATTTACTGTCAACTGATGGATGTTTTTGGTGGTCCGATTCCTGAAAACTTCCGCCGTGCGGATTTAGAAAGTAAACTACAGAAGCGGGAAATTTCTGTACGTGAGTTTGTTCGCGAACTTGCTAGTTCAGAAATTTATCGCCAGCGCTTCTACACCTTTTATCCCACAACTAAGGTGATTGAGTTTCTCTTCCGTCACTTGTTAGGACGTTCCCCAGAGACTCAGGCGGAGATTCGCTCCTACACTAAGCTCTTAACTGAAGGCAGTTTAACAAGTGCTGTAGAGGCGATTTTAAACAGCGCAGAGTATGCTCAATACTTCGGTGAGGACGTAGTGCCTTACCAGCGCGTGCCATCCCTCCCCGCGGGAAATTACCTTGGCAGTGTGAAGGCACAGGCTAATTTGATGAAGCAGTCTTAGTCAGTTCATAGTTAGCTGTTAATTGTTGACTGTTGACCGTTAAAGGTCAACAGTCAGTAGTCTCATCGAGTTAAAGGGCGACTTTGAGGTATAGCAGCTTATTACTTTCAGATAATGGTTGTGACAGTGAATCTGAAAAGTAATATTACAAAGTGTTAAGAGCAGTCATATTTGCTCAACATAATGCCCGAAAATAAATCCGAAAGGTAGCTGAGTTTAGGGGCTTGTGTAGTTCTATTTACCCAAGTGAACTCGAAATAAGTTTAGTTGCAGTAGTTCTTGAACTATTGTTTCTAAAAAGCGAGAAAATAATCTCAGTCAACCGATATCGCACTAGGTTTGATTAAATTTCTGGTTTCATTCGTATTGGAGGAATCCATTAATGAGTATTGTCACGAAGTCCATCGTGAATGCTGATGCAGAAGCCCGCTATCTTAGCCCTGGCGAACTGGATCGCATTAAGAGCTTTGTCAGCAGTGGTGAGCGTCGCCTTCGCATCGCTCAAGTGTTGACAGACAACCGTGAGCGTCTGGTTAAGCAAGCAGGTGATCAGCTATTCCAAAAACGTCCTGATGTTGTTTCTCCTGGTGGTAATGCTTACGGTCAAGAAATGACCGCTACTTGCTTACGTGACCTGGACTACTACCTACGCTTGATTACCTACGGTGTTGTAGCTGGAGATATCACCCCAATCGAAGAAATCGGTGTTGTGGGTGTTCGCGAAATGTACAGATCCCTCGGTACTCCTATCGAAGCAGTTGGTGAAGGTGTACGTGCTCTCAAGAATGCTGCATCTGCGCTTCTGTCTGGTGAAGACGCTGCTGAAGCTGGCTCTTACTTCGACTATGTAGTTGGTGCTTTGCAGTAGGTTGATATCATTTGCCTACTGAAACTGAAGTATTGCAATACTGTTGGAAATAAGGAAATAACAACATGGCTCAAGACGCAATTACCGCTGTCATTAACTCTGCAGACGTTCAAGGTAAGTACTTGGACAGCACTGCTCTTCAAAAACTAAAAAGCTACTTCTCAACTGGCGAACTGCGTGTACGTGCTGCTGGCACCATCAGTGCTAACGCTGCTGCTATCGTGAAAGAAGCTGTAGCTAAGTCTTTGTTGTACTCTGATATCACCCGTCCTGGTGGTAACATGTACACCACCCGTCGTTATGCAGCTTGCATCCGCGACTTGGACTACTACTTGCGCTATGCTACCTATGCTATGCTGGCTGGCGATCCTTCTATCCTAGATGAGCGTGTACTGAACGGTTTGAAAGAAACCTACAACTCCTTGGGTGTACCCATTGGTGCTACAGTACAAGCTATCCAAGCAATCAAGGAAGTTACTGCTAGCTTGGTAGGTCCTGATGCTGGTAGAGAAATGGGCGTTTACTTAGACTATATCTCCTCTGGCTTGAGCTAAGAGATGTCTTGCACTTAAGAATTTAGGTGCGACTTGATGAGGGTCTGGGAATCAAGCGTGAGTGCTAGAAAGTTTTGTCGCTTTTCTTTCTAAATTACTGAACGATGAGTGCTAGCTGTCTAGTATTGGCGTCTGATTTCCAGACTTGGAATTAATAAAGATTTGCACTCGCAATTTTCAAATAAAAAAGTTTCCATAATCACGACAGGAGATTTAGGAGAATGGCACGGTTTTTTAAAATTACTGCTTGTGTTCCCAGCCAAACCCGCATTCGCACTCAACGCGAACTGCAAAATACATACTTTACTAAACTAGTTCCTTATGATAACTGGTTCCGCGAACAGCAACGCATTATGAAACAAGGCGGCAAAATCCTCAAAGTGGAACTTGCAACTGGTAAGCAAGGCGTCAACACTGGATTGCTGTAATTTCTATAGAAAAAACAATATATTATGTAGGGAGTTGCAAAGAGGTCCGATAGACCTCTTTTTTACATAAAGTTGGTTTTTGGGGAAGAGCTATTGGGGGGTTAGCCACACTGATTGCGATGTTCGGTTAATTCGTTAAAATCTACAAGAATCGAGCGATTCACCGACAAAACCCAATCTAAGAATTAAAACTCTTGTGAATTTACGCCGTCTGATTCCATTATTTGATGACTCCGTGTCTACTTGGTCGTTAGAAGCACGGTTATTACGCTGGTTAACATTAATTTGGTTATTTATGGGGTTAGTCATGCTGTTTTCAGCATCCTATGCTGTTGCTGAGGCTCGTGAGCATGACGGACTGTATTACTTTAAACGTCAACTGATTTGGGTTTTCGTTGCTTTAATCATATTCAACATAATTGTTTATTTACCTATACGTAGGATTTTGGGATTATCCCATTGGTTTGTTATTCTGCTACTAGGGTTAATTTTTGTCACCCTAGTACCAGGGGTAGGAACCAACGCTAATGGTGCAACGCGGTGGATACCTCTTGGACCAGTTCCTATTCAACCATCGGAATTGATTAAACCTTTTTTAGTGCTGCAAAGTGCACGAGTGTTTGGACAGTGGGAACGAATCTCTTGGGGAATTCGTTTGAGTTGGCTGGCTGTGTTTTGTCTTGTCCTTTTAGGAATTTTAGGACAGCCGAACTTAAGTACAACAGCACTTTGTGGCATGACCATTTGGCTGATTGCTTTAGCATCTGGATTGCCTTATAAGTACTTGGGAGGAACAGCTATTGGTGGAGTCCTGTTGGCAACTCTGAGTATCAGCATAAAAGAGTATCAGCGCAAGCGCGTGATGTCGTTTCTAAATCCTTGGGCTGATGCTCAAGGGAATGGCTACCAATTAGTACAAAGTTTGCTAGCAGTGGGTTCTGGTGGATTTTGGGGTGCTGGATTTGGACGTTCGCAACAGAAGCTATTTTATTTACCCATCCAAGACACTGATTTTATTTTTGCAGTGTTTGCTGAAGAGTTTGGCTTTACTGGCAGTATAGTACTATTGCTAGTCTTAGCTTTGTATGCAACCTTGGGATTGCTCGTGGCTTGGAAGACTAAGCAAACAGTACCAAGACTCGTGGCAATTGGTGTGACAGTTGTGATGGTAGGGCAATCATTACTCCATATTGGTGTTGCTACTGGGGCTTTACCAACCACGGGTTTACCTTTGCCCTTGTTTAGTTATGGTGGTAACTCAATGATTGCGAGTTTGATGTTAGCGGGGTTACTGATTCGGGTTGCCCGCGAAAGTAGTGAAGCTGAAGTGGTGCCTTTGCGCGCGCAGCCTGACAATAAGCGTGAACGACGAATTTTTCGTAAGCCAAAGTAGAGATGTTGCAGTGTAACGTCTTTATGTTATTTGGACATGAAAAAATATCTGATCTGATCGTAATACGGTTCGCTTCCACCCAGAGGCTCGTGCTTAAGCTAAAATTCAAGCAGAGTAAGCATTTCCCGCTCCAAAAAATCTCATGCTTGAAAATCTACAAACCCGGCTGTATGAATTAGAGCAATTTGCCAATGGTCTTGTCTCTAATCAATTAACACACTTGACTTGGCTGAGTGTGGCAATTATCTTTTTAGCTGGATTGCTCACTAGCCTTACACCCTGCATGCTTTCTATGCTGCCCATTACTATTGGCTATATTGGAGGCTATGAAGCTAAAAGCCGTCTACAAGCAGCAGCCCAATCTACCTGGTTTGCTTTGGGCTTGGCAACAACATTGGCAGTGCTAGGTATTACAGCAGCTTTTGTTGGAAGAGTCTACGGTCAGGTAGGAATTGGGTTACCAATTATTGTGAGTATCATTGCCATTCTCATGGGGCTAAACTTATTGGAAGCCTTGCCCCTACAATTCCCTGCTTTGGGTGGTATTGAATGGATTTCTCAAGAATTGCCAAAAGAGGTGCGAGCATATTCGATTGGGTTAAGTTTTGGTGTCGTCGCTTCTCCATGTAGCACACCTGTTTTGGCCAGTTTGTTGGGTTGGGTTGCCAATACACAAGACATCATCTTAGGAGCAGTGCTACTGCTTTCTTACACAGCAGGTTACGTGGCACCGTTAATCTTAGCAGGTACTTTCACTGCTTCCCTGAAGAAATTGCTAGAGATGCGCCGTTGGTCTGGTTGGATTAATCCAGTTAGTGGTGCCTTATTGGTAGGATTTGGAGTGTTTTCTTTAATTTCTCGAATTCCTGTAGGAAGTTTTTAAATCAAATACGAGTATTTGATGTAGCAGATGTTACTAGTAAATCATAAAAATGAATATAGAAGATCCAAGTCCTCAACAATCTCTATGGGCAGCACTTAAACAGTTCTTACGTCAAGATTTTTTACCAGTGCTGACAAATTTACGCTTGGCGATCGCATTGCTGCTTTTGATTGCACTCTTTAGTGTAAGCGGTACGGTCATTGAGCAAGGTCAGTCTATAAGCTTTTACCAAGCTAATTATCCAGAACATCCAGCCTTGTTCGGGTTCTTAAGTTGGAAAGTCATCTTAATTCTAGGTTTAGATCATGTTTATCGAACTTGGTGGTTCTTAGCATTACTCATTCTATTTGGCACTGCAATTACCGCCTGTAGCTTTACCCGTCAGCTACCAGCACTAAAAGCTGCTCGTCGATGGAAATTTTATGATCAGCCTCGCCAATTTCAAAAGTTAGCATTGAGTGCTGAATTTGATGAAAAGACGCAATTTATCCCATCTAATCAAACCCTGACAGAACTATTACAAAAGCATCGCTACAAAGTTTTTCAAGAACAAGAGGACATGCTATATGCCCGTAAGGGAATTATCGGGCGGATTGGACCAATTATCGTGCATATAGGTATTGTCATTATTTTGCTAGGGTCAATTTGGGGGGTTATGACTGGTTTTGTTGCCCAGGAGATGGTTCCCAGTGGTAACACATTTCAGGTAAAAAATATTACAGATGCTGGGCCTTGGGCAGCAGCACAAATTCCCAAAGATGTGTCTTTACGAGTCAATCGCTTTTGGATTGACTACACTTCTTCTGGGGCAATAGATCAGTTTTATTCAGATATATCAGTTTTAGATAAGCAGGGAAAAGAGATTGACCATAAGAAAATTTTTGTCAATCAACCTCTGCGTTATCATGGTGTTACTTTCTACCAAACAGATTGGGGCATCTCTGCAGTTCGTGTCGGCATCAATAATAGTCCTATTTTCCAGCTACCAATGGCGCAACTTGCCACCCAAGATAAAGGACGTATCTGGGGAACTTGGATTCCTACCAAACCAGATTTGAGTGAGGGTGCTGTTTTATTAGCAAAAGACTTGCAAGGAATGGTCTTGATTTATGACTCTACTGGTAAGCTCGTTGATACAGTTCGTACTGGAATGTCTACTCAGGTTAATGGAGTCACCCTAAAAGTTCTTGATGTTATTGGCAGCACTGGCTTACAAATTAAAGCTGACCCAGGAATACCCATTGTTTATACTGGATTTGCCTTACTCATGTTGGGTGTGATTATGAGTTACTTTTCCCACTCACAAATTTGGGTCTTGCAAAAAGATGGTCATTTGTATGTGGGCGGCAAAACCAATCGCGCTCAAGTTGCTTTTGAACAAGAGGTTTTAGGTATCTTAGATCAAGTGAGTTTAATGGGTAAGGAGCACATTGGCCATAGACCCAAAACTACCACTGAATTGGAAGCAACATGAGGCTGAAATAGTCTAAAAGCGGATTGCAACACATTCAGGGCAAAGCGAAGAATCTTCAAGATCCTTCGCTATACTTCGTTATGCACAGAATGACAAAAGTTTAGGTTTCACCTAATTGGCTAACTTTGCTAATGGGGGGTTTTCTTGCCTAGCCAATTGTGATGGAATCAATTCTCCCTTCAATCCATAACTCACTAAACCCATATACTCGTAAAACATGAGCATTGCTGTTTTTGTGGGAGTGAGATATTGAGGAATAGGACTCAGATGTGGAATGACCTCAAACCCTAAACGACGAAAAGTGAGTAGCGATCGCAACATGTGAGGAGGGTCAGTCACAAGTAGAATTCGATTAACTCCTCGTGGTTGTAGTATTGATGCAGTAAACAATGCATTCTCTTTAGTCGTTTGGGAACAGTGTTCTTCGTCTAATGCGTTATCGGGAATACCTCTGGCTTTCAGTTCCTCAACAATTTCTGTCCCATCTCCTGAACCACTTGCAAAAATGAGAGGAGCACGGTGAGATTCCCAAAGTTCTGCCGCAACATTCACCCGTGAATCTCTAAATTCTTTTCCACGACCTAACACAACTATGGCATCTGTGGTTGTACCAGGATCTGGCGGAATAAAAGCCATCAATCCTTTTTTTTCTACAGCAATAGTTAGTGGAAAAGAGGAAATCCAATACATTACTAGTAACACACTTCCTAAACCGCTCCAGAAGCGCTTCCATCGTAGTCTTGGAATCATCCATGGTAGAAAGACCAAAACCAAGAGTGGCAAGACTACCAAGGTTGGTGTGGTTAACCAGTTGGAGATCATGGACTTCAAGGTAAGCCACTGACTAGCAGGGCGTTGGCATAAAGCTGGATCAAGCATTGAATTTCTCTCTGCAGTCTATAAACAGCTCTTCACTGCAATGATAGACGAAACTTTTGCGAAATGTTAAGAAAATCTTGGTTAACCATGAACATAACAAGCAAATTAACAAAAAATATGGTAATTCCCTAAAACAATGTCTATGAAAACTGGCTAGACAGCCAGCAAGAACAGTAGTACTTAGTGGTATTAGCAGCATCAAGTACCACATGCATTGAAAAATAGATTAAAAAGTATAAACAGAGATTTGTTTGAAGCGCACTTCAGAAAGTGGTTCATCTTCATAAGTGGTTCGCAGGCTAATTTGAAATTCACCAGTCCATTCACCTTTTTGCTGTAGCTTCTCTACTACCTGAGTCGCCTCTAAGACAACTGTCGGTTTTGGATGATCTTGATGGTTATTATCGCTGGCATGCTCAGTTCCAGTGTGTGAGTGATCGTGACCTTCCATTGCCATATGCAGTTACATCTGCTCCACCATTCTGTAAAATTTTATAAATATTGCGCCGAATCTGCATAAATAACTTCCTCAGTCCTACTAACTAACTGCAAAATTTACATACACATTTTCTAAATTGGCTTACGCAATTGAATGTATTTCTATCTAAAAACTTTACAAAATGTAAAAATTGCATTATATTTATTCATATACCTCAAGCAATTCAAAAACCGACTGAGCTAAAACTGATGCAAAAATTAGTTGCTAGCTGAGGAGAATTGTTGAGCAACCTAATTTCCATTCAGCAGCCGAGTTGATGGAACTCTCGTAACTGCTCAAGTTTTGTTGACTTTTACAGTTAGGGTTTTTTGATTTTGAAGTAGGTATCTTTCATAGACATTTGGACATTTGGTTTCCTCCAAACCTCGGTCTGACGACCGGGGTTTTTTCGTTCATATTGTAGAGACGTTGCATTGCAACGTCTCTACACGCCATGAATTTTCTACCAATTAACCCTGAGTTCTGTATTCTGCATTCTTCATTTAATGGGTGTAATACTCTGCTATTCTATGAGCGATCGCTCCCCATTCTTTGTTTTTATCAAAACATTGGCCGTAAGCAAATCCGCGAATAACTGTGCTGTAGTCCACATCTTTCACTTTCCCAATCCGTCCTTTTTCCTGTCCACCAGTGCGGGTATTGCCCTCACGGCTAATTTTTCCAGAGGGTAAAATTCTTGCCTTTTCCCATGACAATGCTTTATCAATCATTGCTGTCACCTTTGACGAAAGTGAATCTTCCGGAAAATACTCCACCCAGCGCTGAGCATAGACAACCCCTACCATTTGATAACTAGTGTCGGAACCACCTTTTTCTGGGTTGACACCATCTTTTTGCTGTAGTGCTAAACCATCCGCAAGTGATTGTTGGGCATAATTGATCAATTCGCGATCGCCAGTGAGCTTTCCTGTCAGTCCTAAAGCTGTAGCCACAAGATAGCGACGATGGGTGTAAGGCTGATTGTTGTTGATTCCTCTTTCCCAAACTCGTGGAGAAATCATCCAACGAGCAGCGCGATGTACCAACGGTGTATATCGAGCAACTTCTTTAGCATACTCTTGTGCATGAGGAGATTGCTGTATGAATAGAAGTGTGTGAGCAACAGCTTGCACAAAAAAAGAGGTGCTGTGGAAAGGATCGCGTGTTCCAGAAAAACTGCCATCAGCAGCTTGATGGGCAAATCCCCAGTCAAACATCTTAAATCCTGCTTGAACAGCTTTTGGATTGTTTTTGATCAATCCGCCAATCACAAGTTGCTCTCCGTACCTTTGTTGTTCAATATACCAAGTTGGTGCCTGCTTATTTTCCCAAAGAACATTTGCACCATTAGCTCCACTAGGTGCCATTGACTTGTAATAACTAGGCAAGTGTTGGTAGAGAACATTAGCAATCAAATTGGTTGACTCACAATTATGATTGGTTTCTTGAGACAGTCGAGCCGAAACCTGACCATGATGGCTTTTCTGAAATTCTTTAGCTACTACTGTCGTAGTGATTGTGCCCAATGCCAGGCATAACAATGCTATCCCACTATATCTGCGAATCATCACAAATTCCTTATCTCAATAACAGGGTATAAAAGAATTCTCAACAAGGGAATACAAAAAACTTTGATCAAATCTTTTGTCCTTCATGTGTCAACGAAGACAATCAATAACGCGCTAACATGGAATCATTATCTTTACTTAGTGAGTGAGATCCAAAAAATTATGACGACAACCGGATTCTCAACCGCTTTTACTGAATCACCTGCAAGCTTACCTGACCATACTCAGTTGCCTGAGTCTGACGGCACCTTTGTGAAGAACTTCCAAGAACATCCTCAAAGCATCCTCTTAACCGATTCCATCACGCCAATCTTGCAGAAACTTCATCCAGATAACCAGTACTGCATTGGTCAAGATAGTGGCATTTACTGGCGGATGACAGAACCTCCCGAAAGAGGAGCCGAAGCACCAGATTGGTTTTATGTCCCCAATGTGCCGCCAACTCTCAAAGGTCAAATGCGACGATCTTATGTTTTGTGGCAAGAAATTGTTGCACCGTTGATTGTGCTGGAATTTGTCTCTGGAAATGGAGACGAGGAGCGAGATAAAACTCCATTCGAGGGTAAGTTTTGGGTTTATGAGCAGGCTATTCGCGTACCTTTTTATAGTATGTACGAAGTGACTAAAGCCAAAGTAGAAGTTTATCATCATGTGGATGGATACTACTCCTTATTAACAGCAAATGAGCGTGGTCACTATGAAATTCCTGCTTTGGGTGTGGAATTGGGCATTTGGCAAGGTCTTTACCAGAATGTAGAGCTGCCTTGGTTGCGTTGGTGGGACTTGCAAGGTAATCTACTCTTGACTGGTGAAGAACGTGCTGAACAAGAACGCCAACGTGCTGAACAAGCAGAATCTTTATTAGAGAAAGAGCGGCTAAGAGCAGAACAGTTGGCAGAAAAACTTCGACAACTTGGGATTGAATAAGTCATGTATTTACTAGGTAATTACGATTGGTTCTTCTTCTGTATAACTTGCTGAAATCCAGTAGAATCCAGAAGCAAGATGATAGATCCTGGCAAACTCAACAGCCAACTTAAAGCTGTGATCACCAGAGATAGTAGTAGTGCTTGCTCAGCACTCAAACCAATACGACTAAATAAATAAACCCATAAACCTTCCTTAAGACCCAACCCACCCAAAGAGATGGGGAGCAAAGTCACCACCACAATAATGGGAATAAACACTAAAAGCTCTAAATAAGAAATAGGAATTTTCAGTTGTTGCGCTACTAAGTAATGGTAATAAACTATAGCGAGTTGAAGTAATAATGACAGTCCCATTGACAAAGCTAGAGCTTGACGATGTTGAGCAAATTTTCGCAATAGGATTTGAATTTTGGCAAAACGCTCCGCCACTTTCCCAAGTCGAAACTTTTCTAACCAAGGCTCTGCCCAAATCAACAGTTTAGGACTTGATATTAGCAGCACTGCTCCAACTAAGCTTGCTACGCAGGCAAGAAATAGCACAATAATATCCCAACGCCCAATGAGTTTAAAAGCTGGTGGGAGACCAATCAAAGCCAAAGCAGATAAAGCTGCTAAACCTGTAAATCGTTCTAGAAAGACAGAGACTAATGCCACTTCTGAATCTTTTGTTTGTTTAGCAACTCGATAAACTCGATAAACATCTCCGCCTAGAGCGCCAGGAAGAAAAATATTCAGAAACATCCCTGCAAAATAGCTACTTAGCAAACTGCCCATTGGTGCTGAATGGCCACTGCTGTTGAGAACGACCTGCCAGCGTACGCAGCTTAACCATTGACAACCTGTGTAGTAGAGTAAGGCAAAGATGATAAAAGGTAAAGAGAGATTTTTACACTGATTCCAGGCTTGATTGAAATCTATATGAGTGAATACTAATGCTAGTAGACATATACTGACAATAGTTTTTATCAATGTAATTGGCTTGATTTTCATATATCTTTTTGTCATTAACCAAATTGATTAGTAAGCTCCTAAATCTTTACCTTGAGTAGGTACTCGACTTGGCAATCCATCTTCTGGTTGCCATAAGCGTAAGCGAGCTCCAAATGAGTCTATGACTGGTTTTCCCAAGGTCTCCATATATTGCCAAGTTTTTGCTTGAAATCTCTTTTCTCTGGTGTCGTCCAAATGAATCCATACACGTTTAGACTTTTCCAGCACATGAGTCATCTGATCTAGATTACTAACCACTACTGCACCAGCCCAGCGATCAATTAATCTACCATCATGCCAATATGTTGCATCAAAATATCCAGTTCCCATGAGGAAATAATCTAAATGTCCTAAACCAATGACGGACAAAGATGGTAGAGGAGAAATAACAACATCTCCTGACTGCTTATGAGCACGGATATATTCAAATACCTGGTCATTACGTCTATTAATAGACTCTTGATAGCCAGCTAAAGTCCTTACTGGTTCTAGATTGCCAAGCAACAGAAGAATTGCCATACTCAAGGCGATCGCTCTAAGTGGCAGTATATGCAGAACATCCTGCAATCTATTTCCTAAACTTTCTGTTATACAAATTGCACTATAAATAGCCAAAAAAACAATTAGTGGATAAATAGCATAGCCATAACGTTCGGCTGTGTCATAACAAAGAATAGTGACGAGAATAACCTGCGAGATAACAAGACTAAATAAAAAGACTATTTTACGATCATTTAAAATGAGAAAGTAAATGAACCCTATGAGAAACAGTAGGGTATAGAGAACTTGCATCCTATCAGAGCCAACTAATAAATTTGCAGCATAATTTGTGATATTTATAAAGTGAAGTCTCAGATAAGGAGCAGTACTATCGGCTATTGCTGGTGAAGGGGTCAAAAGTCGGATAGCCGCAAAACCTAAATCATAAATGAATATGATTAAAGTCATGAAGCTCCCTAAAAGAATTGACCAGTCTTTTCGTAATTCAAAAGGTCGATAGAAGTATAGGAATCCTACAAGAAAAGCTGGCAGTAGTGTTAAACTGATTTCTTGAGTGAGTAGAGTTAACGTGAGACTCACAAAAAATATGTGCTGATATTTTTTCCCTGCCTGCTCAATAAAACCTTTAAAAAATGCCCACAAAGAAAGAAGGCTCATGAATTGCTGAACCTGGTAAAACCGAATATAGCGAGAATACCAAATCTCCCAAGGGTTGATAGCCAACATAGCTGTAACCAGAAGAGCAACCCAAACTTTTCCCGTGACTGTGCGAACAAAAATATAAACTAGAATTAAAGTCGCTGTACCAATTAATATAGATAGATATTTTGCATTAGTAATAGAATCTCCCACAAGCCTTAACCACAAGGCTAGAAAGTAGTGATAGAAAGGACCACGAGTGTACCAAATTCCAGATGTGGCAATGGGTGCGCCAGTGTGAAGAATGCCTCGAGTAGCATCTAGAGAAGTATTCTCATCTGTATCCAAGTCCATGAAATTGAGGTTATACACCCTCAACGCAAAACCAATGATAATAATTAGGATGAGTAATATTGACTCGCTCCAATTAGACCATTGTCGCTGTAGTCTTGTAGAATCTTTTGGTTGATTTTTTGATTCTTGAATCCAGACAAAAGTGGAAGCAACAATTCCAGCAATAGCTGCTAGATACATAATGACAAAAATATTTGCCTGAGCCACCAAAGCTAAACTTGCATATGCAACTAAACCTAGTATGAGCCAAAGAAACCATTGAGTAAATTTTCGGTCGCCCCAAGTCCACTTTGTTAAAGACGAGATACTTGCATCATGTACAGATTCTCCTTGTTTAGTCAGATGTCTATGAAGTTGAGGAAATCTGATGAGGTAAACAAGCAATGTTAATACAACACTGCCTGTAAATCCTAACAGTATCAGGTAATTGCTTTGTGCTTGAGCAAATATCAGCCCAATTTCTGACTCTGCATAGCGGTGTTTGAGCAAACCAATGGCGACTAAAAAGAGAGTTCCTGGTGAGAGTATTGTTGCTCCTATGCTTAAGCTATCCCACAAATTCTCATGAGGCTTTAACCAAAAACCTAAAATCAAGGCATAAACAACAGCGAAGATGACACCTCCCAATTGCCAAAGGCTTTGATGCCAAAGGTAATTGGGATAATTGAGTATATAAGCATTGCCTTCAAAACGCTTTTGCAAACTTTGTGGTTGGGGTAAACCAAGATAACTGACAGGTTGACCTTCACCCGCGCCTTCTGTCCAACCTGGTACGAGGTGGGTTAAAAACGCCCAGTGATTGTCAGTAGCGATCGCCCCAATAATCTTACCTGTGCTTGTCTGTGCCCATCCATCCAAGAAAAAGTGAACACCATCTGCTAAAGCTACACTTAGAGGATTAGCCAAACTTACAGCTAAAATATTCCTACCAGGATGTAGAAACTTGGTTACTTCTAACAGATGTAACTGATTGCTATCCTCAACTTTGTCATGTTTGATCAAAACACCATTGAGTAGTAAAGAATAATTACTGTTGCTAGCAAATCGAATATAGGCATGAGAGATTTCTGTTGATGGTATTTGCCATTGACCCCTGAGCCATACCTGTCCTTTAGAACTTTGCATTCCAGCGATCCAAGCTCCTTGCAGCGGACGTTCAAACAAATCTCTACTCAAACGGCTGTAAGTAGCTTCTGTCACTGGACCAAGTGTTTTGGCTTCTGACCAGTTAACATCAGGAAAATCTGGTGCAAACCATTGGAGTGATTCGTGAGTTTCTGACAAATTGGAGATTCGCCAAGAAGTGGTTCCAGTTGTTAGTGGAATGGGGTTAGCGTTAGCAACAGGATAAACAGCACCCTCAACGACTACACGCGGATTTGTTTGTCCTTTTTGAATTTCCAGCGCGATCACGTTTTTCCCTGGACGCAGCAATGAAACCAAATCGACATAGGTTGTTAGCTTCCAGTCTTTAGAGCTTGCAAGTAAATAATTTGCGGTCTCAGTTTGATAGTGATTACTGTCATTAAAATTTTGTAATGGAGGGATCTTGATTCCTCCTGCTAAACCCAAAGAACTATTGAGCGCACTGTTTTCTCTCGCTACTAATCGTCCATTGACATAAAGTTTAAAGTCATTATCAGCACTGAGGCGCAGCCAACCTACCTGCACAGTACCAGGTATCTCAAATGTATGACGGGCATAAAAACGATAATTTGGCGATTGAGGAGCAATCCATTGAGCTTGTGGTGACCATACAACACGCTCAATAGATGTGGGTATCTTTTCCCAAATAGAAAAGCCCAACATTCCAAGTAAAAAACCCAATGTTAATACCAGGACTAATGATAGCCAACAATGTAATTGCTTCATTGTTGCTCTTGCTCCTTTAATGGCGATTTACCCCAAGTTTTCATATCTACTGATTGGCGATAACGTTCCCAAGTTTTGTTAACATCACCACTTTGATATTCAGCCCAGGCTAAATGTAGATAGGCTTGCCCGAGTAGACCGATTTTCTGCTCTTGAAAATATTGCTGTTCGTCTATAATTTGTTTTGCCACAGCAGCTGATTTTTGGAATTCTCCATTCACAACCCTAGCTAACATAAGGTCATAAAGAGCCTCCATATGACCTGGAAATATTGCTAATACTCTTTCAAACATGTCTGCTGCTGCTGCTGGCTTACGGTTATCGGAGTTATTTAAATAATCCACGCCCTGATTGAGTATTGCTGTTGCTAAGTATCCCCTAAATAAAAATTGACTAGAATTGCTTTCAAATGATTTTCGCAAATAATTTTCAGCAGATGAAAAATCACTATTTTTATAGTACTCAAGTCCCTTAACAAAGTTAATTAAAGGAGGATCAGAGATTTCTGCATAAAACTCTGCCTTTCCTAAGCGCTCTAAAAAAGAAACATTCCCTTGCAAGGCTGGATACAATCTTATTAAAATTTTACTGGTATTAACAACTTGAGAATACTCACCTTTAGCAAACTGAGTATCAATTTTGTAGTTAATAATATTGACTCCAATAGTTGATACTAAAATAACAGTAATTAATACAAGTATTCCTGGAGTTAATTTAATAATATCTATAAAAAAATAATTTTTCCAATTATTTTCTTCTTTTGAACTATTTAGTCTAGGTAATGTAGAATCAACTACAGAGTTTTCATGGGCTCCTAAATAAAATCCAATTAAGCTAATAACTAATCCAAAAAGAGTAAAAATCCAACCTTTACCAATAAACGTAAAAAAGCTATTTTTATAACCCAAACCATCTAGCAAAACTTTATCCCATGACGATAATTGAAAAAAACGGCTATCGGGAATTGACATGCTTAAATTCGCTGGTGGTAGTTCTGGGTTATCTAAAAAGATTTTTTGTTTCCATTGTGCTTGAACTTTTGGGAAATTTTGATCTACATGATCTGATACAGTTTCTCCTTGCTCATAATAAGATGAAGCTAAAAAAGCTACGGTTGGAGACCAAGTAACAATGAAGTAAGGGAAAAGTAAGGTGAAGATTAAGCTCATCAAAAAAATTAGGCGAGGAGCTCGCCTAACTATAAAATTTAAAGAGAAAGCTAAACCTATGAAGGCTAATAAAGCAGCTAATAACCTACCAACATTGGTGACGAATAGGTTAGTTTCAAATGCTTTTAAAGACTGTGGCGGCAACTGATACCAAGGATATATGACTCCTACAAATAAAACTAAAACTCCAACCCAAAGAGTTAGTTTTTCTCGCTTAAAAAGGTGTTGCCAGCGGCACAATATTCTCATAGCAAATGCCTAGGAGTCGTTTTCATCCAATTTTATTTTTCTTTTGTTTATATTCTCAGTGCCAAAACTGCCACAAAGTAAGATTACGATGAGAATGTTGCTTGTTGATCCATAAAATCTGGTTGTACAGCAATAGAAGAACTTGAGTTTTGATACGTTCGCTGCTCAGGGAAGCCGTTTTGAGTGTTATCCTGTTGGTAAAAACTCAGTGGAGTAGAAGTATCATTGGCTGTTTTGATAGCATGAGTATCCAGTACATCTCCGGGATTTAAGCCTGTGGGATAGAGAACTACCTGCTCTCCAGGCTGCAAGCCTTCTAACACTTCCCTTTGGTTATCAACTGTTCTCCCAAGCTTCACTTTCTTCACAACAGCTTTGTTGCCTTCTGAAACCATAACCATACCTTCACCAGCCGACAAATGGGTAACAGAGCTTTCGGGAACGACTAAATTTGACTGGTTTTGAGCAAATTGTACATAACCTTGCAATCCAGGAGGCATTTGCAGATCATTAACAGCAACCCACACAGAATATGTGTACTGTCGGTCAACGCCTACTTTGGGTTGAGCCGTATCTGTTGCAACTGTGGGGTTAAGTTGGATCACTCGTCCTTGGAAGGTACGTCCAGGATATGCTACTAAACGAATTGTTGCCTGATCGCCTACCTTGATGGCGTTAAGTCGCGCTTGATCAACATAAGCCTTAAAGACAATATTCTGACTCAGAGTCATTACAGAAGCGCGATCGCGAACATCGATAATTTCTCCACTATGAATATTGACCTTACTGACTAAACCATCAGTACTGGCATAAATAACGGTTCTACTTAAGTCTCTTGCTGCCTGCTGTAATTCTATTTTTCTGTTTTCTACCAAAAGACGAGCATCTGCCAAGTCTTTATCTAAGCTCTTCTGAGCAATTTCCAAAGCTTGTTGTGCAGAGATCAGCTCATTTTGCCGAGTGAGATAAAAATCTTGATTGCTAAATTGCTGGGTTTGAGTGTTTAGAACTCCTTGTTGAGCCTCTAGGAGTTCTTTTTTACGACTGGCATAAGTATCTTGAATGTCATATAGCTGAAACTTAGACATAGCTCCCTGCTGAGCTAACAGTTTGACTTGTCGTAGTTTTTGTTCAGCCGTTTTTAATCTTGCCTGACTAGCCTCAATATTACTATCTAGCTCTTGCTGTGCCAGAGTGTTAATTTTTGCAAGCCTGGTTTTAGCTTCTTCCATCCTTGCTTGAGCAGATGTTACATTCTGCTTCAAGGTTAGCAACCTTTGAGGTGCTGAATTTTGTAAAGTCTGTAAGTTTTTTTGTGCAGTCGCAAGGTTATTGCGAGCTGTGGTCACCTGATCTTGAAAAGGAGCTTGTTGTAACTCTAGTAGAGGTTGACCTCGATGCACCCACTGTCCTTCTGCAACATAAACTTTTTCTACTGGTCCCGATACGAGTGAACGGACTTCTACCTGTTGCATAGCCACAGATTCACCAGGTGCTGCCACACCCTCTTCTAAAGTCTTTGCCGCTACTTCTACAGTTTGGACTTTGATCGGTTGACCCAAGCTTCTTTGCACAGCTGGGTAACCTATAGCCGAAGAGTAAAATCTTGACTCTGGATCTTTGAGAGCTGGCAAAAGAACGGTAATCGACAAAACCCCTATTGCACCCAAGGGAGCTGCGGTGAGAGTCGTTAGAACTGCACGGGATAGTAAAAACTCACGAGTCAGCATTGTTGAATAGTTATCAGTTATCGGTTATCAGTTATCAATTCACGGTTAACTGCCAAGTGACCATTCAAGGCCCTAGTAAAAACATGCTCCCACAAGGGGATAATCCGTGACCAGCTAAACCGTAGTTGGATATCTGCCAAACCTTTTTGTCCCATTTCTTGAGCTTTGATAGGATCATTGAGTAATGATAAGATAGCTTGTGCTAAAGCTTTTGGATCTTTCTGTGGTACCAGCAATCCTGTAATTCCCGATTGGATGACATCAATAATACCCCCTACAGCACTGGCAATCACGGGCTTTTGGTGGGCTAAAGCTTCTATCATGACAATTCCCAAACCCTCTGTGTCACCTTTGCTATCTATAATAGCTGGCAATACAAAGATATCGCACCCAGCATATTGATCAGCTAGTTCTTCTTTACTCACAAAACCTAGGAACTGTACATAGTTGTTCAGACCCATTGATTGGCACTGCAATTTGATTTCCTCCTCAAGAATTCCCTTACCCACAACATGTAAACTTACAGGTTGTTGATCTAGAACTAAAGGCAGAGCTTCCAATAGATATCGTAAACCTTTACGTTCATCTAACCTACCGACAAATAGAAGTTTAGGAATTTCCTCTGGAGAACGAGTTTTCGGTGGTTTAGCCTCAATTGTTAGACCATACGGGATAATAGTCACTGGTCCATTGTAAAGCTTACGAATCAGTGTGCAAGTATAAGACGAGTTGGCTGTCACACCTTTGGCAATGGGTAACAACCACCGCAGGATACTGGCAACAAAGCCAAACTTATTTGCTAGCAATAATTCGGCTCCATGGAAACTAAATACCATTGGAATACCTAGCAGAAAGCTGGCAGGTAAAGCCATTAATCCATGAGGGAAAGGCCAATGAATTTGGAGTAAATCTGGCTTTTGTTTGCGGCATACCCAAAATAATTGCAATGAACCCAGAAAGATATATAGTGCTGCAACTAGCAAATAAAGAGGTTGCCTTTGTAGTTTAGTAGGAGCACCGTCCCGTGCCAAATTCTCAAAACGTTTCGGACAGTAGCGAAAGCGATAAACTTGAATACCATCCAATACATAGCTTTTAGACGCTTCGTAAGCAGGAGCAAATACTGTAAATTTTGCAACCTTTGATTGTAAACGTAAATTTGCTTCTCTTATGAAAGCTCCATGATTTCCATCAGCCGTCATCGGATAGACTGAAGTAACGACTAAGATATGTTTGTTCTGAAGAGTCATAGGCTGGAAACAGTGATGAGGGGTCATGGAGCATAGGAATTGTCTGAGCTATTCTCAATAATCTCCTACTTAATGAGTTGAACTCTTACTACTCGTTAAGTCTCTAATCTCAATAGGTTGTCTTGGATAAAAACTGGAATAATTGGTTGCTACATTTATTTGTTTTTGAGCACTTTGCTGAGTTATTTGACGACCCTCAGTGATAAACCACCACCATAATTTTGTGAAATCGATCGCCGAAGTCACAAGGCGTCCTTTGCCAAATTTACTTTTTCCAGAATAACGAGCATGCCAAGGAGTGGGAGTTTCTGTGATGCGATATCCCTGTGCTGCTAGTATTGCTAACAGATAGCGGTGTGTGATTCTTTCAATAGGCAAGTTTAATAGTATGTCACGACGAACTAGTTTAATCCAATTCATGTCGTGAATGTTTAACCCGAAGACCAAACGACAAGCCAAGTTAGCAATCAAAGATGCAAAGATTTTGCCATCTCCACGTTTTTGCCGCCAGCCTGCAACTGCGTCTACTCCAGAATCACACGCTTTTAATAGTAATGGTAAGTCAGTCCGAGGATCAGACTCTAGATCAGCTTGTCCCCAAAATATCCAATCAGTTTTGACATGGACTAAAGCTGTCTTCCACACTTCAGTAACACCACGTCTTTTAGGATGACGAATGACTCTCAAAAAGTCATATTTCTTGCTCAACTGGGCGAGAATAATTGGACTATTATCTGTACTGCCATCATCAATTACAATAACTGGTAAGGTAAAACCGAGATCCTGGAACGTTTCCTCCAAACTTAGTAGGAGCTTCTCTAAATTACCTTCCTCATTCAACGCTGGAATGACTACTGTAACGGAACGACTCTGATATGCGGGCTTTAACGCAAATCGCGAGTTATGTTCCTGATGAGCATATTTTTTGTCAAACATCTTGTCTTTACCTTACGCCTAATTTTCTTGATTCCGGTTCGATGTAATTAAGTGAGTCGGTATAAACTCCAAGGAAACTTGTGAGACAGCGAGTAATTCAACGGAGGAAAACCCTGTAAAAGAAGCTAGAGGTTGTATCGGGAGTTTTTGCCCTTTGGTAGCGACTGCAAATCCGTTGGCGCAGTGTCTCTGATAAAAGAAGGGTGAGAATCGTCCTTAAGCAGATGTCATCATAGTTGCTAGTTAAGGAAAAAGGACGATCAACATAGTTATGTTTATGTTTATTAGCACTCAGTTACTAACTTAGGTCCAACTTCACTTA
The DNA here is from genome assembly GCA_021324415.1 of Nostocales cyanobacterium Centralia_MAG_434. GTDB lineage: Bacteria > Cyanobacteriota > Cyanobacteriia > Cyanobacteriales > Nostocaceae > JAJPJF01. Next base: position 25,214 of record JAJPJF010000153.1, read on the forward strand.
TTTCGACCGATTTATGAGGAATGGATGTTGAAAAAAACAGTTATTTTTAACCAATGCGGTAGATGTTAAGTAAATGCCCATTTTCTTGAAACCAGAACAAATCTGCAAATTTTGAGTCATATCTGCAAGCACACACTTAATGCTTGCATTATTCTGTTCTTTTGCTGATCAGTTCAGAACAGCTACAAAAACAAAGGAATTTCGCCAACTAGTTATTGACTTTTAGAAAGCTTTCATTGAGTGGTAGATGCTCGCATTCCTCTGTTTTCGGGAATTCAAGCCACACACATGCATTGTGTTTTGTCACTTTTAATAAGTATAAAGGGTTTTGTAAAAAAATCAACAAATTTTTTTTAATTTTTTTGTCTGTTTTAAAGTTCTGATTAATTTTTCCTTTTAGAACGAAAAAATAATTATTTTCTTTTATAGATAGAGTATAATTTTTGTTAGTTTGGGGATAATCTATAAGTATTTATACGCCATAATTTCGTTTTTGTTACAAACTGTTACTACAGTGTATTTTCTTTTACAGCAAAATTATGATTGCGGGACAGTAAAATATTGCAACAATGCTGTATAATCACGCAAAAATGATAATCATTGCTTAACTCTGGAAGAGATGGGGATTTTTTGAGCAGGGGAGAAAGAATTCTGGGCAATAAGTTCTTTTCCCCTCGGCACCTATTGCTCCCTCTGCTTTGTTTGCTCAGGAATAAATCTTCTGGTAATACGCTTGATATTCGTCTGATAATAAAGGTTCCCACCAATCGCGGTGATGAAGGTACCATTCAACAGTGAGGCGTAGACCCTCTTGTATGGTCACTGACGGTGACCAACCTAAGTGAGTTTTCATCTTAGTCGCGTTAATCGCGTATCTCCGATCATGTCCTGGTCTATCTTTGACAAACGTAATCAAATCTGACGTAGGACGTACGAGTAGACTGGGTGCGAGTTCGTCCATGAGAAGGCACAACATCTGCACTAAAGTAATATTTTCTACCTCATTATTGCCACCAATATTATAAGTTTCTCCTGGTATGCCAAAATGAATCACCCTATCTAAAGCAGTGCAATGGTCACCCACATACAACCAATCCCGAACATTTTTGCCATCACCATATACTGGTAATTGCTTACCTATGAGAGCATTAATACACATTAAGGGAATTAACTTTTCTGGAAACTGATAGGGACCATAATTATTGGAGCAATTTGTGATGATTGCTGGTAGTCTGTAAGTATGGTAATATGAACGTACTAAATGATCACTACCAGCTTTAGAAGCTGAATAAGGACTATTAGGAGCGTAAGATGTCGTTTCGGTGAAAGGAGGGTCATTAGGACCAAGACTACCGTAAACTTCATCAGTAGAAACGTGAAGAAAACGATAATAATCTGGCTTTAATGTGACCTCCCAATGCTGACGGAAAGCCTCTAGCAAAGTGAAAGTTCCTACCACATTTGTTTGTACAAAAGCACTAGGTCCTAAAATCGAGCGATCTACATGGGATTCAGCAGCAAAGTGGGCAATCGTGTCAATGTTTTCCGTTTGTAGTATCTGATCTATAACAGCGCGATCGCAAATATTTCCCTGTACAAAGCGAAAATTCTCTCGTCCCTCAAGAGCAGCTAAATTACAGCGGTTTCCTGCATAGGTGAGAGCATCCAAGACAACAACTTGATCATTCGGATAAGTGCGACACCAGTGGTGCACAAAATTTGAACCAATAAACCCCGCACCACCGGTCACTAGCAATCGATGATTCATCAAAATACACTCCTCTTGGCGCTTTTTGCCTTATGAACAGGTTGTTAACTTTCTTCTAACAACGCATGTAATGCCATCTTCATTTCTATTGGTGTTGTCGTTGTTGTCCCAAATTGACGCACTACAATGCTAGCGGCTAAATTACCTAAAACTGCTGCCTCCCAAGCTGATGCGCCAGACGTTAGACCTAGAGTCAAGGCTGCTGCAACAGTATCCCCTGCACCTGTAACATCAAACACCTCTGTCCTGTTAAAAGCTGGAATATGATGTTCACTTCCAGCACGGTTGAATAAACTCATCCCTTGCTCACCACGAGTGATCAAAACATACTGTGCTTGTGTCAATGCTATGAGATCACTTCCTGCTTGAGTTAAACTCACATCATCGGTAATCTTATAGCCTACAGCAAGTTCTGCTTCGGGGAGATTAGGGGTAAATAACGTTGCTCCTTGATATCGTTCCAAATGCTTTTGGGCATCTACTATTGTCCGAGGAGCAGACAAAGCCGCTGCAATAACAGGCTGAGTTAAGGTTCCATCACCATAGTCGGAACATATGACGGCATCTACTGAATGGCTTTGCTCTTTAGTGTATTCGGCTAGTTGTAATTGCAAATCCATATCTGGTAACTCATCTGATTTTCGGTCTATCCGAACTATTTGCTGAGTTACTGATTGACGTGAATGACCAGAAATTCGTGTTTTAGTAACTGTTGGGCGATGTGGATCAATAAGAACACCATCAGTATTGACCCCAGCTGCTTCTAACAAACCGCGTAACGCCTTTCCCTGATCATCTTTGCCTAAAAGTCCCACAGCCAAAACCTTAGCTCCCAACTGGGCAAAGTTATAAACTGCATTTGCCCCACCGCCTGGTACTTGCTTAGTAGTTTCATGACGGAGAATTAAGACTGGTGCTTCCCTGGAAATTCTTTCTACCTGACCAGTCAAAAACTCGTCTAAAGTCAAATCTCCAATCACAAGCACCCGTGCTTCGGTGAATCGTTCTAGCAGATAAAATAATCGGTCAGCTGAGGCATGTAACTGAATCTTGAACGCAGAGTCTAAAGTCATGTTTGTTGTTAGTGCTTAGTGGAATGGTCTCTTAACCATTAACCACTAACAATTTTCTCTTGCCAATACACTTTAATAAAATGTGCCTCGCGACCATTCATGTCATGAGTGCATGTGATATTTTCAATAGCTAGGTTAAAAGGAATAGCAGTTGTCAGGTAACGTTGTGCGAAAACACCAATATCAGGTGCAAGTTCAGACGCCGTCGTCGCCGCCAATCCTAAACCAATCAATTGCTCTATGAGTCCTCGTGGTAATAATAGATGTACACTCACAGCTAAGCCAGCTGTCAACAACATTGACGCTGATACATTTGTACCACATCGGGGATGTATAGCCAAATCCCACTCACCACTCGTGAGGCGGTGCAGGGCAAGTGTGACGGCACGTCGCAAATCGCTGATATTTACCTTGCCATAGAGATAAAACCCTTGTTCTGTGGACAACCCGCTTAATAGTTCATTATCCATGGAAATATTGCTAGAGGCTCTTGTGGGAGTGTGAGCGCGAGTTAACTCACTCAGAACCCAGACGGTACCATGTTCTAGAGCGTGAACCTGCCGCAGCATCAAAAATTCTTTCAACCCTGGAATAAATGATAATTGTTTGAGTAAATCAGTATCTTGTGTAGGTTGTGGGTAGTCTAAGGCTCCGATTGGCGCTTTACCATATAGAAGTGCTGTAAAATCAAAATTAAAAAAGTCAGCAGAAGCAGAGGTATTCATAGCAACACTGCTCCTAGGTTAGATAGAGCAATATATATTTCTTTCAAATGTAACGCTTGAATTAGTCGATTGTTGCTAATTTTTGTTGATAAAGCCGTATATGCCTAATGAAGGAAAGGAAAAATTTCCGAAAAACTTGAGCTAAAAGGTTTTGGGTGTGGGGAATCAAGAATTCGAACTTATGAGTTGAAAACAAGCCATTCAATGAGATGAACCCTAGACCCTACACCCTACCTTTTACACCCTGGCAATAGAAGAATTTGCCTTTTAACTTTTTTCGAGAGGACAAAAACAATGAACCGCCAATTACAAATAGGTTGGCAGTGTATCAGACGCAGTTCATCCCGTCTTTACAGGCAAATTGTCTAATCGTTTTGGTTTGGTAAAGCACAGCAATTAACATCGTTCAAGCATACTTTACCCCATTGCAAAGCCCAACGTACAAGAGCTACTCGGTTGTCTGTCCCGGTCTTAGTAAGAATATTGCTGATGTGGTTATCAACTGTACGCTTGCTAATTTCCAGTTTAGCTGCAATTTCTTGGTTAGTTAAGCCAGCGGCCACTAAATCGATAATTTGCAGTTCTCTGTCTGACAGACTTACAGGGGTCTGAGACTCGCCACCAGCCATGAGCTATTCAATCCTCCCTTGGTATATGTACTTAATCCTCTTTCTCATTCTAGAAGATTCTTTTGAAGGTAGGTATTTCAACTGTTAGCAACAATACTTTTATTGATATTTTATTTTTGGTTAAAGTGGACAGTAATTTATAATACAAAATACTAGTGTTAGATATAACATTAAATTTTGGCATTACTGATTTTCTACTGATATAAAAAATAACGCTTAATTAAGAGCTGATTGTTAATTTCAAGAATTGTATGGACAACTGCCGACATAAGAGCCGAAATTATTGTAAATTTTGTACGGGAAATTCTAATCGAAAATAAAAAATCTAGAATTCAATGAGTAATCCCCGTGTTTTATGTGTGGGTGAAGTTTTGTTTGATTGTTTAGCTGACCAGTTAGGGCTAAAACTGGAGCAAGTCGAGTCTTGGACTCCCTATCCAGGAGGAGCACCAGCAAATGTTGCCTGTGCTTTAACAAAGTTAGGAACATCAGCAGGATTCATCGGTGCTGTGGGTGAGGATGAATCTGGAAATGCGCTGGTCAGGCTTCTACAAGAAGTAGGTGTTGATACAACAGGCATACAACGTCATCCAACAGCACCAACGCGGCAAGTTTATGTGGTACGGGATCTAGCAGGCGATCGCAGCTTTGCTGGCTTCGGTGAATACAATACTACTGAATTTGCTGATACCAAGCTCAACGCTGATTTGTTAGCGCAACCTCTGTTTCAAGAAGCAGATTTTCTAGTTTTGGGCACTTTGGAATTAGCTTATCCAGAAAGTGGGCGTGCTATTCACCGTGCTCTTGAATTAGCAGAACTATTTGATATTAAGGTTTTGCTAGATATCAATTGGCGTCCTGTATTTTGGCCTGATCATGACATAGCTCTGCCAAAAATTCGAGAATTCTTTAAAAGAGTCGATTTTATTAAACTTTCTAAAGAAGAAGCTGAATGGTTATTTGACACGACTGATCCAGGCGCAATCACCTATCGTCTAAATTCTGTTGAAGGGGTGATAGTGACAGATGGAGCCCAAGGAATCAGCTACTGTCTCGGCGAAACTGAAGGTAAGCTTCCTGCTTTTTCTATCCCAGTGGTGGATACAACCGGAGCAGGAGATAGTTTTGTTGCAGGGTTTATCCACCAGATCTGTCAATATGGGCTTGCAAGCTTGAGCGAGCCAGAAATAGTTAAAAAAATTGTCACTTATGCCAGTGCTGCAGGAGCTTTGACGACAATGAAACCAGGGGCGATCGCTTCTCAACCGACAGCAGCAGAAGTCGAAGCTTTTCTTGCAACCCATCAACTATAATCTAGTCGGCTACTTTTCTCATCTTCCTGCGTCTGGATAGGAAACGAGTTAGACTGGAGAAAAAAATACTATGCTTGCGATTGTTGCCTGTTGATAGATTAACAGTTAGGGCTTGTTTTATTCATGTTTCTTGAGCATTTCTATTTTTAGAAATCAAGCCGTTTTGACTTTTCTATGTGAGAAATGAATAGAGGAAGAGATATATAAGATATAGCAATCTTACATGATTTGTAAAAATTAACAGTCTTAGAAACCGGGTTTCTTGGATAAACCCGGTTTCTCGTTTTTCACGAATCATTTATGATTGTTCTATATATAAATTATTATTAAACCATTTGTGTATTAATTTTATTGATTTCTATTTTTCACATCCAGCCATCCCAGATTTTATTAAAAAATAAATAAACAAATTTAGTGTATCAACAATTAATACACATTTAAATCTAAAATACACGATTCATTCGTATCAATACTGTTAAATCAAATTAGCAACATTAGTACAACAAAGAAATCAAATATTACACCAAATCATAGCATTAGAAATGTTGGTAGATTCATCAGACGAACAACAATAACTTCTATGAGTTTGGGGTGACGATTTAGTGTCTCATGCACAGCTTTAGCTCATCTGCGTATACGTATTATGAAGATAACCTACAGCTACCAGTTCACCCATCATACTAACCCTGTAACGACTGACTACAAGTTTATTGTCTATCACACTCACTGCCCTGGTATTTATGATGTTATTCATGAGTTTGATGGGCTAGAAGCTTTGAATCACTATAAGGCAGTTCAAGAGGCTACACCAGAACGGTTACAGCAGTATCTTTACATGGTTACTAAACGTGCTAGACCTAAGTCGATTTAAGCCATCTCGTAGTCGTAATTCATCAACATTTACACTTAATAACTAGAGATTTTACCTAGGATTAACCAAAAGTTACTGTTTGATGATTACCAGATTCTGCTAATACTGCTTTCACACTCTATACGGGAGCGAATGCCATGCATTAATTATCTTGCGTCTATTGAGTTTGTACAATGCAAAATTTATAGTGAATTTGTTTTATTCAATTCTTGGAAAGAAAGAACTATACAAAATTACTACAGGTAATACTATTAAGCATATTCTTGTAAGTGATTTAAGTGAAGTATTCTTGAATTTTCCTTCATTTGCAGAACAAGAAAAAATAGCCAAATTCCTACCCGCAATAGAACACAAAATCGAAGCCCTCACCCAAATTGAACAAACCGAAAAATTCAAAAAAGGCTTACTCCAAAAACTGTTTGATTGAAATAGGGAATAGGGAATAGGGAATAAAATAAATGTATTACCAATTACCAATTACCAAAAAATGATCGCCGCCAAGGACAAACCCACAAATTTAACCCCCGAAGAATACTTTGCCTGGGAAGAACAGCAGCTAGAAAAACACGAACTGATCAACGGTCAAGTTTATGCCATGACAGGTGGCAGCGTAAATCATAGCCGCATTGCCGTCCGCATCACCACACTATTCTCCAACCATCTAGAAAATAGCCCCTGCGAAACTGGTAACTCCGACCTCCGGATCAATATTGTCGGTACTAATAACTATACTTACCCAGATGCCAGCGTTACTTGCGACGATCGCGATAAAACCACCACCCAATACATCTCCTACCCCTGCCTCATTGTCGAAGTCCTCTCCGCCAGAACCGAAGCCTACGACAGAGGCAGCAAATTCCGAATGTACCGCCAAAACCCAGCCTTAATCGATTACCTACTAGTTAGTTCCACCAGCATCGAAATCGACCTGTATCACAAAAATGACGCAGGCGACTGGTTGATTATCAACTACAAACCAGGTGACACAATCGAACTCAAAAGCATTAACCTCAATTTCCCCATTGAACAAGTCTATCGCGGTTTAACCCTTGAACCAGGGAATGGGGAGCAAAACAAAAGCTAGCCTTAAGTGGAAGCTACCACATTTTCATGTATGGTGGTAAAATTTTTTCATTAGGAATGGAGCTAAGCGGATTCGAACCGCTGACCCCCTCAATGCCATTGAGGTGCTCTACCAACTGAGCTATAACCCCGTAAAGACTGTTACCTCAGCGCTTTAAAAGGCAACATCTAATTGAATTAGCGCACGTTCGTTAAGTGTACCATAGTAGGCGAATTTTGGTAAATAATTAATATCAATATATGTTGAATTTGCACTGAAGACATCGAGAGCGAGCAGTCTTATGGTTTTGAGCCTGCTCATTCAGATGAGTGATCACCTAATTTGTAGTAGGTAGCTCATGCAGTGCCCCATTAAAAAGTAAACTACTAACATTGCTGCGGCGGCAAGAGCGACTAGCGTACCCGCCAACATCAGTGAAAACTCTTTGTTCGCGAATGCTCTCTCCATGAGGTGGAGCGACCACGCAACTAGCGCTACATCAAAAACTAAAATAGGAATCAACATATCTGTTAATATTTATTTATTCTTTGTCACTAATGTTAACATCCTTTTCAAGAACTGTGTGAATAAGTATATGTCAGCCTTTAGATAAGGATTACTTAATCAAGCGGTTATTCTTATTGGAACTTGATGATTGTGTAAATAAGTTTTAATTTCAGCGACACTTAGTTGCCCATAATGCAAAAGTGAGGCAAGAAGCGCTGCTTCCGCCTTACCTTTGGTCAAGGCATCATAGATATGTTCACAGTTACCGGCTCCACCGGATGCAATCACGGGAATCTGTACAGCTTCAGCGATCGCCTGCGTCAACGCTAAGTCATAACCTGCTTGAGTGCCATCGGCGTCCATACTCGTCACCAAAAGTTCTCCTGCGCCACGTTTTTCGACTTCTTGCGCCCAAAGTAAGGCATCTAGACCAGTGTTTTCTCTTCCACCCCGCACATAAACATCCCAACCAGGATTGTTTGGTTCTTGTCTACGTTTGGCATCAATAGCAACAACTATGCACTGATTACCAAAGCGATCACTTGCCCGATTAATCAAGTCAGGATCTCGTACTGCTGCAGAATTAATACTAACCTTGTCTGCCCCAGCTCGTAAAAGATTTTTAACATTTTCTAAGGATTGAATCCCACCACCGACAGTTAACGGAATAAACACTTGCTCGGCAGTGCGGTACACCACGTCAACAATAATATCCCTATCTTCATGAGACGCTGTAATATCTAGAAATACTAACTCATCTGCACCAGCTTCGTTGTAAACCTTTGCTAGCTCTACCGGATCACCCGCATCAGCCAGGTTGACAAAGTTTACTCCCTTAACAACTCGTCCTGCCTTTACATCTAGACACGGTAAGATTCTTTTAGCCAACATGAGTATTTTTACACTCCTGAGTAATTACCCGGAAATTAAATTTTAAATTGGAGAGAGGATTCTCAACCGAAAATTTTCTCTCATGAAGGGGGGTTTTAGGGAAGAGGGGTGTGGGGGTGTAAAGGAAAAAGCAATTAGGGCATTCAGGAAGCGAAAAGGTGAGGGAAAGTGAAAAATTGGGAAATAAATGACCGAATTTTCTAAAAAACAATGATTAATGACAAGAAATCCCTAATGTTTGCCTAACTCCCTATCTTCCCACCCCCCCTAAAACAAGTCCTATAGTCAAAGTGATAGTACCAGTTATGGCGATTATCTCATCAAAAAAACAGCCACAAGAACCAAACAAAGAGCCAAAAAAGACTCGGGAAGCAGCCAAAGAGCAGGAAAAGGAGAACTTATTACAGCCTGAAGCTGCTGTTGATGAACAGGGTAAACAAGACGAAAGCATCCGACCACAACGATTTGCTGATTACATAGGACAAAAAGATTTAAAAGACGTCCTAGAAATTGCGATCATTGCGGCTAAGTCTAGAGGTGAGGTACTAGATCACCTGCTACTCTATGGTCCTCCGGGATTAGGTAAAACCACGATGGCTATGATCTTAGCATCTGAAATGGGAGTCAATTGCAAAATTACCAGTGCCCCTGCCCTAGAACGTCCCAGAGATATTGTTGGGTTACTCGTCAATCTCAAGCCAGGCGATGTACTATTCATCGATGAAATCCATCGCCTGTCACGCATGAGCGAAGAAATTTTATACCCAGCTATGGAGGACTATCGTTTAGATATCACTATTGGCAAAGGTTCGAGCGCTCGAACTCGGAGTATTCCACTATCAAAGTTTACCTTAGTAGGTGCAACAACCCGTGTCGGAGCACTCACATCTCCACTACGCGATCGCTTTGGCTTAGTGCAAAAGTTAAGATTTTATGAAGTGGACGAACTGAGCCAAATAGTACTACGCACTGCTCAACTACTTCAAACAGCCATTAACGAGGATGGTGCAACAGAAATTGCACGGCGCTCACGGGGAACACCAAGAATAGCAAATAGATTACTAAAACGTGTCCGTGATTACGCGCAAGTCAAATCATCAGGAGAAATTGATGAAAATGTTGCAGCAGAGGCTTTGCAACTATTTCAGGTAGATCCGTGTGGTTTAGATTGGACAGACCGCAGAATGTTAAGTGTGATTATAGAACAATTCAACGGTGGTCCTGTGGGGTTAGAAACAATTGCAGCAGCAACAGGTGAAGATGCACAGACTATTGAGGAAGTTTATGAACCTTATTTGATGCAAATTGGCTATTTGCAACGGACTTCTCGTGGTAGGTTGGCGACATCAGTCGCGTATAAGCACTTGGGTTTTAAACCTCCAAATGAACAATTATCTTTGTTCTCATAATGTCAGCCATGTTAGACCTGTTAGATTGTCGATTTTGAACCGCAGATGAAGAAGTTATTTATCATTTTTTTGAGTTTTTTGCTTATATTTGGATGGGGTGGTGCAGTTATGGCGCAACCCCAATCTTCCACAACCACTCAAGAGCAGTTACAACAACGAGATCAGCTGGCTACAGAGGCTTTTGCTGCTACCAATAAGGGTGATTTTGCTACAGCAGAAAAGTATTGGACCAAAATTATCGAGCAATTTCCTGATAATGCCGCTGTTTGGAGTAACCGAGGCAATTCTAGAGTGAGTCAAAATAAGTTGCAAGAAGCACTGGTAGACTACAACAAGGCGATAGAATTGGCACCCAATGTTACTGACCCTTACTTGAATCGTGGTACAGCGTTGGAGGGTTTGGGAAAATGGGAAGAGGCGATCGCCGATTATAATCATGTCCTGGAGCTTGATCCTAAAGATGCCATGGCATACAACAATCGTGGCAATGCCAATGCAGGTTTAGGGCAATGGGAAGAGGCGATCGCTAACTACAAAAAATCCTTTACAATTGCCCCCAATTTTGCCTTTGCCCGTGCTAACTATGCTCTTGCTCTTTATCAAATCGGAAAAACAAAAGAGGCCATTCGGGAAATGCGGAATATTGTTCGCAAATACCCTCAATTTGCCGATGTCCGTGCAGCTCTCACAGCTGCTTATTGGGTAGAAGGAAAAGCAGGTGAAGCCGAAAGTAACTGGGTGTCAGTAGTCGGATTGGATGGGCGCTACAAAGACATCAACTGGGTAGCAAATACCCGCCGTTGGCCCCCAAATATGGTAGCAGCTTTAGATAAATTTTTGAAGCTTCAGTAGGAAATGGGGAGTAGGGGCGCAAGGCGTTGCGCTCTTACAGGACAGAAGTTAGAAATAGGGCGTGGGGAAGAGAAAATCTAATGGCTAACAACTATCTACTATCGACCAGCAGCAGAGAACTAGTCATTTGGAAGATAATGTGGAAGAAAGTAACACTAGCAATATTCAAAGAGCCTGAAATCCTATGACTACCCAAATTGTTCTAAATTTACCAGATGAAGTCTACAAAAAAGCCGAACATTTTGCCCAACTCACTAACCGTGCTGTGGTTGATATTTTGACACAAGCAATAGCACTTTCCCTGTCTCCCATCAGTTCCCAATCGATACCAATTGATAGTAAAGAAACTCCCTCTATTGCTTCTTTATCTGATGAAGAAGTTATTGCCCTTACTGAATTACAAATGCAACCAGAACAAGACCAAAGGTTAAGCGAATTGCTATACAATCAACAAGCTGGAATACTTACCGAAACTGAGCATTCTGAACTTTGGACTTTAATGCAAGTCTACCAAGAAAAACTATTACTGAAAGCTCAGGCTCTACGTGAAGCAGTCCAGCGAGGTTTACGAGAACCTTTAGATGCATGAGTTCAGGCTGGATATCAGAAACACTCAGAGAAAAAATTCGCATCCAAGCTGGCGATCAATGTGGTTACTGTCGTAGTTTACAAAAGTATGTCCTTGGACTTCTAGAAATTGAACACATCATTCCCAAAGCCAAAGGAGGGACAGATGATGAAGATAATTTATGGTTAGCTTGTCGCCTTTGCAATGGTTATAAAGGAATTCAAACTGATGCATTAGACCCCGTAACTGGTAGAAGAGTAAAGTTATTTAATCCCAGAAAACAAGAGTGGTCAGAACATTTTAAATGGAGTGAGGATGGGATTCAAGTTATTGGAAGTACTGCCTGTGGTCGATCTACAGTTATCGCCTTACAATTAAACAACATTGTGTCAGTTACAGTTAGACAACAATGGGTGTTAGCAGGCTGGCATCCTCCAAAAAAAACCTGAAGATTAATGGTAGCGTATATGGTATCTGATTTTTAAAATACACCCAAGGTAAGTAGTGCCTATCAAAACCTGGATATAGTGAACTTGATATAACAGGCATTGCCCACTCTACGCTACTACCAACTGTTAACTATCACAAATAATTTTTTTTACCAACCAGAAGCCACAATTACAACTGGTACGCAAAGCAGATTGAGAAGTGTCTGTAGTCTTCTTCTGGTTCCTCATGAGTTAGTTAAGTTTATTCCTAACTCCTCACTCCTAACTCCTCACTTTTATATGACCCACTTCGGCATCATTTGTCCTGCTACGACTGGGCATCTCAACCCCATGCTAACCTTGGGTTACGAACTACAACGGCGCGGTCATCGTGTCACTTTATTTGGTGTGGTTGATGTTCAGACTAAGACACTGCAAGCAGGATTGGAATTTCGGGCGATTGGTGAGTCTGAGTTTCCCAAAGGAGCGATCGCACAACACTTGGCTTACTTGGGGAAACTGAGTGGACTTGCAGCATCTGGATATACTATCAAAATTCTCAAACAGACAGCAGCAGTTACTCTTCGAGACGTGCCAAAAACAATCAAACAAGTCGGTGTGGAAGCATTGTTAGTGGACCAGGTTTCCTTCGAAGGAGGAACGATCGCAGAGTTTTTGGACATTCCTTTTATTACTATTTGTAGCGCATTGGTATTACATCAAGAAGATAGCATTCCTCCACATTTCACAAACTGGCGCTACACTTCAGCCTTGTGGGCACGCTTACGCAATAGTACGGTTTACAGGCTACTGAGTCTTGCACAAATCATGGGTGATGTGATACTGGAGTATCGTCGAGAGTGGAAGTTACCAAAACTCACTCGTTACAACGATGGCTATTCTCAACTAGCTCAGATCAGTCAACAGCCTGCTGAGTTTGAATTCCCTAGGCAACATTTGCCCCCATGGTTTCACTTTACAGGACCATTGCACAGTTCGATTGGTCGCGAAACTGACACTTTCCCATATGAACAATTGACTGGGCAACCATTGATTTATGCCTCTATGGGAACCACACAAAACCGTCTTTTGAAGATTTTCTCCTCTATTGCAGAAGCTTGCAATGGGTTAGACGCTCAATTAGTCATTTCACTTGGTGGTTCCCTGACTGTTGAATCTCTGCCAAGGTTACCGGGTTCACCCTTGGTTGTTGGTTATGCACCTCAACTAGAACTCCTAAAGAAAACGACTCTAACGATCACCCACGCTGGACTGAATACCACCTTGGAATCTTTAACTAATGGAGTGCCTATGGTTGCCATTCCGATTGCCAATGATCAACCAGGAGTGGCGGCGCGTATAGCTTGGACTGGGACTGGAGAATTTATACCCGTGTCTCGCTTGAGTGTTCCCAAAATGCGAGCAGCCATACACCGAGTGCTGACACAAGCCTCTTACAAGCAAAATGCCCTAAGGCTACAAGAGGCGATTCGTCGAACTGGAGGAGTGAGTCGAGCTGCTGATGTGGTTGAACAAGCTATCTCCACTGGCAAGCCTGTCCTTTCTAGCGCCGACTAATTTAGGAAACTTAATTCAGTTTCAATTTGTATGCTTTACGACGCAATTCTAGTTAGCAATCCTGAAAGATGCTACTATTCAAGCTGAACTAGAGCTAGTCTCTAAGGTTCGTTGATTTTGAGGATGTATACCCCTTACTACCATCTGCACCCCCTGTTGTGGTCCTAATAGAGCACCCTTACGTACTGGTTTTAGTGGTTTGGTGTCAGCCAGTTCCATCCGCCAGGTAGACAGTACTGTTGCTAAGACCATTTTCATTTCAAATAGGGCAAATGCCATGCCAATACAGCGACGGTTACCACCACCAAAGGGTAAATACTCGTATGGGGAAAATTGCCGTTCTAAAAAACGTTCTGGCTTAAACTGCTTCGCTTGTGGATATAAATCTTCCCGATGATGAGTCAGATAAATGCAAGGGACAACTAAAGTACCAGGATCTAATTGGTATCCCATCATTCCTAGTGGTGATTTCACAACTCGATTTAAAGCCAGCATCGCTACTGGGTAAAGAAGTAGTGTTTCACTACAGACAGCGTTTAAGTAGGGCGATCGCAAAATAATGTTCGGATCAGGATTTTCACCCAGACTATCCAGTTCTTGTAGTAGTTTCTCTCGTACCTCTGGTCGATGGTGAATCCAGTATAATGCCCAAGCTAAAGCTGTCGCCGTGGTTTCATGACCTGCCACCAACATAGTGATTAACTCATCACGTAATTCCTCATCCGTCATTGGCTCACCAACTTCATCGCGAGCCGACATCATCAAAGAAAGAATATCATTACGAGATGAGCCTGGTTGCTCTTTGCGTTCCCGAATCTCAGCGTAAATGAGTTCGTCAACTTGCTGTTTTCGGCGCAAGAAAATTCCCCAAGGACTCCACGAACCTAAATCCCGTTGCAGAGCTGGGAAGAGAAACATCAGTGCTGCCACAATAGGTCTTTTGGGATTCAATTGCGCAATTAGGAGTTCTTTTAGCTTTTCGTAACGTGGTCCTTGATCAAGACCAAATACAGCTTTTAAAATCACTTCAAAAGAGATTGCTTGCATGGAAGGTAGAACTGAAAAGGGTTCTCCAACCTGCCATTTATCAGTGACTTGCTTGGTAATGTCGCGAATTAACTCACCATAAGCTAGCATCCGTTCCCCATGCAACGGGGGTGTTAACAGCTTTCTTTGCCTCTGGTGTGGCTTACCTTCCAAAGCTAGGAGTGATTGTTGTCCCAATATAGGTAATTTAATCCCGGCTGCTTCACCAGAGTCTAACTGTTTTGGATCAGTGGTAAAAATCTGTCCTATTGCCTGAGGGTTACTAACAAATACTTGTGGTTTAAAAACTGGACCAATCCGCAGGGTGAAGATATCACCATAGCGTTTGCTACAAGCTTCCATGTATTCTATAGGACGAAGCATCCACTGGAGTGTTTGTATTAAGGATGGAGTTTGAGGTCCGTCAGGCAATTTAGGTACAGACATTGTTCTTCTTGTCCTGATAATTGGATGAAGGCTTGACTAGATTAGCAATTTATGTATTATAAGGTTATTTCCCAGTAAGCAAGACAACAGTGAACAATTGACTTTTTACAACAAGAATTCCTTAATTTTGACTGGAGTTAATTCCTCTACATTGCTCAAAACTGTGAACGCTCCTGCTTTTCGTAGTGTCTCAATATAGGCATCACGACGTGCTGCTGTGTCTTGTACATGAGGTGGTAAAATTCCCACACCAATCCAATTCCAAGAAGGTTGGTGTGACCTAGCTTTTTCCACTGTGTACATATCAGCCACGGTATCCCCCACATATACGACTGACGTTAATTCGTCAAGTTCTTTTTCTAGTAGGTGAACTGTCGCCAATAGCCCTGTAGGATCTGGTTTACCTGGTGCATCCTCCATGGCAATCAGCACTGGTGAGTTTAAACCAAGGCGTTTTTCCAAGACATAGGTGGCAGAAGCACGAGTTGCACCACTGAAAAAGCCCCAAGAAATACCCGCTACAGTCAATTGCTCTAAATAACTTGGCTGTAACAATAGCGGTTCATTGCATATATATCCTGTCCAATTATCAGGATCTGTCCCCCGATAACGTGCTTGAAAAAAGGCAACAATAGTGTTGTAGTCAAGTTGGAGTTCCTCACGAGATTTCCTCTGAGTTTCAAAGTGACGGTAAATGAGTTCTTGAGATGCTTCCCAATCGTTATTCCAAACACCTTCGGACTTCAGCTGATCAATGTCAATGGGTGTTGGGCGATACTCTCCCCCCGTAAAATGTTCCACAGTATCCGCGATCGCCCTCCGATAAGAACCCCCCACATCCCGTACAACACCATCAATATCAAAAACAACAATTATTTTCATAGTTTCTTAGTTGGTTATTATCTAGTTATTAATTATTCTCACTCTTCCACTCCCCATTCCTAACTCCTAACTCTCCTATCCTTTAGCCAGATGGTAAAGTATTGCGTTAGAATAATCCATTGCAAAGATAGTGAAACCCGGAGATTCCCCGGAGGTGCGATTGTCCAAGTTCATTCTGAAAATTTTGTGGCTAGATGAGAACGTCGCCTTGGCGGTAGATCAAGTAGTAGGTAAAGGCACAAGTCCTTTAACCAAGTACTTTTTCTGGCCAAGGAATGACGCCTGGGAAGAGTTGAAAAAGGAGCTAGAGTCAAAACACTGGATCAACGAAGTAGATCGGGTGGAGTTACTTAATAAAGCTACAGAAGTTATTAACTACTGGCAAGAGGAAGGTAGAAACCGACCAATGGCTGAAGCTCAGTTAAAATTTCCTGAAGTTACCTTTACAGGTAGCGCTTAGTACGAATGAATCACCTCCCAACTATTGCACATACAAGCTCTTAATGTGGGATTGTCTTAACCCTGCAGCAACTAGCAATTAGTAGCAATTGAAAACACAAAAAACTCCTGCTGTGCATTTGCAACAGAGGAGTTTTTATATTGATGTCAAAACTGCCATACTTGTATAGCAATTGAGCAGCCAAATCTTTAAATCATGCCACCAGCAGCTTGAAAACGAGCACGGGCGCGCTTAAAAGCTTGGGTCGCCTGAATTTGCGCTTGTCTATCACCTGCAGGAACTTGATTCAAACGGGTTTGTGCTTCGTTAAATGCATTACGAGCCTCCTCTAGGTTAATAGTGTCTCCACGTTCTGCACTGTTAACCAAGATTGTGACTTCATTTTGCTCAACTTCGGCAAAGCCACCCAATAAGGCGATCGCTACCCAACTTTGATTTTTGCTGGGACGCACCCGCATCACACCTATATCCAAGGCGCTTAAGAGCGGTGCGTGTCCACTCAGGATACCTAGCTGACCAGTAGTGCTGGGCAAAATGACTTCTTCTGCAGCTGCATCCCACACTGTTTTATCTGGAGAAATAACACGAACGGTTAATGTCATCTTTGCTAATTGCTTATTGGTAATTGTTCATGTTAGGGGAGTGGTGAGTGGTAGTAGGAATCTCAAATTCCCTACTTCCCACTCGCTATTCCCTACTCCCCATTAGCCTTTGAGTTTTTCAGCTTTGGCGATCGCTTCGTCAATGTTGCCGACCATGTAAAAAGCCTGTTCTGGCAGATCATCTAACTCACCAGACAGAATCTTTTTAAAGCCTTTGATAGTATCTTCTAGCTTCACATACTTACCAGGAGAGCCAGTGAACACTTCTGCTACAAAGAATGGCTGAGACAAGAAGCGTTCTATTTTCCGTGCTCTAGCAACTGTAAGACGGTCTTCTTCAGACAATTCATCTAAACCAAGAATGGCGATAATGTCTTGAAGTTCTTTATAGCGCTGGAGGGTTGCTTGTACAGCACGAGCAGTATTGTAGTGTTCATCACCAACAATATTAGGCTGTAACATTGTAGAAGTTGAGCCTAGGGGATCTACAGCAGGATAAATTCCCTTAGACGCTAAACCCCGAGATAGCACGGTGGTTCCGTCCAAGTGAGCAAATGTCGTAGCAGGTGCTGGGTCAGTCAAGTCGTCTGCTGGTACGTACACTGCTTGAATTGAGGTAATTGATCCTTCATTAGTGGAGGTGATCCGCTCTTGCAGTGCACCCACGTCAGTTCCCAATGTGGGCTGATATCCTACCGCAGAAGGCATGCGTCCCAATAGCGCAGACACTTCCGAACCTGCTTGTACAAACCGGAAGATGTTGTCGATAAACAGTAGCACATCCTGCTTATTCACATCTCGGAAGTACTCAGCCATTGTCAGTGCCGAAAGACCAACCCGCATTCTTGCTCCAGGTGGCTCATTCATCTGACCATAGACTAGGGCAATTTTTGACTCATTGAGGTTATCTTTATTGATTACCCCAGATTCAATCATTTCGTTGTAAAGGTCATTTCCTTCACGAGTGCGTTCACCCACTCCTCCAAACACGGATACTCCACCATGTTCAGTAGCGATGTTGTTAATCAACTCCATCATGATGACGGTCTTGCCGACACCAGCACCACCGAACAAACCAATTTTGCCACCGCGTCTGTAGGGAGTTAACAAGTCAACAACTTTGATCCCAGTTTCAAACACGGAAGGTTTGGTTTCTAGATCAGTGAGTTTGGGAGCAGGACGGTGGATGGGAAACTTTTCTTGAGTATCTACAGGTCCTCTCTCATCTACGGGTTCGCCCAAGACGTTGAAAATCCGACCTAGGGTAACTTTACCAACTGGCACGCTGATTGGCGCACCAGTGTCAACAACTTCCATACCACGCACTAAGCCATCAGTGCTACTCATAGAAACAGCCCGCACTTGGTTATCACCTAGCAGTTGCTGTACTTCGCAGGTAACTGAGACTTCCTGTCCGGCTTCGTTGGTGCCTTTAATGGTCAAAGCGTTGTAGATAGGAGGCATTTTGCCGTTAGAGAATTTAACGTCTACAACTGGACCGATAATTTGAGTAATGTAACCTATGTTTGTTTTTTCTGCAGTGGTGACCATGCTGAGCCTATTGATTGAAGCTATTTTTCAGATGAGGTCGTAGGAGACTTTTGATTTAAGCTATTTCATTTTCAAGAGTAACACGCTCATGATCCCACAGATCTCTTAAATTCTAGTAAAAACCCAAATTTCAAGTCTTCCTGGTTTCGCTGTACAATAGGCGGTTTACAAAGCATTGGTCAGCAAAATGCTAGTTTTTAGTATCATGTGATTTGAAACGCTGAAATCCTAGGTGATAAAACCATTGAGATTAGCGCTTCAGCAAGTAAAGGCAATAGCAATTTGTAGTTACTTAAGTAAGAAAGAACAAAAACAAGGAGAAGCTGTAGCAGTGAATGAATTAGTGCAACGATTATCCCAAGGAAACCACCCAGTTGAAGCTAGCTTACGACCTGAAAAAACTGTAGCTGCTTTGAAAGAGAGTATTGATCGAGACTATGTTCATATTAAATTCACAAATACAAAGGGCGGTACTGATTTAGGCGTTCGACTTGATCGGGAAGCGTCTCAGTTCAATGAAGCTGACTTTGAGCAACAAAAGGGGAAAGTCCATTTAGTTGGAAACTTAACACTCAATTACGTAAAAGTTAGATGCATTGCGGATATTGATCTAGAAACACTGACAGGGATAGGACATCTCGAACCGATAGAGGCGTGAAATATTCTTGACAATTTGCTAGGAGTAAAGTATGGGCACAGAAGACTTGGAAGACAAAACAATTTATAAAGTGGTTGTCAATCACGAAGAACAATATTCTATTTGGCCTGTTGACCGGGAGAATGCTCTTGGTTGGAAGGATGCAGGCAAAAGTGGTTCCAAAACGGAATGCCTTGAATACATCAAGGAAGTGTGGACTGATATGAGACCACTCAGTCTACGCAAAAAAATGGAAGAAGCTGCTCAAGACACAACAACGTAATCAAATTTTTGATTGCTGATTTAGCTCATACGCAGCATATATATTAATTCTATTTGATTCACAAATTTGTTCGTGTCAGGCACCCGATTTCTCCAAGAAATCGGGTGTCTCTTATTCACAAATCATTTAGGATTGCAATATCGGTATTGTCGTAATCTCTATGCAAATGCGTTGAATCGAATAGAGTCAGTATCTTGTCTCTACCTTTGGTAATATCTTTCAATTGGGATTTGTTGAGAAATATTGCATTTCAACTTTCCAGGTAAAGTTTGTTTTCTTTTGTTTCAAATCAGCGTTATTCCTTGCTAGTCTCTTAATTAGTAAAAGTATGAGTCAGTTGTTTTAAAAGTCGATAGAGTTTTGTAAGAAAAGCTTAATCATTGTTAAATTGTTTTGATTTCCTATAAATGACTAAGTTTTTGAAAAATCATCAAGCTCTCTAGATTTTATTTATCAAGACTTTTTAGATATACGAACCTGCATGAATAGCTTCTGTATGAAACATTACCGTGATGAATGGATTGAAGAATGGTGTCGTGAAAATGGTTGGACTGACTTATTTGTAGAGCGACATGACAATTATTGGGCTTTTCCGCCTGGGGGTGTGATGCCTGAGCCAATTCCAACTCAAGTTCTCAAAGTGATCAAAGCCAAAAAAGGATTCACTTATGAAGAAAGGTTGTGGTCGGCTTTAGCAGTTATTGGTACACTTGTAGCCGTTGTTTCGACTTACTTATTCAAGTGTCCAATGCCACTCGTTTTTGCTTTTGCTCTTGATGCAGTAACAGCAGCGCAACTGGAGGTTGAAGACGCATAGAATGTTGGTTGACCATCAGCAGAATATTTTCAAATGGACTGAGCCTGCAAAAAGCAGGCTTTGTTTTGTTGGGAGTATCCCCTAAATGGAATGAGTAGTGCGAGCGAGACGTGAGTGCAAAGCACACGCTTCGCGAACGCACTACAAAATAAATCTGCCAAATCAGGATGCACCCGTTTTATTTCTATAACCAGTAAATGAATTGACAAGCACTTGTCTTGTTATTGTTAAGGTAGAGTTACACAGTTGCTTCTAAATCACAAACCTTATGCTTGACTTTACCAAACTTACAAGACAAATACAGGGTCTAAGTCAACATCTGACATCAGAAGCTACTGCTAGTCGCCAGCGTTTAGAATTAGCTCAAAAACATCTTCAAGGTGCTCTAGAGCGTCAACAAGAGTTAGTCCAACAACAACAGAAGTGGCGCGATCGCATTCTTTTTATAAATGCGACACCCCTAGAACCGCTCAATACCTGCATTACTATTCCTGTTCCTCCCAAAGTTCACACAGTTATTGCAACTGATGGTTCTCAAATTTCTCCTAGCCACCACGAAATTGCCTACTGTTATCTTCTCAATATTGGGAGAGTTGTTTTACACTATGGGCAAAATCGCCACCCATTGATGGATAGTTTGCCGGAGATCTTTTATCGTGCAGAAGATTTATATGCTTCTCGTCAGTGGGGTATCCGCACTGAAGAATGGATGAGTTATTGTCGCACAGTCAGTGAAGCAACAGTATTAGGAGAACTAGCTTGCAGCGTCCAAGCAGAGATTGCACCAGTACCTACCTTAGCTATGGTAGATGGTTCGCTAATTTACTGGTTTTTAGAGCAACTACCCATAGACGCACGTAATCGGATTTTACCGCCGATCATAGAAGCTTGGCAAAGGTTACGTGAAGCACAAATTCCTCTCATGGGATATGTGAGTGCTTCACGCAATATTGAAGGAATTAACTTTTTGCGTCTTTTCTCTTGTCCTCACGCAGTCCCAGATTGTGCAAGTTATTGCCCTAATCAACAAGAAAAACTTACTTGCAAAATATTAGAGCCATTACGAGATACTGCCCTTTGGTCAACTCAACTCAAACCAGGACAAAGAAGCTTGCTATGGCGTAGCAACGCTCGCATTCTTGACTTGTATCAAGACCAGCCGATTTACTTTTGTTACGTCCATGTTGGTAGCGAAATTGCTCGGATAGAAATGCCTGCATGGGTAGCTGAAAATACAGCTATGTTTGACCAAGCACTAGGACTCATGTTGGCACAAGTCCAGAAAGGACAAGGGTATCCAGTAGCGATCGCAGAGGCGCATAATCAAGCAGTGGTTCGCGGCGGGGATAAGGCAAGTTTTTTTGCTCTTCTTGAACGACAAATGATTAAAGCAGGTTTGAAAAATGTAGGAACCTCTTACAAAGAAGCCAGAAAGCGGGGAAGTATTGCCTAAACTCAGATTGATAGTAAAATGTTATTAGCCTTCAAGTAAACTATGTAATGCTTGTAATAGTTGCTTAATTGTGTACGGCTTTGGCAAAAATGTTGTGATTCCACTCTCTTGAGAGAGTTGCTTACTTTCTACAAGTCCACTGGAAGCAATCACCTTAACTGCCGGATTCATTTTTTGCAAAGTGCGAATGGTGGTTAAACCATCCATCTCTGGCATCATCATATCTACTAACACAATGCTAATCTCATTTTGATGTTGAGCATACATTGCGATCGCTTCAATTCCGTCATGAGCTGTTATGACTCTATAATTGTATTTTTCAAGTGTCGTTTTATTAATTTCAAGAATTTTAGCTTCGTCATCTACGACTAAAACCAATTCTCCATGTCCCCTAGGCAAGTCCAAACTTTCTATTGACTGTGTTTCATGTTGCGGTTTTGCCTTTAAAAATATCTGAAATTGTGTTCCCTGGTTCGGTATACTTGAAACCTTGATAAAACCAGTGTGGCTTTTAACAATACCAAGAACATTTGAAAGACCCAGTCCTGTCCCTTGACCAACTTCTTTAGTTGTGAAAAAAGGCTCGAAAATTCTATCTACGATTTCAGGGGACATCCCTATTCCAGTATCTTCCACAGTAATCACAACGTAGGGACCAATAGTTGCCTCAAGATTCATCCTGGCATAGGTTTTGTCAACGAAAAAATTGTGAGCGTAAAGACTCAAAACACCACCATGAGGCATGGCATCACGAGCATTAATGACTAAGTTCATTAGTACCTGATGCAGTTGGGTAGCATCTCCAAAAATCGGAGCAAGATCTAGGGCTATATCCGTAGAAAATTCGATAGATTTAGGAAATGTTTGGTTTGCAAACTGCTGAATTTCTATTATCAGGTGTCTAATTTGCAAGATTGAACGTTTACCTTCAACACCGCGTGCAAACGATAGAACTTGCTTAACCAAAGCAGCACCACGTTGAGCATTTGTTTCCAATGTTTGAAGTAGCATATCCTTACGCTCATCAGAGATCTTCATCTGCAAAAGTTGCGTAGACATTAACATTGGGGTCAGTATATTGTTTAAGTCATGGGCAATGCCACTGGCAAGTGTACCAAGGCTTTCTAGTCGTTGCGCTCTTAGCAACTGGGCTTCAAGTTGTTTCTTTTGTGTAATGTTAGTGTTAACAGTAAGAATTGATTTTGGGTTTCCCTGGGCATCGCGTACTAGTGCCCAGCGCGCTTCAACGATGATTTCCTTACCATCTTTTTGTACCTGATTCAATTCACCATACCATTCACCTGCAATATTAACTTGATGTAGAGCCTCCTCAAGTTTGGGTGAATTCTCATATAATAGTTCGTTGGCATTCTTGCCCAAAGCTTCTTTTGCTGTCCAACCGTAGAGACACTCAGCACTTTTGTTCCAGAACACAATTTTGTTTTTCAGATCTTGAACCAGAATTGCATCTGTAGCAACATCCAGTAGGGCTGCTTGTTCCAAGATTTTTTGTTCTGCTTGCTTTCGCTCACTGAGTTCGATTTGTGCTTGCTGGAAAAGTGTAGACTGTTGAATTGCGATCGCCAGCTGAGCAGCAACGGTACGAGTTAATTCGACTTCCTCAGGATGCCAAGACAACGGTTGTTTGTTTCTAATTAAGCTTAAACTACCCCAAACGAAACCACCAAAGTGCAATGGCACGTGTAACCATGCTCCTGGATAAATTTTCGCGAAGGCAAGGTTAATTTCGTCTGTACAGGTGCTAGCATCATCAATTTTGACAATTTCTAAACGTTTGAGTCGAGTAGCAATCTCATTGCCAATATCTGGAAATTCCAGTCCTAAAGCATCTGGTAAGTCTGGGTTTTGGCGATAATCTGTGACATTTAGCCACACCTGCTTTTGAGGTAGATATTGCACAATGTCAACTCGGTCTGCTTGCAGAAGTTGCGCAATCTCATAAGTTGCCGTAGAAAAAATAGTCTTTAAGTCTAGAGAATTTCGGATGCTTTGAATCACTCGATTCAGCGCTTGCTCTCTTTTAACCTGATGTTGAGTTTGTTCATAGAGTTGGCTTTGTTGAAGTGCAATTGCTAGCTGTGTTGCTAATTGTTGCAGCAAGTTAATCTCTAACTGCTGCCACTGTCTTGGTCTCGAACACTGATTAGCAACCAGTAACCCCCATAAATTTTCTCCTTGGAGGATAGGTACGATTAAGCTAGCTCTAATCTGAAACTGAGCCAGTAGATCAACATGACATGGGGATAGACCTGCTGTGTAAATGTCTGCTACTGCTTGAATGCGACCTTGTTGATAGAGTTCTCGTCTTGAAGGATCTAAGAAAAATGTGTCTGTAATTTTTCGTCCTAGAATAGAAGACCAACCAGAATCTACTGATTCTATGATTGTCACTCCACTCCAGTCTGGTTGGAATTGGTAAATAAAAACTCGCTCAGCTTGGAGAAATTGCTTAACTTCAGATACTGTCGTGCTGAGAACCTCTTCTAAGTTCAAACTTTGCCGAATACGCTGAGCAATCTCCGCCACCAATTGCTCTCGTGCTCTTTGCTGCTTCAGTTCTGCTTCTACTTGCTGCTGCTCTTGAAAGAATGTTTCTAATTGAGAAAGGCTGTGACGTAGCGTGCCTAGCTCTTGTATAAGCTGCTCTTTTGTCTTTTCCTCATCTTTCATAAGAGACTCTGCAGAAATTTGGAAACCTGTCTTCTACAAATCTAAAACAAGCCCCGTCCATAGCAGCTAATTTAGAAAACTTACTTTTAGGATTTTCTCTGATCTAGTAAACATATTGTCAAGCTTTGTAGCAATCAGGGAAACTAATTTAACTTTTCTTTACAAAAAATATAAATTAACTTAAATAGCTCGGTGAAAATAAACGATAATTCGTTAAGGTTGGGCATAGGAAGTTAGGAGTTATGAATGGGGAGTAGGGAGTGGGTAGAGAAATTGCCTCCTTGTCCCCCTTGTCCCCCTTCCCCTGTCCCCCCTGTCCCTCAAGGACAGTTCTGTAACTTAGCCAGCGACACGACTATCTCATCTACTGCTTGTCTAACAACTCGAACGGGTTGATCTATTTGATTCACAATAATACTAAAAACGAGTGGTTGATATTGGGGTGAATTGACATATCCAGCTAGGGAAACCACGCCATCCATCGTGCCCGTTTTTGCTGTGACAATACCCTCAGCAGGTGTGTTTAGAAAGCGGCTCTTTAACGTACCACTTCTGCCAGCAACAGGTAAGGAAGCTTGATACACAAATGCTACTGGTGATTGTGCCATTCCTCGTAGAGTTTGCACAAAAGCTTCTGGACTCACTAAGTCCTTACGTGATAATCCTGAAGCATCTACTAAAGAGTAACTTGTAGAATCAACTCCTAACTGGGTTAAGGTTGCTTTCATAACTTCTAACCCAGCATCAGCGCTCGTCTGGTTTTTATCTGTTATTTTTTTGATAGCAAGGGCTCTCAGTAATGCTTCAGCGAACAGATTGTAACTATTGAGATTCATCTGTGCCACTAATTCCGATAGTGGAGAAGATTGCACAGCAGCTAGTTCCTGTTCTGGTTGACTCCTATCAGTTGATACGTGTGCTTGGGTCACTATAATTCTTTCTGCTGCCAAAGCATCGCGAAAGTGCTGCAAGAAGTATTCACTAGGAGCAACCACTGGTAAATTGATGATCTCAGGATCAGAATTTGCTGCCAACTGTCCTTGAATGTGCAAAATTGATCCTTGCAAATCGCGGGTAATGTTAATGTTCTGTGGCTGATTTTCCTCAACTGTGACGGACTGATTAATAACTTGCCAGTGTTTAGCTTCTTTGCTGTCGTTCCAAATAACTTGCAGAGGCTTACCCACAGTTCGCGGTAGCAGCTTTAAGCTAAAAACGTTCTGATTAAGAATGAGGCTATTAACAGGCGCACCATAGTCTGACTCGATATCTTCCCATTGCCAAGATGGAGGAACCACTTCTCCTCGAACATAACCATCATCAACAATCAATCGATTCACATGCTGAATACCCTTTTGTTTTAACTGCTTTGCCAAAGCTATGAGTTGGACATCAGTTAGGGTGGGGTCTCCTCTACCAACAACATGTAAATCACCTTCTTTGCTGAGATAT
This sequence comes from Nostocales cyanobacterium Centralia_MAG_434, assembly GCA_021324415.1. Lineage (GTDB taxonomy): Bacteria > Cyanobacteriota > Cyanobacteriia > Cyanobacteriales > Nostocaceae > JAJPJF01. The sequence goes on from JAJPJF010000153.1 coordinate 51,190, forward strand.
ACAGAGGTGCGAAAGCGAAAATCTACACCAAGTTGCTGTAGTGCTGCAGCTGTTATTAGCAGTTTGTTAGTAGATGCTGGAATAAAGTATTTCTGCGCATCTTGACTGTAAAGAGTTTGGGCAGATGCGAGGTTTTGCACTAAAATTCCCCAACGCATACGCTTGAATTGGGGACGATTAATGACAGTATCGACGACTGCGCCAAGTTGATTTGGACAAATTGATTTTGGAGTAGTTGCTGGAACTTGTGTTTGTGCTTGAACTGGTTTTAGCGTAATGCCTATCTGAGTTACGAAAAACAGCGCTAGAAAACCAAGAGAAAATTTTTTCGACATTAACGCAACGAATCGGAATCTTCGTGCTACATGAGTGTTTTACTGCTTCAGTAGTTCCAAAAACTCAACTAAGCCATGCTCAAATGTTCAGCTAAAATTCGATCAACTGCATCTCGACATCCAGTGGGAATTGGTAAATTCCACGATTGTCTGGAAAGGAGAAAGCTTGGTGGTTTCAACCCAATAGTCACGATGTTAGGCTTCACTTCATTCCATCGATAAGATGCGAGTTTTTCCCATTTTACCAATAAAAACATATAGCAGATACCATGCTCTCTCAACTCCAGGTTGCTCAATCCTGTTAATAGCAGATAGATGGCTAATGACCAATAGAGAACGACTTGTGACATAATTTCTGCTGTGTTGGTTGGATTTGGCAACTCTGTTGAAATTTGATAAATTGATGACCAAGTTTTTACAGCTGCCATCAGCACTTCAAGTACACCAAACCAAAAAATAAGTTTACTAATTGAGAGCCTTCCTGCATTAAGTAGTAACGCACCAGCCTTTTGCTTTCGCCAATTCCAGCTCAATAGCCATAAACCTATAAATATGGCAACCAAGAAATTAAAGCTAATCCATCCATATTTGCCTAATGAATGTAGTCCTATTGCTAGCAAAAAGCTTAATGGTATTAACCATGTAATACGACGCAGGTTTCTTTGAGCGATTTCTGGACCAAGTGTACGACTTGAAATTGTGTATCCAATTCCTATCATCACAATTGCAATCAAAACTGCAAAAAAGAACCCAAACATCTCTAACTCCCTGTATTTAAAGTTACGTGTAGATTACTCCCCTGAACGATCAGGGCATGCTTGGAAATGAATATCTATTATTTTTGATATACGAGTCAATTCTGTTTAGATATGCAGTAACAAAGGTTTATTTTTGGCAAAATCTTCCACTATTTGATGGAAGTAGTATTAGATAAGCTTCATTTATTGGACAATAGGCGATAATTTGGTGGACCACTAATGCCGTACACATAGTTGTCAGCGTTAGTGGTTCACCAGCGATATCCTTTGTAGAGGTGATGGTGTGAGTACATTTTTATCTAGCGTCGCTGTACTGCTGTCAACTTTGGCTTTGGTATGCAGTGGCTATACGACTTACCAACTGTTTGCACTGCAAAAAACGCTGAATACGACTCCTGCAGGAAGTGGTGATGCGATCGCTCCCAAACAAACAGTGTCTAGTCCAGCAATGACTACGTCTTCTGTCCCGGACATATCACCAACCCTGGCTTCCTCACATGCGGCAATTCAACCAGGTGAATTTTTACAGCCAGCTTTTGGCAAGAAAGCCCAAGTGGAGTTGCTTGCTGCAAAGCGCATCAAAGATCCACAAACAGGCAACCATGATGTGGTAGCTTTACAGATGCGTATCCGTCGCTTTGCGCCGAATGGAGTTGATCCGAGTGAATCTATCGAGGTTTTCAACACAATAGCTCGTAATCCTGACACTAGCGAAACTTATAAAGGAGTTAGCTCTGAGCGTTCAACAGGAAAGGTTTCTCTATTTTCACTGCGTCCTCAAGCTTCGGCGGATGCTTATGTCTGGTTAAGGGTGCCTGAAGATGTTCAAACCATAGATATATTTGTGCCAGATACTGCAGCTTTCAAGGGAGTGCCGATTTCTAGTTAAGAGTCCATTGTTAAGTTTGTAGTTGCGCTAAGCGCAGAACACAGCGCAACTACAAACTAACTGTTACAGCTTAGTCCCACACTCAGGACAGAAACTGTAAGTTGGTGGATTTTTTGCACTACAGTTGCTGCAATAAACAGGATCTGGTTTGTCTTGTTTGAGCTGACGTGGCAAGCCAAGCATTTGTGCATTGCTCTTACCAGGAGCCACCATTGGGTAACAGTTCTCGTCTCTAGTTACACGAACATCCAAGACGACTGGACCTTGATGCGCTAACATTTCAGCGATCGCATCTTTTAGCTGAGCGCGATCGTGGATCACCATGCCTTTGATCCCATAAGCTTTTCCCAGCAACTCAATATCTGGCATCCCTACTTCCATATTGGAGCAGGAGTAGCGCTCACCGTAAAAGGCTTGTTGCCACTGGCGCACCATTCCCTGCCAACCATTATTGAGAATCACTGTCTTGACATTTATTCCATACTGTGCAAGGGTTCCAAGTTCCTGTAAATTCATTTGGAAACTTGCATCACCACTGATACAGATCACCTCTTCTTCAGGAAACGCCACTTTCGCGCCCATTGCGGCTGGCACCCCAAAACCCATCGTTCCCAAACCAGCACTAGAAATCCAGCGGCGGGGACCATTCTTAAGGAATTGTGCTGCCCACATTTGATGTTGACCGACATCTGTGGTGTAGAAAGCATTGGGTGCTTGGCGATTAACTTCTACAACCACCTCTTGTGGCGAGATGCTGTCAGGATATTGCGGGACTTCCAGAGGATATTCTTCCTTCCAACGGTTGATCAGGTTGAGCCACTCTTGGGTTTGATGAGGTGTGCTGGGTGTACCTGTTTGTTTGCACCGACGCAACAAATCAATCAATACGTTCCTGACATCACCAACAATTGGTACATCTGGAATACGGTTTTTGCCAACTTCGGCTGGATCAATATCGATGTGAATGACTTTAGCGCGGCTAGCAAATTCATCCAACTTGCCAGTGACGCGGTCATCAAATCTTGCACCCACACAAATTAACAAGTCACAATCGGTGACGGCAAAGTTAGCGTAGGCGGTACCATGCATCCCCAGCATTCCTAAAGCGAGGGGATGGTGTTCATCAAACGCACCGATACCCATCAGGGTTGTTGTCACGGGAATATGGAAAGTTTCTGCTAACTGCTTCAGTTCCTGATGAGCACCAGATGCGATCGCACCTCCACCAATGTACAGCAATGGTCGTCGGCTTTCACGAATCAACTTGAGTGCTGCACTGATTTGCCGTGGATTCCCCTTAACGGTGGGACGATATCCCGGTAACCTCACCGAACCTGGTTCTACTGGTAAATAATCAAACTCTTCTAATGCCACATCCTTGGGCACATCAATCAAAACTGGTCCAGGACGCCCGGTACTAGCAATATGGAACGCTTCAGCCACAATTCGCGCCATATCTCTAGGATCACGCACTACGTAGGAGTGCTTAACAATTGGTAGCGTAATCCCAAATATATCGGTTTCTTGGAACGCATCTGTACCGATTGATTTACGATTGACCTGTCCTGTGACAACAATCAACGGAATTGAGTCCATGTGGGCAGTGGCAATACCTGTCACCAAGTTAGTTGCCCCAGGACCAGAAGTTCCAAAGCACACTCCTACTTTACCTGTAGCACGAGCATAACCATCAGCGGCATGTGCTGCACCTTGTTCATGTCTCACCAGGATGTGCTTAATGCTGCCACCACCAGCCTCTACCTTATAAAGGTCATCATAAATTGGTAGAATCGCACCGCCTGGATAACCAAAAATATACTCAACGCCGTGACGGCTGAGGCTGTCAAGCAAGGCAAAACCACCAGATACACGTCTTGCTTTCACAACAGCTGGCGATACAGAGACATGGGACTGAGTGTTATTTTCGGTTTGTGGAGAACTCATTTGGATCTGCAAATCTTCTCCAGAGACACTTGGTGGACGCACAGTCTAACCTCACGCAGTAGCTAAATTTTGTATTCTACAATTTGATTTTGTAGTCAATCTCTCATTTTAATTGACAATTTGCACTAAATATTGAGATTGTTTTTTAATATTTTTTTAAGTGCAGAATTAGATCTTAACGCAATGGGTCTAGGTTGTTCAACGAATCGGATCGTGTGTCACACGGCAGGTATTTCGCCACGCCCAAACACCAATAGCAGCAACAACAACACTCATCCCCACAAGCACAGTTCGTAAACCCAGGATGTCGGTAACTGGACCAGTGATTGCCAGTGGAACTGAAAGAGCAATATTGACAGCATGATTTTGAAAGCCAAACACTTTACCAAGCATCGTGGATGGAGTTTGTTGTTGAATTAACGTCTGCATTGGCACCCCAATAAAGGAAGCACCCATACCCAAAACAGCACAAAGTCCCAAAGCCACACCCAATTTATGGGTAAAACTGAAGACTGCTAATACCAGCGCCATCATCAGAAAGCCAATTAACGGTAAGGGTTTGCGATAAAATCTCGCACCCCAATGACCTAAAATCGCAGCACCTAGTACCATACCCACACCTGCAGCCGCTAGGAAAAAGCCAAATTGTTTCTCTTTTAAACCAAATTCTGCTGCTAATCGAATTGCCAATACTGTTAATGCTGCAAATACACAATACAAAGTCACGATTTGCAGCATAGCATTCAACACCAAACGCTTGTTCTGGAGATAGAGCAAACCCTCTTTAAAGTCCACCCAAGGATGAATGCGGTTTTTCAGTTCTCCTTTATGTTTGTGTTCTCTAAAATTAATCAATTGTATACTTACGCTAGATAGCAAATACAATGCCCCAACGACAACTTCTTGACCGTAGTCTTCTCCGATCCAAGCCTTAGCCAAACTCAATATCGGCTCCCCGACTGCAAAGCCAACAATGAGAGATCCCATCATCGTGCTGCTAAACAGTGCATTTGCTGCTAGTAAATTAGCTCGCTTCACTAAAAGAGGGATAGTAGCTTGTTCAGCTGGCGCAAAAAACTGCGTGACGGTAGAGACGTTAAAAGTGAGTAGCAATAGAATCAAGAACTGACGTGGAAGAAAGGGAACAAGTAGTGTCAATACACCACGTAAGACCCCTGAACCAACCATAATTAGCTTTTTTGAAAAGAGATCGACAAAGATCCCTCCAGCTGAGCCAAATAAAATTGCTGGGATCGTAAACACCACCATCAAAATTGAGTATTTGGAGTTTTCTGCTAACCCAGCAGGGGTTGAGTAATTCTCTAACAAAGCAATAATTAAAACGAAGAAGACCTTATCTGCTAACTGGGACACGACTTGCCCAATCCACAGGAACATGAAATTACGATTTGTTAGCAGGGCGCTAAACCCATTATTAGCAGTAGGTTCATTGGGAAGCATCAGAAGTCCGGATTAATTTTCTTCGTAGCGCTTTACAAGTATATGTACAAATTCTGCAGCCGTCAGTTGCAGCTTTTTGTGTGATTGCTCACTATCTGCACCTACACACCAGCCTTGCACGTTTTGGGGCGATCGCCACATTTCTAAATGCTCAACAGATGGGTCTGCGTAAAAGTCATTTTGCTCTCTACCAAACAAGGATGAACTCCAGTGAGTGAAATAATCATGGCTCATGCGATGGATAGGGAAATTGCCCAATAATGGAACACCCCATCCATCTATAGCAATAAAAGCTTTAACCTGCCCTCCGAATATTTGCCATATGTGAGCAGCAGCTATTGCCCCTACGACACCCGCACTAAAGCTAATAAATAAGACTGGCTGATGATTCCAGTCCCCCAAGTTTTGGTATAAAAAGTTTACAATATGAAATCCAGATAAAGGTAAAAGACCTTCATCTGGAACAATAAGTATATTTTTCGAGTTTAGACGAGGGTATTTATCAGTAACTGGCCTTAGCAAGCTGGAGACAAACCTGTCAGTCAAGCCTGGTTCGTGAATTCCAGGGCAAATAACTATACTCATGTGTCTATAAATCTAGCACTCCTTATATTACCTCTGTTTTTCCAAAAAAGCAGGGGAGGACAAGGAGGACAAGGAGGACAAGGGGGACAAGGAGGACAAGGAGGACAAGGAGCAGAAGAGGGGAATACTCCATACTATGCTCTATGCCTCATGCCCGATTTTCCAGTGAGATATTTGTTATATATTAAGTATTATTTAAGCTTTAAGTATACGCATATTATATAGCACAAATTAGAAGGTTAACTGCCTGTTTTGTATGCTATGCATATAACAGTCTTGATTAAATAAAGCGTTTGGCTGCTCTGGATTTTTTGTTATCCCATCCGGGGGGATAGGATAATAATTTACTAGAATGTACTAGTGAGAAAAACAACAAGGCTAGACCTGAGCTTCTCCACGTTCGTTGTATAGAGGAACTTATTGTGGTTGCAACGCCCGAAAAACTACAAAACACTCAAGAAACCCTATCAAGCCGTCATAGAGTAGCCGTATTACTGATGGGCTATGGTGAAGTCGAAAGTTACGAAGATTTTGCAAACTATAACGAACAGGCCTTAAATCTACTGACAGCAAAATTTGCACCAGTCCCAACCTGGATTTATCCTCCTCTAGCACGCCTATTGGCTTTGTTTGATCGTCATGAGTGGGGACATCAGCACCATGATTTTATCTCCCCACACAACGCTATCTTTGAAAAGCAACGTGCTGGTATTGAACAACAACTGCAAGCAAAGTGGGGTGAGGGAGTCAAAGTCTTCAAAGCCTTCAATTTCTGTGCTCCTTTTCTTCCGCATCAAGTCCTTGCAGAAATTAAAAATCAAGGCTTTGATAAACTACTTATTTATCCCTTGCTGGTCGTAGATTCTATATTCACCAGTGGCATTGCGCTTGAGCAGGTCAACAAAGCTTTATCTCAGTTAGCTGATGAGAATGAACATTGGGTAAAAGGACTGCGCTACATTCCATCTTTCTATAATGAGCCAAAATATATCGATTTGATGGCGCATCTAGTCGAAGAAAAAATCACGTCTGAGCTAGCTGCTGCTTACTTGCCTTCTGAGATTGGCATTGTGCTGATGAATCATGGTTGTCCACACAAAGCCAAAGGATTCACCTCGGGGATTACAGAAAGTCAAGCGTTGTACGATTTGATCCGTGAGCAGTTGATCAACCGCTACCCCTTAATTTCCATTGGCTGGCTGAACCATGACACACCCTTAATCGAATGGACACAGCCTAACGTAGAACAAGCATCCAACAACCTAATTCAATTGGGTGCTAAGGTAGTTATGTTTATGCCAATCGGGTTTGCAACAGAAAATCACGAAACGCTGTTGGATGTGCACCATATCATTCATGCTTTAGAGAAAAAGCATCCTGGTGTAAATTATGTGCAAATGCCTTGCGTAAACGACTATCCTCAGTTTTTGGAGATTGCAGCAGAATGGGCAAATGCTCACATTGCAGAGCTTTTGTCTGAAGAGTCTGTGGCAGTTGACCCTCAGTTAGCTGTTGGGCATAATCATCATCACCATCATCACCATTAATTCTGTGGAGACGTTGCATTGCAACGTCTCTAGACGCAAAATAGCTTTTTCAGTTGACCTGGGTTGTACGAGACATAGCAGCACTCCAAGTCTGCACGACACGACCTTGAAGCTGCTGTTGTAACCAAGGTGTATTACTAGATAATGTATGAAGATTTTGCTTCTCGGCCGTCCAGGGTTGCTGGGGATCAAATAGAACCATCTCTGCTCTTGCACCTGGTGTGATCGCACTTATCCCCTGATTTAAACACGCTGCTGGACGGTTACTCAAAGCCCGCCACAATTCCAAAGGTGTAAATTCATCTGTTTCTACCAGATGCTGCCACAATAACGGCAGTGCTAACTCAAAACCTATCACCCCTGGTGGAGCCTCCGCAAAGGCTACGGTTTTTTCTTCATAAGTGTATGGAGTGTGGTCAACAGCGATCGCATCAATAACTCCTGTTCGCACTGCTCGTCGCAACACAGCCAAATCACCGGGATTACATAAAGGTGGTTCTAGACGCAAGTTTGGATCATAGCTTTTAATGGCTTTTGTATCAAGCAAAAGATGCATCCAAGTTGTGCTAGCAGTGATAGGCAAACCAGAGTCTTTTGCAGATGCTATCAGTTCGACACTACGAGCGGTAGAGACGCGCATGATATGTACTGGTGTGCCAACAGTAGCAACCAATTCCAACAAACTAGCAATAGCAGAGGTTTCTGAGAAGGAGGGATTACCTGGCAATCCAAAGCGAATAGAGTCTGGTCCTTCACGCATGACCCCATTTGCCATGAGCTGACGATTACAACACCAAAATGCCAATGGTTTTCCCCAAGGCTGGGTATATTCTAGCACCCGCCGTACCAACCCCAAATTTTCCCAAAGTTGAGTATCAGCAAAACCAATGACTCCAGCCGCTGCCAAATCTGACAATTCCGTCATTTGCTTTCCTGCATTATCTAGGGTGAGTGCACCCCAAATATTGAGGAGGGGAGGGGGGGAAGGTGAGGGAGATGAGGGAGACAAATATATCTCGCTCATCTTTTCACTTTGCTTAAGCAACTGTGTGACTACAGCAGGGTTATCGATGGGTGGGGATGTATCAGGTAAGATAGTGATGCGCGTAAAGCCGCCAGCAGCTGCTGCTTGCAACAGGGATGAGAGTGTTTCTCGTTCTTCCAAGCCTGGTTCACCAGAGTGGCTATACAAATCCACTAAACCAGGTCCCAAAACCAAATCACGACAATCTCTTATTTGCGTGTCATGTGGTACATCAGAAATGCTACTGGCAACCGACCTAATAATGTTATCAGTAATCAATACATCAGCAATTTGGTCAGTTTCTAAAACTGGGTCAATAACCCGTACTTGTTGTAACAGTTGACTTGTCATATGGTCTGGTGTTGCCATTCATCACGCATAACTTTTACAATGCCCCAGCTGCTGTTTTATCCAGTACGCCGCCACCTAAGTGTGTGGTGATATTCATTGCTTGCAGTATAGGTAACCCATTTAGCCCAGAGGGGTAGTCAATAACGCTCACTGCACCATTGCCTTGACGAAAATTCCAGAATTGTTCTGCTGACAAACCTAGAACATGACAAAGCAATGTCTTATTGGTAGCATCATGAGCAACGACTAATCCGGTCTTGAGATGCTTTGCCAATGCAGTTTGAACAATTGACTGCCAAGAGGCTACACTTCGTTCCCATACTTGCTGCAAATTTTCTCCTTCGGGCATTTGTACTTCTGCTGGCATTATTCGCCATCGGTGCAGTTCTCCCGGAAATTCTTGCTCTATTTCTTTTTCTAATTTTCCTTCCCAAAGTCCGTGGCTAATTTCCCTTAAACCATCCTGAAATTCCAAATTGACATTCTTATGAGGCTGTAAAATGATTTCTGCCGTTTCTTTGGGACGTTGCATTGGACTACTAACGGCAAAATCAATCTCTACATTTTGCAGAAATTGAGCTGCTTTTTGTGACTGTTGTCTACCATTATCATTCAGCGGAACGTCAATTTGTCCTTGAAACCTTGTTTGACGATTCCATTCTGTTTCCCCATGACGGACCAGTAACAATCTTACTCCCTGGTGATTTGGTCGTAAAGATGGCAAAATTTCTCCCATGTGTTGAGTCTGATTCATTGACTCTAGTTGGACTGGATCTCCCAATCCCCCAGAAAAATTTAACACACTAATGCCACAGTTAGATTGCTGTAACGAATGATAGCGAGATGGAGAAATCGACAGTGCAGTAGCAAGCATTGCCCGATTAATACCATTGTGACCCACTATCAGTACAGTTTCGCCTTGATGACGTTGTAAAATTTCTTGCCAGAACTGGCGTGCTTGTTCGTAAAGAGCAAGAACAGGAAAATACTCTCGTGTTCCCTTATCATCCTTAAGAGGCATTTGTAATTGGTCGGGATGTTCTTGCCAGATTTGATAATCCTCTGGAAACTTCTCCTTCACTTCGGTGGATAGCATTCCAACCCACGAAGGAAGGTCAATTTCCATCAGTAGATCTGAAGTTTGAATAGCAGCAGACTGTCCAGAATTCGTTATAAGTTCCTGATGGATGATCTCTGCTGTCTCCTTTGCCCGTTGCAAAGGACTAGTATAAATTGCATTAAATGATATATTGTTGAGGGCTTTGCCTACTCTAACAGCATCGTTACGACCTTTTTCAGTTAGTTTGGACGCATCAGAACGTCCCTGAATACGCTTTTCAATGTTATAAGTGCTTTGACCGTGGCGCACAATAATGATGCGAGTCACTTGTTGCCCTCCTCTATCTAAATGTTTCATTCTACTGCAAAGTGTTTGCAGATTATTTAGATTTAGATAGATTTGGCAGCTAGAAGAACCAACAGGTTACAGTCATTCTCTCCTGTAACCTGTAACATCAAGACTTATTGACCTTGAACCTGTACCTGGAATCCGTTATTAGCGTCAAAAGCTCTATCCCCTTGTGGAAAGATAAGACTGTTTGGAGATGTTAGTGGTTGGTCTATATTGCGACGTAATTCGACTTGATTACTGATTGGGACAGAGCTTGCTTCTGGTGAAATATTAGCTGTAGCATTTTTGTCAGAGATAGCTAAAGAATTTTGTGGAGAAAAAAATCTACCAAAGTCTTGTTGTGCTGTCCGATTATTAACGCCTATGAGAGAATTACCCGATAATGTGTATGTACCACTGTTTGGCTTTGGTGCTGGAGGTTTTGCTTGAATAGCACTTTCTACACCCAGAATAGTTGTGATGATTGTTAAAGTGGTAATAATTTTGCTTTTCATGGTTATGTATTCTAACTCTCTATTTACAGTTCGATACAGTTACATTTATGTAGCTCAGAACACGAGAAAGAGTTCTTAAAATAGCCGTTCTCAAACACCACACCACATAGAGACACAATTGCTTTGAACAAAGAGATTGATTTGTCTGTTACATTTAAGTTGATTGTGTCTTTTATAATTGGAACCTGAGTTCATCCAAGCTTTAGCAAAGCCAATACATAAGTTACTGACAAAATACACTAGATTCTATATTTCTATTCTAGCTTATTTCATATTTATCAATTTTTACTCTAGTTGTAGAAGTAAAACCTAGGGATGAAGCGCTGAGCTATCTGAATAGATCTCTGCTCAAAGAACTATCCCTAAGGCTTTAGCTCACCCCATGCCCAACCTTAACCAATCATCGTTTATTCTCAACGACCTACTTAATTTGTCTTAATCCATGACTGCTAACACAGCTTTTGGCATCAACTTATCTTTAAACCAGACAATTCTCGCCGGGACATCATTTAATTTTATTCCCGCTTTTTCTAAATTTAGCCGTTCTGAAATTGCCAAAATTAAGTTATCACAACCAGCGCGCCGTACTTGAGAAAACTTTTTTTGTAAATATTCTGGTCGCCAGTAACCAACAATTTCTAACAAGAAGGTGCGACCATCAGGATGGACTAATCTAAAATCGGGGATCATCACACTTCCAGGAATAGGAATTAAGTCAACTTCTCTTTCTAAAACCCAGTCTGTTTTCATAGAGTCCCACTTATCAGCAAAAGATGCTTCCAGCATACTATCGTATGGCTTACCAGGAGAGTAGTGGGATACCAAACCACAATCAGAATTGAGAGTAAAACGTCCAGTTTTCCAAGTATTGGTATAAGTATCACGGCTTTGTAGTGTAGCAGCAAGGCTCCATTTAGTCACATGAAGTAATGCCGGAATCAGTTTAGCTATTGATAAACCATATCGTGTACTTGGATTAAACAAACTTGTAGGACCATCAATTGTAATTGTAAAGCCGTGGTCAGCATCACCCTCAACATAAGACATTAATTGAAATAGCTTTAAATACCGAAATAAAAGCTTATATTGTCCTGGAACATTACGATGAGCATTCAAAATAATTTGACTTGCTTTATAAAACACACCTTGCACCTGAGATAAATTATATCGATGTAATAATTCCTCTGGTGCTGGTGTGTCAAAGGCTGTCAATATTCGATTTTCTGATAAATCAGCATATAATCCATCATGAACTTCTTTTAGTAAAACTTCCCGATCCAGTTCACGACTTAATTCATCAGCAATTTTGGTTAAAGTTGATGTTACTAACTCTCGACTTGGGACTGACTGCGCTGCCAAACGAAAAACTCTTTCTCGCAACATTTGAGGTTCTAGAGGACTCACTACCTCAAAGGTGCAAAAACTGCTTTTAAGAATATAAGCTAAGCCCCGCTTCACCTTATAATCTGGAGTATCCCCTTCTAACTCTAATAATTGACGCTCCAGCATGCCTTGAGTTTTACCCACCACTTGCCGAAAACAAGTGATTAACTCATTTGCTATCTCCAAATTCTTCTGCTCAATTTTTAGTTTCTTAGGGATGATTGTCTCCCCATTTTGTCTATAACTAAGTAAATCTGTTGGTAACATTAGGATTTTGAACCGCAGATGTAGACACCCAGAGGGTGACTTCCCAGAGGGTACGTAGATGGACGCTGATAATTGTACATACTATTCGCGTTCAACCGTATTCATCCGCAGTTTGTTTCCAAGACTATTCGAGTTCTTCTATGTTCCTTTGAGGGGTGCTTTCAACTGAGTATTTGATTTCCATTTGCTCAGCAGCCTTAGCAGTTTTGCCCTTACCACCACCATACACAACCTGTAAATTACCTTTCCTTTTTAGTTCATCACCTCTTCTCCTCGCTGAGGTTCCTTCTTCACTTGTATCTTCTGCTATGACCTCGTACAAGATTGCTTGCTTGTTTTGCTCGTTTCCTTTTCTTAAAACTCTTCCTAGACGTTGAATATACTCTCTTGTAGAACCAGTTCCAGACAAAATAATTGCAACACTTGCTGCTGGAACATCTACACCCTCATTTAGGACATGAGAAGCTACGAGAGTTTTGTACTCTCCCTCCCGAAATTTTGTGAGGATTTCATGCCGTTCCTTAACGGGACTCTGATGTGTAATGGCTGGGATCAAGAACTCACTAGAAATGCGGTAGACTGTGGCGTTATCAGCCGTAAATATCAAAGTCCGCTTTGGATAATGTTCGGCTAATAAATCAGCAAGAATTCGTAATTTACCATCAGTGCCTAAGGCAATTTCTTTGGCTTCGCGGTGCGCTAACATGGCTCTGCGTCCAGCTTGCGATCGCGCACTCATTTGCACAAAGTGTTGCCAACCTTGGAGACTCCCGAGAGAAATCTTAGACTCGCGCAAAAAGTCGTTGCGAACTTGGATGAGTTGATTGTAACGCTCCCGTTCTTGTTGTGCTAATTTTACCTTGATTTGGATAATCTCATGGTCTGCTAATGCCTTTCCTGCCAGATCTTCAGCGCGTTTGCGATAGACTTCTTTACCTATAAGGATCTCTAAGTCGGCGTGTTTGCCGTCAGTGCGTTCTGGTGTGGCGGAGAGTCCCAGACGATAAGGCGCGATCGCGTACTCTGCAATCACTCGATTAAAATCTGTCGGTAAGTGGTGACATTCGTCGAAAATTAATAACCCATAAAGATTTCCGAGTGTTTCTGCATGAATTGCCGCACTGTCGTAAGTTGCAACCAAGATGGGTGTCTTATCTCGCGAACCTCCTCCTAATAAACCTACTTCAACATCTGGAAACGCTGCTACCAAGTGCGCATACCACTGATGCATTAAATCCAGGGTTGGTACAACAATGAGTGTTGTTCGTGGCGTTGCTTGCATTGCCATGTGGGCTAAATAAGTCTTTCCCGCTGCGGTGGGAAGCACTACCACACCTCGTCTCCCTGCAAGTTTCCAAGCTGCTAACGCCTCACTTTGATGAGGGTAGGGTTCCATTTCTAGACTTGAATTTAATTCAAGCGGCAAAAATGCCTTTGCTTCATCAATAAAGTTAGTATTGTCTGCTTGGAGTGTTTCTACTAAGGAACGATATTCAATTGCCCGAATGCGAAATTTTTCAACTCTATCATCCCATGTGGCATAATCCAGCCATGCTTTACCGCGTGGTGGTGGGTGGAGTACTAATGTGCCACGATCAAAAGTTAATGTAGGGGTGCGAGCCATTTTTCGCTTTTCTCAACTCTTTTACTGGATATCTCGAGATTACCAACAAAATCCAAGGAGATTGGCTTTGTCATTGACTTTATGGCAGCAATTTGCTTTTTTGCCATTCACTGGGCAAAATACTGAGATGTCATCATCCCACATTTTCCCGTCTAGATTTTGATGCTCTCTCTGAATTCCAGTTTTATACAATCCTAGCTTTTCTAGTACCTTCACCGAAAGTAATTGTTCGGCAGTTGCAGGTTAATTCTATTTACCAAAACTATAATTGAAATGAACGTAATACTTTCTGGTTGCTAAAGTGTCTGAAGCCTTGTCACTACGTGATCGCTATCTCGCTTTAATCGACGAAATTGTCCAAAATACACTTAAGGGCAAAATCAGCTCTCAAGAGCAAGTGTATCAAATGTTGCTAAAAGGTGTCACAGTAGACACAGGAGAAGTGTTTGAGCTCGCTTTGAGCGATCGCATAAGTTCTACTCAGCAACACGTCAACACAGAAAAAGATGAGCTTAAGCAAGCAAAAGCGACCCGCTCTTTAAGAGCAATGAAAACGATCCAAGGTCAATGGCAACGTGCTCAAGAGCAAAATAAGGCAAATTCTGCGATCGCTTCTGCCGTTAAAGAAATCACCACAGCCAACGCGGAAGGGCGTCTCAATACATTCTTACGTGTGATTGATCCCAACCAGAAGTATCCACTTTCTTTACAACAGCTCCAGCAGCTATCAAAATCTTTACAGCCATTTGCTCAAGCCAATTCCGATTTACAACAAATATCAGATGGAATCATTCGCGGTTTGGCTTCTTGGCAAAGACTACAAGACCATTTGGTCAGTTGGATGTACGAGCAAAGTCGTGAATCACTTGGATTTGGAGGTATACCAGGAGAACGTGGTCCTTGGGCTACTTGGGCAAAGCAAGTCAAGAGCGAGTTACCCCAAGCACTGTTTCACACCTTGGCTTTGGAGCAATCTGCCATTGAATTTGCTCAACAGCATCGTAGTCTTAGTCTAGGTGACTGGGTAGAAATGGCAATCATTTTGCAGTACTTACAACGGGGATTAGTCAACTGGTTTGACCAACAAGCTTACAACGTTCAAGCCGGATCAAAGTTGTCCATTTCCACTTTCTTGACATTTGCAGTGATTTGGAGTCAGCTGGCAAATGGTTTGGGTGAGTCTACATATTACGGGAAGGCGTCTTCACAAGTTTTATTACAAGTTTTGCGTACTTTCACCCAACGCCCCTATTTTCCGCTTTATGGTGGCATTTTTGCCTCTTTTTCTGGTACATATTTGCGAAATGCTTTGTCTTATTTAGATGAACCATTGCGTCGAGTAGAGGGAACCCAGGAAAAAGCAAGGATTTTAACCCTTTTGGGTTATTCGCAGCGAGCCTTAGGGCAATATGAGCCTTCTGCACAGTTTCATCAGCAAGCCTTAGAGATAGCACGTAATGCAGGCGATCACGCTTGTGAAATAGCTAATCTCAATCACTTGAGCCGCACTTATGTTGCTCAAGAAAATTATGCAGAGGCGATTAACTATAGCCAACGTGCATTAATACTTAGCCGACAAGCAGGCGATCGTACAGGGGAAGCCTATGCTTTAGTCAATTTAGGCTACAGCCAAGTCATGCAAGCACAGCAAGAAGCTCAATTAGAAGCAGAAACTTATGAAACGGCAATTCATTATTTGCAACAAGGCTTAACATTATCAGAACGATTGGGCGATGTTCAAAGTAAAGCTTTATGTACCAGCAGTTTAGGTATTTCTTACCTAGTTATCGGACAACCGCAGACAGCCATTAAATACTTAGAAGATGGCTTTAAGACAGCGCAGATTGCTGGGGATTTATACCTTCAAGGTTTGAACTTAGCCAATTTATCTGACGCTTATTATCATTTACAAAACCAGGATAAAGCAATTTACACTGGCTGTTTAGGAATGTACTTGTTAAACCAGATTGGTTCCCATGAGTGGCATAAACCAGCTAGGTTACTCGTCATCTTACACAGACAAATAGGAGCAGAAGCTTTCTTGAAGGAATTACAACAACACCGTTCGAGAATCATTTCTGTGATTGGTGTAGATGGGTATGATCACATTCCACAGCTGATAGAAGAATATAGACAAAGTCTGTAATAGAGGATTTTGACCGGACTAAATGATGTCTAATGATGCCTTCTATATAGCCATCTGACGACAAGACTTAGCGCAATGACGGCACATCTGAGCACACGTTCTGATGGGAGGATCATCACCCATTTTTTCGCACTCTTGAGCACAGCGGTCAGATACTACAGCACAAATAGCACAGATATGTGCGTACAAATCAGAAGATCGAAGCATAAAATTAGCGCTTGTCTGACATATTTCTGCACAATCTAGCATCAAGCTGATGAGAGTAGATTCAGCATGCTTACCGCCTTTTTGTAAGCAGTAAGCCATGGTATTCAAGCAGATATTATGGCAGTTCAAGCAGTCATGAATGCACTGTTGTATTTCTGGGTTTACTTGATCCCAGATAACTGGTTGTCCTGTCATGATTGTTACTCCTTTGAAATTTTTTAGTTGAGCTTTAATGTGTATTCTCTCTTATGCTTTACCTTAAAAAATTAGAGGTGCGTTAGCAACCTCCTCAAAATGGGCTTTTATCTTACTCATGGAGTAAAAACTATTTCTGGCAGGACACAAAAGTTTTCTTTAGCTGATATCTAAGTCACGAAATCTTAACGTAAAAGTCGTCCATCCAGCACTACTTTCAACTTGAATAGTCCCTTGTAGTTGTTCAACCAGCTTTTGTACCAAAGCAAGCCCTAACCCTGTTCCACGTTGCTGCCAAATATCAGCATTAGGAACGCGATAAAATTTATCAAAAATTCGTGGCAAAGCGTCTGCTGGGATTTCTGCTGAATTGCTGATAGTAAAGATAATTGAGGGAGGTTCCCAAGAAAATTCATTGGACGCTAATCTACTTTCGTTGGCACTGTCATCATGTTGAGGCAGGCATAGTACGGAGGATAGCGTTCTCCATTCCCCTACGTTATTGCTACTGCTTTGGTGGTAGACACTTAAGATAATTTTTCCACCAGCCGGAGTGTATTTACAGGCATTATTTAGCAATTCAACAAAAATTCTGGCTAAGCTAGCATTGTCTGAGATCAATGGTGGTGTATCAAAGGGGAGATTAAGTTTGAGTGTTTGCTGACGTTCTTTAGTACGCACAGAAAACGATTCAATAATGCTAGGTAGCCAATATTGTAAGAGCAATGGCTCGGGGATCAACAGCGGAGTCGTCGTTGCTTCTACCCGTTGTAAGTCTAACAAATCGTTGATGAGCTCAAGCTCGCGATCGCATTCAGTTTGCAAAATCTCCAGATAGCGCTGACTTTCTTCTTTAGTGTCAGCGGTTTGTAGTATTTGAATCGCCATCATAATATTCGACAGCGGGGTGCGCAATTCATGAGAAACAGTGTTTAAAAAATTATCCTTGAGTTGATTAAGCTGTTCTAGTTGCGCTACACGTTGTTCTTGCTCGATTTGCTTTTGGCGAGCTTCAACAGCTCGTTGACGCTCAGAAATATCTCGAAACACTAAAACTGCACCCATAATATTATCTTGATCATCTTTAATTGGTGCAGCACTATCATCAATTGGTATCTCTAGACCATTTCTAGAAGTTAGAATAATATTTTTCTCTAAATTAATAACTACATTTTCTTGTAAAACTTTCTTTACAGGATTCTCAATAATATTATGATTTTCTGAATTGAAAATTTTAAAGACCTCTGATAATCTTTGACCCAAAGCTTCTTCTTGTTTCCACCCTGTTAGTTTTTCTGCTACAGGATTCATGAATGTTATTAACTCTTGATTATTCGTTGCAATTACACCATCACCTATACTAGTAATAATTGTTCTCAACCATTTTTGATTTTCTTTTAATTGCTTGTCTAACTTAGATTTTGTAATAGCTATCTCAATATTAGTATACAATTCTCTTTCTTTAAAAGGTTTGAGTATGTAACCAAATGGCTTTGATAATTTTGCTCTTTCTAATGTTGTATCATCTGCGTATGCTGTTAAATAAATTACTGGAGTTCTAAAATGATTATAAATATATATTGCAGCTTCTATACCATCTATCTCTCCTTGTAATCTAATATCCATGAGTACTAAATCTGGACAAATTTCTCCTACCTGTTGAATTGCCTCTTCTCCTGAGTGGGCAACACTAGGCACATTATAACCAAATTTTTTGAGACGATTTTGTAAATCTTTAGCAACAATACTTTCATCTTCTACAACCAAGATTTTCGTGCTTTTCATCGGTCTCTCCACTTTCAATTTTGAAATACCGCAGGAAATGTAATCCTAAAATCAACACCATTATTACATTTAACCTTGATATCACCTGAAAGTTGCTTAGTTAAAGCATCTACTAACTGTAAACCTAAGGTTTTTGTATTTTTGAAGTCGAATTCTGGCGGTAATCCGATACCATTATCACAAACGCTCAAGATCAACTTATTGTCATTTCCTGCAATAAGATCAACACCAATTTCTCCATTTTCCCTATTAGGAAATGCATACTTGAGAGAGTTAGATACAAGCTCATTGATGATCAGACCACAGGGAATTGCTGCATCTAGACCCAAAAAAATATTGTCAACGTTGATTGAAAAATGCAGTGTGTTTGACTTTTCTTCATAGTAACTAAATAAACTTGTTACTAAATCTCGAATATATTCAGCAAAATCGATTAGTGCTAGATCCTTAGATTGATATAATTTTTCATGAATTAAAGCCATTGATTCAATTCTTCGCTGGCTATGTTTGAACATTTCCAAATCTTGCTCATCCCTAATATACTCAGATTGTAGATTGAGCAGACTGGAAATAACCTGCAAATTGTTTTTGACTCGGTGGTAAATTTCTTTGAGTAGCACTTCTTTTTCAACTAACGATGCTTGAATCTGTGCCTCTGCTCGCTTACGTTCACTTATATCTTCGATGACACGAATAAAATAACTCAGATTTCTAGAAGATTTGCGCACGAAAGAAGCAGTGATGTTAACCCAAATAAGAGAACCATTTTTATGGAAATAGCGTTTTTCCATTACGCAAGATTGAAGATGGCCAGCTAACATCTGATCAAAGTGATATATATCCTTCTCAAGATCTTCTGGGTAAGTAATGTCTTGAAAAGTGAGTAGTCTTAGTTCTTCTTGTGTGTAACCAATAATATCGCAAAACCTTTGATTTACTAATAACCATCGTCCATCAGTAGCCACATGCGCAAGACCAACAGCAGCCTGATTAAATGTAGCACGAAATTTTTCTTCGCTTTCCCGCAATGCTTCTTCTATTCGCCTACGTTCGGCAATTTCTGCGCTCAGTGATTGGTTAATTGTGATTAACTCTGCTGTTCTTTGTTGTACCCTGATTTCCAGTTCATCACGTATTTTGTAGAGTTGTTCCTCTGTCCGTTTGCGTTCGGTGACTTCGTTTTGCAGGGCAATATTTGTTGCTTCTAGTTGACGAGGACTTGGTAAGTCAAGTATCTTCGGTAATAGTGTCAATAGTTCTAGTGCTGTACCCACAGAAATGAAAGCAGTGATGGCTTTGATTAACCCCGCTACCCAATAGGTAGGATGCCAAAGTGTCCACACATCCATGATGTGAGTTGTGCCACAAGCAATAATGAACATACCAAACATCAAAAACATCCAACCAAAAGGCACATCTGATCTGCAGCGAATAAATAATACCAGCATCACTGGAATTGAATAGTAAGCAAGCGCAATCAGCAAATCTGACACAATATGGAGCGATACCAATCCAGGTTGCCACAGGTAGCAATGCCCATGAGGAATAAAATTGCTAGAAAAGAAAATCTGCCAAAATTCCATCATAAATAGTAGTTAGTTGTTCTACTTGCTGTTGAAGGCAAGTTTTTACCTAACCTTGAATTAAGTATTTCCTTTCTTAAGCTATATACAATAAGTCTATTACTGTCACCATAATTATACTGATTTTACAATGTTGGTAACAGCATAACAAGCCGTACTTTCACGGTTGACAAAATGTATTTTTCTGTATGGCTAAGCATTTAGTAATTAAGCTGCGTGGAAGCTGGAAAGCTAAACTGGGTGAATACTCAGCAAACTAGCAGAATCAACATCTAAAAATAATGTTGCTTGAGGTTGTTTGCGTAGAACAGACGCAGGACATTCAGTGGTGAGATGGTCTTGTAACATCTTTTGGATGGCTTTTGCTTTGCGTTTTTCTGGTGCAAGGCAGATAATTTTTTTTGCAGAACAAATCACCGGAATTGTGAGAGTAAAAGCGTATTGTGGAACACTTTCCAAATTAGCAAAATGGCCTTGTTTGACTTGTTGCTGACGATTTGCTTGATCCAACTTCACTAGTTTAATCACAGATGAATCATTAAAGTCTGCTACGCCTGGATCGTTAAAAGCCAGATGTCCATTTTCTCCTACGCCGAGACAGCACAAGTCGATGGATTGCGCTTGTAGCAGTTTGGTGTAGCGATCGCATTCTGCCAAAGGTTGCATTGTATCACCTTGTATGTAGTGGAATTCCCGAGGACAGACTCGCTGCTCAACACGTTCCCGTAAATAGCGTCGGAAACTAGCAGCATGATCAGCAGCAATTCCCAGATACTCATCCAGATGAAACAAGGTAATTTTCGACCAATCGACACCACCCAAACCAATTAAAACATCAAGAAATTTTATTTGAGAGTTACCTGTTGCTAACAACACTGCTGCAGAATCCTTTTGTTGAAGAGTCTGCTGTAAGTATGTTTTTACGATTTCTGCGGCATATTGGACAAGTTCAGCTTCAGAATTATAAATTTGCACCTGTAGATCATCAACACGGAATGACTTTTTGGGAGTTGGCATTTGATTATATTTCCTCTTGAATGCAGACATCTGTCTGAGCGGAAAAACAATGTAAACTATAGTCAGTGAACTTTACAATACTTCACACATATAAAAACTATGCTAGCAGCAATTCTCTTTGACTTGGACGGGACTATAGTCAACACCGACCCCATCCACTACCAAGCTTGGCAAGACATGCTCCTTAAATATGGCATAGAAATTGATGAAGCATTTTACCAATCCAGAATTAGTGGACGGCTAAACCCAGAAATTGTCAAAGATATTCTGCCACATTTATCACCAGAAGCAGGTGCAAGATTTGCTGATGAAAAAGAAGCTCTCTTCCGACAGAAAGCGCCAAATCTCAAACCGTTAAGCGGGTTTTCTGAACTTCTTGCATGGACAGATACATACCAACTTCAACGAGCTTTAGTATCAAATGCACCTAGAAAAAATGCTGAATTTATGTTAGAAGTTTTGGGTATCAAAGAAGCTTTTGATATAGTAATTTTGGCCGAGGAGTGTGTAGCTGGCAAACCAGATCCAGCACCATATGAAGCTGCTTTGCAAGAGTTGGGAATTAAAGCAGAACAAGCGATCGCTTTAGAAGATTCACCTTCTGGCATTCGTTCCGCCGTAAGTGCAAGTATCCGGACTATTGGGGTCGCCTCCACCCACAATCCACAGGTTCTACAGGCAATTGGAGCATTTATGGTCATCCCAGACTTTACTGATTTGCATCTGTGGACATTTCTCAATTCTCAGGTAGGTTATAGGAAATTCATTGGATCTACTGGTGTTCCATCTCGACGCACCTCAAAGTGAAGGTGAGGACCAGTAGAGAGACCAGTGGAACCAACAGCGGCGATCGCTTGTCCTCGTCCCACTGTTTGTCCTTCTGAAACATATAACTCGCTAGTATGACCATAGAGGGTAGTGAGATTGTTGCCGTGGTTAATAATAATGGCTCTGCCATAACCACCGTACCATCCAGCAAAAATGACTGTTCCAGAATCTGCTGCACGAACTGTACTGCCATAGCCGGCGGCAAAGTCTAAACCTGCATGAAAGCGACGATAGCCAAGAATTGGATGCATCCGCCAGCCAAAGGGACTACTCGTGGGAGCATCGCTGGGATATGCGAACAGACCAGTTCCACGAACAAGGATATTTTGATGACCATTGACATTGGCAATAGCATTTTGTGTTGCTTTTGCCTCGTGTACCTTTTGTTGGATCAAAATGCTAATAGACTGTGAGTCTTTTTCTAATTGAGTTTGTGCTGCTTCTAGCGCAAGGCGATCGCTATTTAAGCGTCCAATCAACTGTTCCTGTAACTCTGCTTGTGCTTGATAATCAGCTTTCTGTGCTAATAATTGCTGACGAATCAAGTCAATTTCATTTTTTTGCTGCTCAACAGCTGTTTTTTGCCTGGTAATTTGATTTGCTTGCTTAATAAGTTTTGACAAAACTTGCTGATCAGATTCATAAACTAACTTCAATTGATGACGACGAGTTAAAAAATCACTTAGGCTTTGGCTTTGTAACAAAACTGCCCACCCTTGATGTAAGCGCGAACGTTGGAGAAAGCGCAGTCGCGCAATTGTTGCCGTTTGACGTCTTCGGTAAGAATCATGAGCAGTTGCTAAGTCAGCAATTAAGTGTGTTAGGTGTTTAGTGGCAAGCTGCAGTCGTAATTCACTGTCTTGAAGATGAGTATTGGTGGTTTGCAAATTTTGCTTTAAGCCGTTCAAGTTGTTTTGTGCAGCGTGTTGCAAATTGGATAAGCGATCGCGCTCTTGAATGATGCCTGAATGCTGAAGATGGATCACCTGTTGCTGCTGCTGCAACTTTTCAACAGAACTTGATGCACTTGTAGACTCAGCATCGCTTGGTAAGCCAAAGATTAATCCCAACCAAACACACAAAATACAGCAAAGGACAACGGATAAACAAGAAAATTTTCCCTGTTTTTTCAAAAAGAAAAATCTCATGTTGCAATGTTTCGCAAAGCGATCACACCAAACATCATGAATATTGTTCCCAGTTCACCCACCCAAAATACGATCTGCCGAATTTGTTCGTCAGATACTAATACAAATTTTTTGCTATGTCAGCATTAACAACAGAGATATCGCCTTATGACTAACCTCACGCTAAAGCCACAAAGCTTTGAAGCGGAGGCTATGCCATATCATCACAAGGTTTTATGAGGTTGTATGAGTGCAAGCAGAGCAATTCTCTTAATTATTTTAGTTATCCCAGGTTTGATATTGGCGGGATCATCAATTTACACGTTCACCGCTGATTATGAAGAGCTAGGAAGAACTGAAAGGTATATAGAAAAGTTAGTGAGAGAAGGAAGATCTAATGAGCGCCAGTTAAATCTTGCCTATCATCGTAGTTTAGCTCATCGAGTGAACGCATATGCCAATGGAACCTGGGGATTTATCGGAGCCATGATTGCAGCAATGGGTGTCCATGGCATAGCAACCACTCAAGAGGACACAGTTCAAGACCAAAAAAAGGCAAAATCTTGAAGTTGTTGGGGGAGTGGGGAGTTAGGAGTTAGGAATTGATTACGTATGCCCCATACCCCGATCAAGGACAAATTGTCTGAGATCGGTTAAAGCGCGATCGCGATAGCGTCCGTAACGCTCCTGTTTGTTCTTGATTTTCTCACCTAAATCCGGCAAAATCCCAAAATTGGGAGGCATGGGTTGAAAGTGTTTAGGCGAAGCCGAACTGATAAATTCAAATAGTGCTCCCATCATCGTTGTGGGCGGCAGTGTCAAAGATTCTTGACCTAAAGCTATGCGCGCTGCATTACTACCAGCTAACCAACCACCTGCTGCTGCTGCTGTGTAGCCTTCTGTTCCAATCAATTGCCCAGCAGCCAATAAAGTTGGACGTTGCTTAAATTGTAGGGTAGGAAGCATCAACTGGGGAGCATTGATAAAGGTATTGCGGTGCATCACCCCTAGCCTAACAAATTCAGCATTTTCCAACCCAGGTATCATCTGGAAAACTCGCTTTTGTTCGCTCCAACGCAGGTTGGTTTGAAATCCTACCAGATTCCAAAGTTGACCTGCTTTGTCTTCTTGCCGCAACTGAACTACAGCATAGGGACGACTGCTTTTTTCTTCACCTTCAGCTGATGGAGGGTTCAAGCCTACTGGCTTGAGAGGTCCATAACGCATCGTGTCTTCCCCTCGCTGTGCCAACTCTTCAATTGGCAAACAAGCTTCAAAAAATTTCGCTGTATCACGCTCGAAGTCTTTCAATTCTACCTGTTCGGCTGCACAAAGTGCTTGCCAAAACTGCAGGTATTGCTGTTTATTCATTGGGCAATTCAGATAAGCTGCTTCACCCTTGTCATAGCGAGAGGCCAAAAAAGCAATATCCCGGTTAATTGATTCTCCTACAACAATTGGGCTAGCGGCATCAAAAAAGCTGAGATATTCCATCCCGGTAAAGCGACGCAAATCTTCTGCTAAGTCAGGGCTAGTCAAAGGACCAGTCGCTAAAACGACAATTCCTTCTGGTATGATACGTACTTCCTCTCGCCGGATTTCGATTAAGGGATGATTCCCTAAAGTTTCTGTCAAGTCTTGGCTAAATTGTCCTCGATCTACTGCTAATGCCCCACCAGCCGGAACAATGTGTTCATCAGCTTTTGTAATGACGATGGAACTAAGTTGACGTAATTCCTCATGCAATAGACCAGTGGCACGATCACTTGCTTTGGCTCCAAAAGAATTACTACACACCAATTCTGCAAAATGTTCCGTATGATGAGCAGGACTAAAGCGTTTAGGACGCATCTCATGCAAAATGACTGGAATACCAGCAGAAGCTATTTGCCATGCTGCCTCTGTTCCAGCAAGTCCGCCACCAATAACTTGAATCGGTTGTTGTTCCATACAAGGTTAAAGCCCATTGTTGCCACTGCTTACCACTTCATCATAGTTAATACTTTAACCAAATTTGGTGACTTCAAGGGTAGAAGCTTGAGCAAACAGTAGTGAAGGACAATACAATCATTTAATAATCGAATTGGTTATTGTTCCTATAAGAAATCTTGTCAGCAGCGATAATTCTACTGCCTCAATCAAGGAGATGTGCTTAAATGCAAATAAACCAGGAAGTAACAAATTCCATAACACCATCACAGGCAATGCTACAAATATTGCATAGATTAAAGCGCTAACAAAACTTAGTAAAATTCCTAAAGTCCATCCTTCTAGTTCTTTCATTTTATCTTCTTCCCCAACAAGCATTATGAGTGTGGATATGACTAAGATTTTAAGTAAGAGGAGCTAGAATCAACGATTATTCGTTCTTGGTTGGGCATAAGTGAGCGTAAGTGTGGTGAATCCAATTTAATAGAACTTCCTTCTATTAAATTGGACTGCTTGTTGCATCAATCTTCCAAGTTGGGTTGAACAATATAGATACGAAAAATCAGATCTTATGGATTTAACGAATAGGCAGTATTTTTGTATTAAATATATGGTTTTGCTATAGGAAGCCTATGATATAGCTAAATCTTAGATTTAATAGAAAATAAATGTAATACATAATTAGTTAATATTAATTTATGTTACTATAGCGATCCTATTTCATTCGTAAGAAACGAGAAGACAAGGGGGTGCATCCCAATTGGGCAGATTTATTTTGTAGTGCGTTCGCCAAGTGAGTGCAAAGCACACGCTTCGCGAACGCACTACTGATTCCATTTAGGGGATGGTCCCAGCATCTTAAAACTCGCTAATGCACATTTACCCAGAAGTTAGTAGTGACAATTCTGCCATTCCGATTGAATTGACCCCAAAGTTTATAGTTACCGGGTTGAGGAAAAGAAGTCATGAAATGAATTTGTCCAGGAGGACTATTTTTCATGGCATGAGCATGAATATAGTCAGTTCTTGTCAAGGGTGATGTCTGTTTGAGAATGACTAAATGTCCTAGTTCACCTAAATAAGGCTGTAAATCTTTGACTGGCTGATTGTTGTCAGCCTGATTCAAATGAAAAATTAACATGACTTCTTGACCTGCTTTTAGAGTTGGTTGAGAGAAAGCCAAATCTGCTTTCGTATCACCAAAAGTCTTAGTACGAATCCAATCAATTTTTTGTGTCAATGGAGGTTGACCAGGCACTTGTGCTTTTAGTACTGAAACCTGTTCTGCTTTTCCTGTCGGTTTGTAATCGCTGAAAAGAGTGTAATGTCCTGGTTGCGGAAAATTAGCTTGAATTTCAAAGCGTCCATTTCCTTTGTAAGTTGGGTGAATGTGATTGAAAAATTGAAGGTCATCACTCACCACAATCAGGTGCATTAGCTTTTCCTGGAAGGTATCAAAAGAAGCGATCGCATCTCCATTTTTGTCCTGCACATCAATCACCAAAGGTACAGGAGTTTTAGGAGTGACGTTACCCTGAATACTGAGTTTAGCAATTGTATTTGCACTCTCCAAAGAGCCATGCATATGGTGGCTCATTCCCGGCATTTCTGACTCACCCATGTCATGAGCCCCATGAGAATTTTCTTGGGCGATCGCAGAGTCAGAAAGGAGTGCTTTTCCAGATTTTACTTGTGATGTACAACCTTGAGCCACGAAAAGCGTTGAAGTGATAGCAATTGCAGTGATAAATAGCTTCATAAAACCTCACAAAAAGAGTGGAAATGCATCACCTTCATGTACGGTGGGAAACACGAAGGGTCTCCTTGTTAATCTAAGCACTAACCTTAAGCTCCTGAGTTCTCATCTCCCCAGTTTTGGGAAAGTTTACGGAATTTTCCTAAGAACATGTGTATAGCTAACTTTAGCGAAATGGTATGGTACTGCTCTCTCTGGGTTTGCTAGAGGGGGCAATTTTTTTCAAATATGCAAGGTAGTTTTCAAGTAAGTTAATGTTCTATTGAATCTCGTGCAGAGTGATTGTAGGATGTAGTCTAAATACCGCTCATGTAAAAACATAAACTTCTGCTAGTGAATAATTGTTGATCGTTGATATAGCTTTTCAGGTGTTGTCGTCAGTAACAAGATAGACTAAGTTTTGCATCAATAGCTCAACATTTACTCAGTTAATTTAGCAAAAAATTACTATGACTCAGTTTCCTAGTGATAAAACCTCAATTGCTGACCTCAGTATTCCCTTAGAGAGAGATGTCTTTTTTCGTACCTTAATTAGAGAATTATCAGGTACGTTACAGGAGGTAGTTGGTTTAGAGAAGCCGCCGGATTTATTAGCATTGTTGGTCAAACAATGGGTAAGCAGATAGACAACGACTATAAATCTGCTTTGCAGATATCTAATCTTTCTCAAGGGCAAATAGCTGAAGTCTTTGTTGACTTAAAAAAACGTATCCACGGTGACTTTTACATCATTGAACAAACTGATGACAAGATTGTGCTTGGTAACCGAGTTTGTCCATTTGGGGAAAAAGTCATGAATCGACCTTCGATGTGTATGATGACTTCCAACGTGTTTGGTTCTATAGCAGCGGAAAATCTGGGTTATGCCAAAGTAGAATTACAAGAAACTATTGCAGAAGGTGCTCCAGGATGCAGAGTTGTAGTCTACTTGAAACCAACAGAGGAAGCAGAGGAGGCTTCTGGTATGGAATATTTTGGTGGCTAAAAGCAATATTCAGTAGTTAATACTAAGAGTTTTACGGATAATCACAACAATTCCCCAGGTCATACTGGGAAAGGGACATGACTCCTGAACAATTTCTTAAACTCGCCCAAGTTTTACCAGAACCTTTGCTTTTCATAACAGGTGAGGGCGAGATTTTAGCCACAAATCGTCCTGCAGCAACAATGCTGGAGCGAAGTTCAAAGGAAATAGTGGGGAAAATGTTGTTCGACTTTGTAGTCGAGTCGCCTGAGCAAGTTATCAAGTATTTGCAAAGTTGTTCAAAAAGTCGGCAAATGGTGTTTAGCTCATTAACATTACGTAACCACGATGGAGAGACATTAATTTGTCGTTGTGAAGGAGCAGTCATTCAACCAAAGTCTAAAGAATCACCTGCACTAAATCTTTTACGCTTAAAAAAGCGCACTTTAGCAAGTAGTAATTTCATTTTACTCAATCAAAAAATTCAAGAGTTGACAAATGAAATTCTGCAACGTAGAAGAGCAGAAGAAAAGCTTTCCAACATAAATGTGGCATTACAGCAAACTTTGCATGAACTACAGCAGACACAACTCCAACTCATCCAGACTGAGAAAATGTCGAGTTTAGGACAACTTGTTGCTGGTATTGCTCATGAAATCAATAACCCTATTAGCTTTATTGAGGGTAATCTTTTTTACGCAACCAAATATCTTCACAATTTACTAGAACTTGTACAAATGTACCAGAATGATTATCCTAATCCAAATCCAGGGATTCAGAATAAAATAGAAGCCATTGATCTGTCTTTTATCCAAGAAGATCTAAATAACCTCCTCAACTCTATGCGAGTTGGAACAGAGCGAATTAGTGAGATCGTGAAGTCTCTGCGAAATTTTTCACGTCTTGACGAGTCAGAAGTCAAAAATGTGGATATTCATTCTGGCATTGATAGTACTTTAGTGATTCTACAGCATCGATTGAAGGCAAAAAACAATTGTCCACCAATTGAAGTGATTAGAGAGTATGGACAATTACCTTTAATCAGTTGTTACCCTAGTCAACTAAATCAAGTATTTATGAATATTTTGAGCAATGGGATTGATGCCTTGGATGAATACAATCAACAACGAACTTTAGAAGAAATCAAAAATAACCCCAGTAAAATTTGGATTCGCACCGAAATCATCGATAATAACTGGATTGCGATCCGAATTACTGACAACGGTCCTGGTATGACTGAAAAGGTACGTCAGCAGATATTTGACCCTTTCTTTACAACAAAACCTGTTGGCAAAGGTACAGGTCTGGGATTATCAATCAGCTACCAAATTGTTAACAAGCATGGTGGACTCTTACACTGCGTTTCAGAAGTTGGACTAGGAACCGAATTCATTATTGAAATTCCCAGAAATCGATGATGAGCAGTTATCAAGAACAAATGCCTTGATAACTGATCCGACTCTAGCCAAATTTATGCCCAGCCGTAAATAAGTGTAAAATTGTTACTCGGCATATCAATTTTGTCTTTTAGAGCCAGTCCATGTTTCTGTGCTGCTTTAGTGATGTCTGCTATATCCTTAAGTCCCCATTCTGGCACTCCATAAGAGAGTAAGGTTTCACCAAATTCTTCATTGGATGGTGTTGTGTATTTGCCTTCCACTTTAAATGGACCGTAAATGAAAAGTAAGCCGCTGTCATTCAAGACACTTTCTGTGCATGCCATTATACCATCAGCAAGAGCAATTGGTGCAACTTGAAAAAGGTTGATACAGAAGATGGCATCAAATTTTTTTTCACTCAGAACTGACCAAGTTCCTGGCTGAGTGAGATCTAACTTTATTGGTGGTTGGACGTTCTTTGCTCCTGTTTGTTGGGTCAATTGCTGAATGTTCTCAAACACCTCCTCGTTTACATCCGAGGGCTGAAAATTTAAGTGTTGAAAATAGGGAGCGAAATAGTTGATATGCATCCCGCTACCGGAAGCAAATTCTAAAACAGCACCTTCGTTTTTCGGTAGTCTTTCCTTAAACACTTCCAAAATCGGATCACGATTACGCTTACCTGCCCAAGCAACATAGGGGCTCAGGGGATAAGGGTCAAGTTGAGGTTTGTCAGATGGGAACATTTGATGCTTGTGAATTTTGCTGTATTGATTGGGAACTTAAGTATTATCAGTTGACGTAATGCTTAACTAAGCTTGCGGTCAATACTAGAAGGATTGTAGGTTAGCTAGGCATCTTTGTGGTCATACAGGCATATTTTTCCTCCGGATTCTAGAAAGAGTTTACGAAATCACCTGAAAAGCAGGTGTATATATCTTTAGTGAAATGGCATGGCACTGCTCTCTCTGCATTTGGTAGAGAGGGCAATTTTTTTGAAATGTTTTCCTGAGGCACTCAAGAAACATTATTTCTTAAGATGCATACATTTTTTATAACACTATAGTAAGGTCGCTAACCGCCTAAAATCCTCTATCACAATGATTGTAGCTGTTTTTGGTCAAGCAAGAAGTGAAGATTTACCTATTCCGCAGGGAGGATACTAATAAAGTTCAAAGGTAAGGTAACCTTGGTGACAGACAATCGCCAAGAAATTGGTCAAGTGATCGCATAAATAGCCAATCCATAAGATGGCACTCAGCCTGTAGCTGGGTCTATAGAAGAAGGGGACTCTTTTGGGAAACTGGTTGAGGAAAATAAATATGAAAGCTGCACGATTACACAAAGTGGGAACGCCGCTCAAAGTTGAAGAAGTTGCTGAGCCTATCCTCAAACCAGGTGGAGCTATTGTCAGCATACTCGCTTCCCATGTCCCCAATTTCATGAATGGTATTGTTTCAGGAACGTTAGACTACTACGTCATGCCTTTGCCTTTTATCCCTGGCCCCAGCGCTATTGGAGTTGTGGAAGCTGTTGCTGATGACGTGTTCGGATTAAATGTAGGGCAGAAGGTGTTTTGTGACATCAATATGGCAACCAAGACTAACGGTGCTGAACCCGAAAAGATTCTTATTGGAATCACTGCATTAACGCCGAATGCAGGACCACTACAGCAGTTGTGGCGCGATGGCACATTTGCTCAGAAAGTTTGTTACCCTGCTGAATGTCTAACACCACTGGGAGAAGCCGCTGATGTTGAGCCAACAACTTTAGCAAGCTTAAACTTTTTGACTATTGCTTATGGTGGTTTACTACGTGGTGAACTCCGTCCTGGTCAGACGTTAATTGTTAACGGTGCAACGGGTTGCATGGGAGCGTCTGCTGTGTTGTTGTCTCTGGCAATGGGTGTTGGCAAAGTTGTAGCTGTAGGTCGTCATCAAGTAACCCTGGATACCCTAGTTCAGCTTGACCCAAAACGAGTTATCAGTGTGGCTGTCGCAGGCAATGCTGAAGATACTGAAAAAGTCAAGGCGGCTGCTGATGGTGCAGACATTGTGCTTGACTGTCTTGGTTCAGTTAAAACCCCTGAGCCAGTGCTTGCCTGTATCAATGCTCTACGTCCTGGTGGAACTGCTGTCTTCATTGGTGGGGTTGAAGCTGAGATTCCCTTACCCTACTTTCGCATCATGATCCAGGAGTTGACGGTTAAAGGTGCATTTATGTATCCGCGTCATGTGCCCAACGATTTATTGCGTATGATCGCCGCTGGCACTCTTGATTTAAAGACAATAAAAACTCACGTCTTCCCTTTAAATAATGTTAATGAAGCAATTGCTCATGCTGCAACCCTTAGAGGTCTTGAGTATTCGATAGTTGTTCCGAATTCAAACAGTTTCTAATCAAGGAAAATCAACATGAAACTTGAAGGAAAAGTCGCGCTGGTTACAGGTGGGAGCCAGGGGATCGGACAAGCGATCGCCATCCGTCTTGCCCAAGAAGGTGCCGATGTCATCATCGATTATCGCTCTCACCCACAAGGAGCAGAAGAAACCAAAGCAAAAGTCGAAGCCACCGGACGCAAAGGCTTGATTGTGAAAGCAGATTTGGGTATTGTCAGCGATATCCGTCGGATGGTAGCTGAGGGTATCCAACAATTCGGCAAGCTAGATATCCTGGTAAACAACGCAGGTCTAGAAAAGAATGCTTCCTTTTGGGAAGTCACAGAAGAAGATTATGACAATGTACTGAATGTGAATCTCAAAGGTGTATTTTTTGCCACACAAGCCATCGTTCAGCATCTCATAGAAACTAAGCGGACAGGCAAGATTATCAATATTAGCTCAGTACATGAAGAACTGCCTTTTCCACACTTTACCTCCTACTGTGCGAGTAAAGGCGGTGTGAAAATGATGATGCGCAATTTAGCAATAGAACTCGGACCTTTGGGGATCACGATCAATAATGTTGCACCGGGAGCAATCAACACACCAATAAATAAAAGTTTGGTAGAAGACAAAGAAAAGCTAGGCAACGTGCTGAAAAATATCCCGCTTGGTCGGTTGGGAGAACCAAATGATGTTGCTTCTGTCGTCGCCTTTTTAGCGTCATCTGATGCTGACTACATTACAGGTTCCACCTTTTTTGTCGATGGTGGACTGCTTTGGAATTATCAAGAGCAGTAGGTGGCTAAAGTTTTGATTCTTAATTTTATGACGAAACTGTGATGATCTACCACTTGTTCTGAGATACAAGGGTAGGTGGTGGGTCTTGCCTACCTTACGAAAAAATTGCAATCCTCGTGGGAGGTGGGTACTGATGAATTCCCAGGTTAAACAAAAATATGCTCTTGTTACTGGCGGAAACCGAGGAATTGGTTTTGCTATTTGTCAAGGACTATTGGCATCTGGGTTTGATGTCATTCTGGCAGCGCGATCGCTTGATAAGGCGAAAGCAGCAGCCGGAAAATTGCCATCTACAAACTCAAAAGTGCATGTTGTAGAACTTGATGTTGCTGATGACCAAAGTATTGACCGCGCTGTCCAACATGTATCTCAGGAAATTCCTCATCTAGATGTACTAATCAACAACGCTGGTATTTACCCTGATGAGGGCGTAGATATTCTCACAGTTTCTCGTGAATTGCTGGATCGGGCAATGAACACAAATGTTTTTGGACCGATTCGCATCAGTCAAGCATTTTTACCTCTACTAGAAAAAGCACTCCAAGCCCGTATTATCAATGTTTCCAGTGGCTACGGAGAACTGAGCGGGCTTTCCTTTCAAGTTCCCAGTTATTGCTTGTCTAAACTGACCTTGAATGGTGCAACAATCATGCTTGCTGATGCTTTAAAAGCAAAGGAAATTGCAGTGAACGCGATTTGTCCTGGCTGGGTGAGAACAGATATGGGTGGTGCTTCCGCGCCTCGTTCCCCCGAACAAGGTGCTGACACAGCTATCTGGCTTGCAACTGAAGCTTCACCAAGCCTAAGTGGAAAGCTTTGGCGCGATCGCAAGGAAGTTTCTTACTAGAAGGGCATGGGGCATGCCCCATGCCCGACCTTAACGAATAATCATTAAAAAAGAGAAAACTATGACTGCTGAAGAAGCAAGATTAAAGGCTGATCGCGATCGCACTGCTTACTGGAAACGCTGGGGTTCTTATCTCAGTGAACGGCAATGGGGAACTGTTCGTGAAGACTATAGTGCTACTGGTAATGCTTGGGAATTTTTTCCTCACGATCATGCTCGTTCCCGCGCTTACCGTTGGGGTGAAGATGGTATTGCGGGAATTTCTGATAATCATCAAAGATTGTGTTTTGCGATCGCACTCTGGAATGGTCAGGACTCAATTCTTAAAGAAAGAATGTTTGGGTTAACAGGCAATGAAGGTAATCATGGGGAAGATGTCAAAGAATACTATTTTTATCTAGACAACACCCCAACCCATTCCTACATGAAGTGCCTTTACAAATACCCACAAGCGGCTTTTCCTTATGAACAACTGGTGGCAGAAAATCTCACTAGAGGTCGTCAATCTTTTGAGTTTGAACTGCTTGATACAGGTGTATTTGCAGAGGATCGCTACTTTGATGTATTTGTTGAATACGCCAAAAACACACCAGAAGATATTTTAATTCAAGTCAATATTATCAATCGGGGACCAGAAGAGAAGACGCTGCATCTGTTGCCCACCTTATGGTTTCGCAATACTTGGTCTTGGTTTCTTAATGTCGAAAAACCTTTTATGAAAGTGTTGCAATCTAATGATCACTTCAGTGTCATTGAAGCTTATGAAGAAAGCCTAGGCAGCAGATGGCTATATTGTAAAGAACCTAAAGAACTTCTATTTACAGAAAATGAGACGAATTTCCAAAGATTATTTAAAGTCGATAATGCGTCTCCTTATGTCAAGGATGGCATCCATAATTATATAGTTCAAGGTCAAAAAGATGCAATCAATTCTAATAAAATTGGTACCAAGGTTGCTGCTGATTATATATTAACAATTGCTCCAGGTGAAACAAAAACTATACAGTTAAGATTGTGTGATACTCCTGATATAGCAGAACCATTTGGGGTGAATTTTGAGCGTATTTTCAGTGACCGAATTCGAGAAGCTGATGAATTCTACCACCGCATTTGTCCCGCTTCCCTACCTGAAGATCAACGCAATGTACAGCGACAGGCTTTTGCTGGTATGTTATGGTGCAAGCAATTTTACTACTATGTGGTAGAAGATTGGTTAAAGGGCGATCCGTCTGGTCCTGTGCCACCAGAATCACGTCTCAAGGGCAGAAACTCCGATTGGCTACACATATTTAATGATGATGTGCTTTCCATGCCTGATTCATGGGAGTACCCTTGGTTTGCTGCTTGGGACTTGGCGTTTCACGTGATCCCCCTTGCGCTGATTGACCCAGATTTTGCTAAGCGGCAACTGACTCGCTTCACACGAGAATGGTACATGCATCCGAATGGTCAACTTCCAGCTTATGAATGGGCATTGAGTGATGTCAATCCTCCAGTTCATGCTTGGGCAGCTTGGCGTGTTTATAACATAGAGCAAAAGATGTACGGTCACGCAGATCGGCAATTTCTGGAACGCGTATTTCAGAAATTACTGCTCAATTTCACATGGTGGGTAAATCGCAAAGATATTGAGGGCAAGAATGTTTTTCAAGGTGGTTTTCTTGGTTTAGACAATATAGGCGTATTTGATCGGAGTGCAGAATTACCTACAGGTGGTTATCTGGAACAAGCTGATGGAACCAGTTGGATGGCTATGTACTGTATCAATATGCTGACAATTGCTCTAGAACTGGCTTCGTATGATTCCACTTATGAAGATATTGCGAGTAAATTCTTTGAGCATTTTCTGCGCATATCTAGTGCCATGGATGGTATTGGAAAAAATGATATTGCTTTGTGGGACGAAACTGATGGCTTTTACTACGATGTGCTGCATTTTCCCGATGGTCATCATTGCCCAATGAAGGTGCGGTCAGTGGTGGGATTAGCACCGTTGTTTGCAGTGGGTACGCTAGAGCCAGAAATCTTAGAGAAGCTACCTGCGTTTAAGCAACGGACAGAGTGGTTTATCCAACACCGACCCGATCTGACATCGGGAATAGCTTGTATGCAAAGGATGGGGGTGGGCGATCGCAGACTGCTAGCAATCACCAATGCCAACAAGTTACGTCGCCTTCTAGAAAAAATGTTAGATGAAAAAGAATTCTTGAGTCCCTATGGTATCCGCTCAGTTTCTAAATTTCATGGCGAACATCCCTATGTTGTGAGGGTAAATGGTCAGGAGTATAAAGTGGATTATGAGCCTGCTGAATCCACCACTGGTTTGTTTGGTGGTAACTCTAACTGGCGGGGTCCAATTTGGTTTCCGATGAATTACTTAATTATTGAGTCACTCCAAAGGTTCCATCATTACATGGGTGACGGGTTTAAAGTGGAATGTCCTACAGGTTCTGGTAAGCAAATGACCCTGCTGGAAGTCGCTATTGAATTGTCTACGAGGCTTAGTCAGATTTTCCTGAAAAACTCATCTGGTAAAAGACCTGTGTTTGGCGATATGGAGATTTTTCAAACAAATCCCCATTGGCGTGACTTCATTCTTTTCCACGAGTACTTCCATGGAGACAATGGTGCTGGTTTGGGTGCTAGTCATCAAACTGGTTGGACAGGTTTAGTAGCAGAAATGATCCAGCGGCGTGGAGAAAAGTGCGCAATCTGAGGACAGGGGAAGGGAAGGGGGACAAGGAGGACAAGGGGCAGGTTTTTCTGTATTAGGTACAAGAGAAGTTGAAATCAGTGAGAGTATCCCATTTTGGAATCAGTAGTGCGTTCGCGAAGCGTGTGCTTTGCACTCACGTATCGCTTACCAAAAGTTGCTCTACCGGAGAAACTTTGTCTGATGCCGCGTCGTGCCGCATAGTTAGTGCTGCGGAAACAAGAATCACTTCAGCCAAACGATGAAGAACTGATTGAACTGCTCATAGCCAAGGCACCCCGATTTAGCGAAGTTTTCGCATTTTCCCGCTATTCATCCCTACCTTGCTTCGCTGAAGGTAGGGATGAATAGCGCTACGTTAAAAAAGCTCAAGCATTTCTGCCTAAGCCAGTACTAAATGCAATTCATGTGCTAGATTGATAAATTAACTTCAACAGCTAAATCGCTCAAGCTTAGTAGCGTTTACGTCCGCCGTAGCTTAAGCGACCACCACCAAATGAACCTCTGTCTTCTTTAGGTTTAGCCTTATTAACTTTTAGGTCACGTCCCATCCACTCAGCACCATCAAGTGCTTCAATTGCAGCTGTTTCTTCTGCATCTGTACTCATTTCCACAAAACCAAACCCACGGCCACGGCCTGTTTCACGGTCAGTAGGTAGCTGAACCCGCTTGACAGAACCATATTCAGCAAAAACCGCATTCAAACTATCTTCCGTAACTTCATAAGAAAGATTACCTACATAAACTGACATAATTTGTCTCCGAAATCATGAGGTGTAGAGATTTAAGTTTCGGAGAAAAGTCTGTAAATACCAAAAGGAAAAACTCCGTCAATACTAAAAACAAACGCGGTCACCGAATTAACTCTCACATATTAGTATGACATAGCCAGTAATTATCAGAAAATAGTTGCAAAAACCGTTATATAAAGTTATGTCAACCATTTATAGCTAAGTATAGATAACAGGCGTCTCTTACAGGCAGAAGGTTAATGTGATGTTTTATGACTTCTGAGTTGTGAGTTGTGAGTAGGGATTAGAGAGTAGGGAAAGGGAATGGGGCCTGTCACGATACGCATACTGACTTGGAAATAGATTTCCATATAAAAACTAAGAACGTTTGAACACCAATAAAAATGAATTCTACTAAGTTGAATTTTGATTACTAGCTTTAAAAAGTCAGCAGACAGAAAAAAAATCACTAATGACTTAGGACTGCTATAGTATAAGAAAGAAAAAGTTTATGCAATTAAGTAAGTGAAATTTACTAACATACTTTCTTTGCCTAAATAGTTCAAGCATTATAAAGATGCTTGTTCGGCATGAAACTGAAGAAAAAACAGCAACTCAGTTACGAGTGCATGGAGTTAAATTGATGCTCCCGTCTCACGAGCGGTTTTGTCCCTTAATAAGGTTGTAATCATGAAAGTTCGAGCTTTGGAGCTTCAAATTGGATATAAAATCCGTGCCTACTGTAAT